>CALAXO010000137.1 GCA_937894955.1 uncultured Clostridia bacterium
GGAATTTCGATAGGCCTCGGGGTCATGCCGATCGCTCTCGCCGCAGGCGGCATTGCAGGCGGAATGCAGCCTTTTACGCTGCTTGTGCAGACACTGCCGATAATATTTTGCTCCGTTTTGCTGATGTTGGGATTGCAGCTGTTTCCGCGCGGAACGGTTAAAGCGTTTACTGTTTTTTCGAAACTGCTGCAAGCCGCTTCAACGGCGGGTCTGACTCTCGGTGCGTTTCAATACATCACCGGATTACGACTTATTGCAAGACTTACTCCGCTTGAGGAAGCGATGAAAACCGTTTCCGCAATCGGAATCGTGATGCTCGGAAGCCTTCCGACCGCCGAAATATTGCGCCGCGCATTGTCAAAGCCGTTCAACCGTATCGGGGAAAAGCTCGGAATGCGGGATTGCAGCCTTGCTGCCCTGCTGATCGGGTGCGTAAGCGCTGTTCCTGCTCTTGCCGTGCTCAAGGATATGGATGACAGAGGGCAAACGGTGAATGCCGCATTCCTTGTTTGCGCAGCCTCCGCGCTTGCGGCGCATCTCGGGTTTACGCTCAGCGTTGAACCGAACATGGCGGTTCCGCTTTTGCTTACAAAATTTTTGGGAGGATTTTGCGGTATCGCAGCGGCATTGCTGCTGACGGGAAAAGCAGAGCGGCGGAGAAAAGGTCAACGTTCCTGAATCGGCAATTAATCTGTTGTCGAAGGCAAAACACACATTAAGTAGCGTTTAAATTTTTCGCTTGAAGAATGGCTTTTGCTTTTTCATACTTTTTGCGCCGCGCGGCAAGCCGTTCCGCATCGATTTCGGAACAGCCCGCATAACGTGTTTCGTCCGAATTATGCGCAATGTCTGCAAGTTTGATGCGGACTGCTGTCGGATTGCTGCGGATTGCCCGGATGTAATCGAAATAGTCAATGCCGTCTTTATGCGTCAGCAGTTTTAACACATCAATAACAACCGACGGAAATTCAGATTCAAGTTCAGAGAGTGTTATGTCCGTGTCCTTTGCAACGTCGTGAAGAAGTGCTGCGCAGACCGAAATTTCATCGGGCATTTGTTCCGCAAGATGAATGGGGTGAAAAATATAAGGCGTGCCGCATTTGTCAACCTGCCCGGCATGGGCAGAGTATGCAGCACGCATTGCCTTATTGGTGAGGGGGTATAAATCACGGTTCGAACGATCCCTTCGGATTTCAGTGTGAATCAGCATATTCAAGCTGAACATGAGTGCAAAAACACAAAAAACTCTCGAAACCTTCGAGAGTTTGGAGCGGGAAACGGGGCTCGAACCCGCCACCTCCGCCTTGGCAAGGCGGCGCTC
>CALAXO010000138.1 GCA_937894955.1 uncultured Clostridia bacterium
TCTCCACCGGTCAGGGCGTTCTCGGGCATAACGCGTATGCGTATTGCCTGAATAATCCGGTGAATGGCATTGATCCGGATGGATATGAAAGCATCTTTATCGATCCATCGAAGCAGGGAGTGTTCACTGGGTTCGGCGCATCAACAGGTGAACGTTCTTCCGCAAGTGTTGACAGAATAGGCTCACTTATTATAGCGTTTTTAACATCACTGCTCACATCCGCAAATGTCGAAATAGATGCAGATGCTGATGTAAAAGCAGAAGAGGAGTCAATAAATAGCATCATATATTATGGTGCGATAATCGAAAACGGCAGCCTTTCAATTATTACTGTGCCAATGAGTATGGAAGAAGCTGTTATATGGGCTAACACGACAGCTGAGCTTCGAAGAATAGTAGTGAATGGCGGTTTGGAAACACTCGGAAAAGACCGAAATTGGGGTATATATACCCATAGTTATACTGATGCATATGAAATAGCGAAAATCTTAGGCGGAGGTGTCCCTGTCGGCCCGGAAGTAGGCCTTCAAACGGGTTGCTATTGGCATTTCCATGTTAAAGGTCGTGACTTTCACTCCAGATATAAGCATTTTCATATTTGGTACGGATAAACATCATTGCGAAGGCGGAAATGTTAATGATTTGCGAAGGATGCTATTATAAATACGAGGGCAATGTTTATTTTGTTGCGGAGCCGATATGTTCGAACGGCATGTCGAGAGTATTCAAATGCGAACAAATTGATGATGCTTCAAGAACTGATTATCACATTGTCGGAGAATCTTTTTTGATGCCGAGAGACGAACTCTATGATGCAGCCAACCTTTGCGAAAAATGCTTCACTTGCAGATATGCGGTAGAATCACTGCGGGTTATCCGTTGTACATTACATGGAAAGATCGAGAATGAACCATATCCGAAGATTTTGCCCGACTGTAAGTTTTTTTCTCCGTTGTCCTCCGAACCGAAACCTGTCAAGAACCCACCGGGAGTTGAGTTTAAAAAACTATTTAATGAAGTGAGTCGCAGGAATAAACCTGTTTACCTCAATTCGCCATACTATACAATGCCCCCGAACGTGTTCGGCAAATTGAAAACTTTCCTCAACGGAAATGAATTAATTTATTTCGGCACGGGTGATTCTGAAATGCTTGGAAAACCCGGTGTTTTTTGTAGCCATGAACGTATCGATGAATACCTTAATTATTTGGGTTCGGAAAGAAACTTTGTTTGTTATCGCGCTTGCGATATATCCGAAGAAACATATGAGAAAATCTCTACCGACCTGACGGATGCAGAGCTTACATATTGCATCTTGTGCGTTCCTTCAATCAGTTTTGCATGTTTTGGTGATGATTACAGTGTGAGCTATGATTGCGGCAACGGGTACGTTGTTTTTGCAAATCCGAAAATCGCAGAAGCGTTAAAAGCCGAAAACGACAGAACTGACTGGAAAAAATACATATATAATCTACAAACCAATTGACGCAAATTTTGATTTAAATAATACAGTGCCTAACAAAAATGCTGAGCATTGCTTAGGTAGGCACTGCCTATAACCGAGCTGGATTCCTGTACATACGATGGCGAAAGCATAACATATGACGCTTCCGGCAACCCGACGAACTACCTCG
>CALAXO010000139.1 GCA_937894955.1 uncultured Clostridia bacterium
ACCGATTGATGATTTCCCGGATATTCGTTCAACGCTTAAACGCATGAATGCAGCCCTTTATTTAAGCTGTGAAGAATTGCTGAACATCGCAAAAGCGCTAAAGGCTGTTCGTGTTGCGCGTGAACAGCTCACGCCACTGACCGCAGCGAATGAAGGTGACAATTCAACGGATGAAATTCCGTGCGCGCTTGCAAATCTTGCGTGCGGGCTTGTTGCGCATAAATATATCGAGGATGAATTGAACCGCTGTATTTTGAGCGAGGATGAACTTTTTGACGGAGCTTCACCTGCACTTGCCGGAATTCGCCGCAATAAACGCATTGCAAATGAAAGGGTTCGCGAAAAGCTGAACAGCATAATCCGTTCTTCAACGTATTCAAAATATTTGCAGGATCCGTTAATAACGATTCGCAACGGGCGTTTTGTTGTTCCTGTTAAGCAGGAATATCGGCAGCAAATTCCGGGGCTTATTCACGACCAGTCCGGAAGCGGGCAAACGCTGTTTGTTGAACCTGCCGCAGTTGTGGAACTCGGAAACGAGTATAAAAAGCTTGTAATTGAAGAACAAGCTGAAATCGAACGAATTCTTACTGAATTGACTGCGCTTGTAAAACCATCGGCGAATGACATATACACCGACCTTCAAACCCTCGGCATTATTGATCTTTGCTTTGCAAAGGCGAAGCTTGCCAAGGAAATGAAGGCGGTTTGTCCGAAAACAAACGCTGAGGGACGAATTAAAATCGTTCGGGGCAGGCATCCGCTTATCCCGAATTATTCGGTTGTTCCGATTGACATAAGACTCGGGACGGATTTCACGACGCTTATCGTTACAGGTCCTAACACGGGCGGCAAAACCGTAACGCTTAAAACCACCGGACTGTTCACTTTGATGGCTCAGTCAGGCATGTTTGTGCCTGCAAATGTAGGCACGGAAATTGCTGTTTTTGAAAGTATTTTTGCAGATATCGGAGATGAACAGAGCATTGAGCAGTCACTTTCAACGTTTTCGAGCCACATTCGAAATATTGTCAGCATTCTTGAAACTGCGGATGACAGATCTCTTGTGCTTTTGGACGAACTGGGAGCGGGAACTGACCCAATCGAGGGTGCGGCACTCGCAATGAGCATACTTGAGGAACTGCATTCCCGCGGCTGCTTCACAATTGCAACAACGCATTACAGCGAGATTAAGGCGTTTGCGCTGACACATCCCGGAATGGAAAACGCATCCATGGAGTTTGATGTTGATAAACTTTGCCCGACGTATCGACTTTTTATCGGCATCCCGGGCAAATCCAATGCGTTTGAAATAAGCCGTCGACTCGGCATTGATGAATATATACTTGATAATGCAAAAGCATTCATCAAAAAAGAGGATACGGATTTTGAAGCAATTTTGTCAGATGCAGAAATGAAGAAACGCCGCGCAGAGGAAGAAATGGAACTTGCGGAACAGGCGCGTGCGGAACATGCCGAGCTTGCCGAGAAGCTGAAAGCGGAGCAGGAGAAGCTTGAACGCGAAAAAGCGGAGCTTCGCGCAAAGGCAAAGGAAGAAGCACGAAAAATAGTGGACGCTTACCGCCGCGAGATGGAACAGATAATCATGCAGATCCGTGCTGTTAAAACCATTGATCAGCGTGCCGCTGACAGAATTATCCAACAGGGAAGAGACGCTGTGCGCAAGGCGGAGAATGAACTTGCCGAGGACTTGCCGAAACTGAAAACCGGTGACGGAAAACCTCCGAAAATGGTCGTGCCCGGACAGACTGTAAATGTCGTAAGCCTTGGAAAAAACGCAACGGTGCTCTCAAAACCGGACAAGAACGGCGAGGTTCAGGTTCAGGTTGGAATAATCAAACTTTCCGTCCGATTGAACGATATCAGGCTCTCAAACGAAAAAAACGAAAAGAAGACAAATGTTAAGGTTGAATATAACCCTGCAAACACTGTCGGATTGGAGTTGGATATTCGCGGTATGCTCGTTGACGAGGCAAAGCCTATAGTTGACAAATACCTGCTCGATGCACACCTGCAGGGGTTGAGTGAGGTTAATATCATTCACGGAAAGGGTACGGGTGCGCTTCGCGCCGGAATACAGCAGTACCTTAAGAACCACCCGCATTGCAAAGCGTTCCGCAACGGCAACTACGGAGAGGGTGATTACGGCGTTACCGTTGTCACTTTGAAATGAGCAAAGGGCGAATTCGCATGCACATATTTATCGAGGAGATAAGCAAGTGATTATTGTTTCAGGCTGTCTTGCAGGCAGGCCGTGCAGGTATGACGGCACGGCAAAGCCGAATGAAAAGATTATGCGCATGGTGCGTGAAGGCGTTGCGCTCCCTGTTTGCGCAGAGGAACTCGGCGGACTGGCAACTCCGCGCAAACCGTGCGAGATAATCGGCGGAGACGGCAGTGATGTGCTTGACGGCAGAGCATTTGTTCAAACTGCGGATGGGGCGGATAAAACCGCCGAGTTTATTGCGGGCGCAAATGCCGTGCTTGCACTTGCAGAAGAATGCGGTGCAAAAAGTGCGGTTTTAAAAGCAAAGAGTCCGTCCTGCGGCTGCGGAAAGATTTATAACGGATGCTTTCGCGGAGAGCTCCGTCCCGGATACGGGGTTACGGCTGCATTGCTTGAAAGAAACGGCATTCACGTTCAAACGGAGGAGTGACAAACGATATGGAAAATGACAGAACGCTCGCGAGCGAAAAGATACTTGTTGTTGATGATGATGAAAAAATCTGTCAGATACTGTCGCTCTATCTTCGCAGCAAGGGGTACGAAGTGTTCACCTGTCAAAGCGGCAGCAAAGCAATTACAAGTTTTGAAGAATTCAGTCCGGATCTCGTTCTGCTGGATGTTATGCTTCCCGGGATGGACGGTTGGGAAATACTCAAACGAATCCGAAAGATCAGCAATGCACCTGTGATCATGCTTACTGCAAAGGGCGACACAACAGACAGAGTTCAGGGGCTTGATTCCGGCGCAGATGATTACGTTGTTAAACCATTTGATTCAAAGGAGCTTATTGCACGGATACGAGCCGTGATGAGAAGGTCCGGACAGCCGGAAGAGATTGAAAAACATATCAAAATCGGCAGTCTTGATGTCGACACAAACAATCGTGTTGTGTATGTTGACGGCAACAGAATCGAGCTTGCACCGAAGGAGTTCGATTTGCTTTGTTATTTTATCCACAATAACGGTAAAGTGCTTACACGAGGACAGCTGCTGGATGATGTTTGGGGCTTTGAGTTCTATGGAGACAGCAGAACGGTTGATGTTCACGTCAAGCGTCTGCGTGATAAACTTGGACAGAACGATTTTTGGTCAATTCGAACCGTGTGGCGGGTCGGCTATAAATTCGAACGCTTTGATTTGCCAACGGACGATGCGGACAAATAAACCATTTGCACCGGATTACAAACAAGAACTTGCTCAAATTCAAAGGCGGTATTGGCCGCAAGAGCGGTGCAGCAGGAGGGAAAATGCTCAGAACGCTGTTTTCAAGGATGTTGGCGGCATATCTTTCCGTTATCATCATTGTGTTGATTGCGCTTGGATTCATGGCAAGCAGCATTTTTCACGATCACTACATAGAAAAAATCAAGTCCGAACTTGTTCGTGAAGCGGATGCGATTTGCCGCATAGTGCTTGAAGAATACATGGACGACGCAAAACGTCCCGTTGCAAAAGAAAAATTGTTTGCAATAGTACGTCAATATGAAGCATTGCTGCAGCTTTGCTTCATTGATCCTTCGCTTGGAATAAGAAGCTTCTACGATGAAAAAAATGCTTCAAAATGGCAGGCGAGCGAAGAATTCGATGTTGAGACCCTTGCAAAAAACATTGTTTCTCAAACCAATTTCGAATACGGCTATGCTTACGACCTTTTAGACGGATACACAACCGTTCGAACACTCACGGTGACATGTCCGATAAGCACCGCCGAGAATATCACTGTCGGTGCATTGATGCTGCATTACGATATGGACGGAATATATGCATCGCTGAACAAATTGTACATTGATGTTTCCGCCGCTGTAGCGGGTGCAGTGCTGATAACGATTCCTATTGCGTTCATAATTTCGAGGTATATAACAAAGCCGGTATCTCAGATAAACGATGCCGTAACGGCTTTTTCACGGGGGAACTACGACAGCAGAGTTAAAGTCGGAAGAATGGATGAGCTTGGTGAGCTTGGCATCAGTTTCAACGATATGGCGGACAAAGTCTCGGGACTTGAAAAAATGCGGCGCGATTTTGTTGCGAATGTATCTCATGAGCTGCGGTCGCCTCTGTCATCAATTCGCGGTTTTCTCGAAGCAATGGAGGATGGTACCATACCAACGGACGAACATGAAAAATATATCGAAATCGTTCTTGACGAGACCCGTCGAATGTCCGGAATGGTCAATGATTTGCTTGATATTGCCCGAATTGAATCCGGTCAATACAAACTTAATTTATCCGTTTTTGACATAAACGATCTGATAGGCCGTGTGTTGATAACCTTTGAAGCACGTATCACGGCGAAACACGCCGATGTTGATGTTCAGCTTGATTACGAACCGGTGTTTGTTGAAGCGGATAGGGACAGAATCGGGCAGGTTCTTCACAATCTGATTGATAATGCAATTAAGTTTATGCCCGAGAATAACGGTTTGCTTACAATAAAATCGGTTGTCAGCAAGCATAAAGTTTATGTCAGCGTTTGCGATAACGGTCTGGGTATTCCAAATGAAGATATTGCGCATATCTTTGACCGCTTCTATAAGGCTGAAAAAGCACATACTTACAAAAACGGATCCGGGACCGGGCTTGGGCTTTCAATTGTGAAGTTGGTTATTGACCAACATTATGGTGAAATCAAAGCTGAGTCTTCGGAAAACGGAACGGTTTTCACCTTCAGCCTGAAACGGGCGCTTCCTCCGTCAAAACGTCAGCTCGCGGCGGGGTGAACATATAATAATTGCAAAATGAATTTTAATTAATAAAAAGGAGCAGGAGGCAATTAATGAACAGCAATCTTAACAAACATGAAGAGAAAGAGAAGAAACCGATCACTGTATCGTGGCAGGACGGCGATTCGATGCATGTGCAAACAACGGTGATCCATAAACGAGTTCCGTCGGCGGGTGTAATTCTGTTGACTGCATTCACATTTACCGTTATAGGAGTGTTCATTGCAAGCATCGTTTTCTTTGCCCGATTCATGGAAATTAAAACTATTATGAGAGCCATAACCGGTTCGACCGAAGCTCGAGTGATCCCGCCAACCGGGCATGAAGCAGAACTTACGCCCGTCCCAAACGAGCCGACATCAAACATGCCTCTGGTGACTGTTGAACCGAACGAGAATCTGAATCAGCAGCTGCCGATGACCGGCAGCAATTCGCTTTCAGAGCTGTATAACAGCTCTGTGGACGGTGTAGTCATTGTTGAAAACCATTCCCGCGATACTCAAAAACCTGCAGACAGCAACCTGGCGGGAATCGGCACCGGCTTTATAATTTCAAAAGACGGTTACATCCTTACAAATGCGCATGTTGTATCCGAAGCAAAGGCGGTTTGGATAACTCTTCACGACTCAACAAAGGTAAAAGCGAAGCTTATAGGTTCGGATGTCGGCACCGATATTGCCGTGTTGAAAATTTCGACGAACAAGGAGCTTTTGCCGCTTCCGATAGGCGATTCTTCAACTGTAAAAACCGGTGATTTCGTGTTTGCAATCGGTCACCCGACGGGCGAGGAATTGAGCTTTACCGCTACTTTCGGCATGGTGGGCGCGGTAGATCGCGCAATTGTGATTGACGGCGTGCGCAATCGTTTCATACAAATTGATGCTGCAATTAATCCGGGCAACAGCGGCGGTCCGCTGTTTTCAATGGATGGCAACGTTATAGGCGTAAACTCTGCAAAAACCGTGACCGCAAGCGTTGATGAATACGGTCAGCCGATTTCCGCTGAAGGCCTTGGTTTTGCTCTGCCGATAAACGAGGCAATGAGAACAGCAAAGCAG
>CALAXO010000140.1 GCA_937894955.1 uncultured Clostridia bacterium
TTTTCGGTCAAAGCTCATATCAATCCGAGGTTCGTGCGTTTATTTTCTGCACATTTATTTTCGGATGTATCCCTTTTATTGTTCCGTGCGTCTGTTCGATTGTATTCCTGTCGGAAATGCATTCCGGATCATTTTCGCTTTTTTCATCACGCAAACCGCTTTTGTTGTCCGCAATTCTGTCGCAAGCTGCTGAATGATCCGATTCCGAAAAGAATTTTTTAAGCGTGACACGAGTTCCTACATCACGTCTTGACACGACATCAACATCATCCATAAACGCTTCCATAACCGCGAAACCCATTCCCGATCTTTCTCCGTCAGCATCGGTCGTGAAGAACGGCTGCCGTGCCTGCTCAATGTTCTCGATACCGCAGCCGAAATCCGTAATCGAAATAACCAACAGTCTTCCGTCCAGCCTGCATTCCATGCGAACCGTGCCTTTCTTTTTTTTGTATCCGTGAACGATTGCGTTCGTGACGGCTTCGCTGACGGCAGTGCGGACATCCGCAAGCTCCTCAAGTGTCGGGTCAAGCGGCATAATAAACGCCGCAGCAACGGAACGCGCAAGTGCCTCGTTTTCCGACAGGCTCAAAAATTCGAATTTAACAGTGTTCTTCATGGTTCATGCTCTCCTTTGCCGATATTCCGCAATTGAAAAAATACCGGCCATACGCAATATGCGTTCAACCCTCTTGTTTGCGTTGATAATCTTCAACCGCCCGCCCCATTTGGACACAACCTTATATCTGCCGAGCACGACCCCGATTCCGGAGCTGTCCATAAACGATACAGATTCAAGATCAAACGTCAGCAGTTTATATCCGCCTCTTTCGAGTTCGGTATCAATTGCCTCGCGGATTTGTTTTGAATTGTGGTGATCGATCTCACCTGCAAGTGCTGCAATGAGTTCATCACCGCATGTTTCAATTGTCACATTCATTTTCGCTCATCCTCCGTTGCCAATGAACCTTATTCAAGCCGTTTTTGCGGAAACGGGTCATTGAACGAACCTTTTCCGTTGAAAAGCCTGCTCTGTGTGTTCCCGGCTGCTTATCAAACCGTATTCGCCGAACGCCGTCCTGTTTCAGGCCTAATAAACATTCGCTTTATGCTTATCACTGTTATTCGCGAACCGCAGCCTTTCCTGCATCGAATTCGGGCGCATTATGGCTTGTTTTGTCTTGTTGCAAAAATCGATAAAATAGGTTATGATAAATGCAGAAATCCGACGGTCGAAAGCGACACTACATTAATTCCGCTTTTCGGAAGTCTTGTTTTTGAAGGGAAATCGGTATGGAGCGAATTGTTTTCAACTCCGACGGCAAAAGTACGCAATATGAAATGCTCATTGGAACATCGGTTAACGAATTCGGCTGTGAAATTTGCCGTTTTTTGCCCTGCGGCAGAGTGTTTATTCTGACGGACAGCAATGTTGCGCCGCTTTTTCTTGAGGATGTGTCTGCCGCTCTCCGTGCATTCGGGATTGATGTTCTCAGCATTGCTGTCTCGGCAGGCGAAGAGAATAAGCGGCTTGAAACAGTGCAAAGCATCCTTGCTTTCCTTTTAAAAGGCAATGCCTCCCGTTCGGACGTGCTGCTCTGTTTCGGCGGAGGAGTTATCGGCGATATCGGCGGGTTTGCTGCCTCTGTATACATGCGCGGCATCAATTTCATCGCAATGCCGACAACCCTTATCGGCATGACCGACAGCTCCATCGGCGGAAAAACCGGAGTGGATTTCTGCGGCGTTAAAAATGCAGTCGGCAGTTTTCATGCACCTGCGCTTGTTGTTTGCTGCACGGACTTTTTAAAAACACTGCCCTTGCGCGAACTGCACTCCGGCATCGGTGAAATAATCAAGTATGCCGTTATCGGAGGTGACAGCATACTGAATCTGCTGCAAGGCGGCATTATTAACAACGCTGCGCTTATATCCGCCTGTTGCGAAATCAAACGTAAATTTGTCGAAGAAGATGAATTTGACAACGGCACACGCCGCATTTTGAACCTTGGACATACATTCGGCCATGTTTTTGAAGCGGCAAGCCGCTTTTCGCTCAGTCACGGCGAAGCTGTCGGACTCGGGCTCGCCGCTGCTGCGGATTTCGGTGAAAAACTCGGTTTCACAAAATGCGGCATCGCTCAAAAAATCGTTTCACTGCTTCGCGAGCAGGGTTTAAAAACAAACTATGCGCCCTACTGTACCGAAACTGCCGCCGAACTGCTGCTGCATGACAAAAAGGGCGATCGCAGCGGCATCGATATGGTATTCATCAAAGAATTCGGACATGTGTTCACGCATCGCGTTTCGACTGAATCCGCAATTGCTTTTCTGAACGGCTCCTGCAAATTTCGAGGCATTATCCATGAGTGATATCATTGTTTCGGCAAAAAAACTCAGCGGCCGCATTGAACCGCCTCCATACAAAAGCGAAGTGATACGGCTTTTAATTCTTGCGGGACTGTGCGGCATTCGGCCGGCGGAGTTCGTTCATCTTCCGAATAATTGCGGTGAGGATATCAAAAATGCCGTCATTGCCGTGAATGATGTTTTTTTTAATACCGATGCCGAAAGTGAAAAAGTATCCCCTCTTTCGGTTCATGTCGGAGAATCCGCGACGCTGCTTAGGCTGCTGCTTCCTTCGCTTCTCCGACGGCACTCATCGGTTCGTTTTTTTGTCGGTCCAACCCTTCTTGAGCGAAATTTTGATGAATTCAAAATCTGTCTCGGCTGCCGTATCGAACAGCACAGCGAGTTCATCGAATTTTCCCATCGTGCCGAACATCTGCCGCTGTATTCATGCAGCGCAGCGGAGAGTTCACAGTTTGCAAGCGGCATGCTGATCCTGCTTGCGTCGGAAACTCTTTCCGGCAGTCAAAACGAGCTTTTCGAACTCGAAATAACGAACCCGTCCTCTCGGCCGTATATTGAACTTACGCTGGATGTTATCCGCCGATTTGGATGCGGCATTGAACTGAATGACAAATGCAGGTATCACCTTGCTCACGGAACACTGCGCCCGCCTTCGGGAATTTCTTCAGCGTCCGTTTATGCATACGACTTCTCCTATGCTGCAAATTTCATTGCTGCAAATGCTCTCGGTTCGGACGTTTGCCTTCCTCCGCCGGTTAACGGTGAAAAAAAGCAGGCGGACTTTGCGATCCGTAAATTCGTTTTCAAAGACAACATCGATATTTCCGACTCACCGGATCTGTTTCCGATTCTTTGCGTATTGTCCTGCGGCAAAACAGGTGACACGGTTATTACAGGCACTGCCCGTCTTCGCGGAAAGGAAAGCGACCGCGTGAACGCAATGTTTAAATGCATTCATTCCCTCGGCGGAAGTGCCGAATGCGGCGAAAACAACATCATAATTCACGGAACCGGAAAGCTCCGCGGCGGAACGGTTGATTCCTTTTATGATCATCGCATTGTTATGGCAGCGGCAATTGCATCACTCATTTGCTCAAACCCCGTTGTAATTCGTGACTTTAGAGCGGTGGACAAAAGCGCACCGCAGTTTTTTAATGATTTTAAGGCTCTCGGAGGAACAGTGATTGAACACGTTCGGTAATATTTTTCGTGTTGAAGTTTTCGGTGAATCCCACGGTCCCGCTCTCGGCTGCACGCTGGACGGACTTCCCGCGGGTTTTCAGCCCGATCTTGAAGATATCGCCTTTGAGCTTTCACGGCGGCGTCCGCGGCAAAGCATCGAAAGCACCGCACGGCGCGAAGCGGATTCTTTTGAAATCCTTTCGGGTTTTTTCCGCGGCCGATTTACGGGAATGCCGCTGACCGCCGTTTTCCGCAATTCCGATGCGAAACCCGCGGATTACTGCGGTACCGCTGCACGTCCGTCCCATGCGGATTATGCAGCAAATCGGAAATACGGCGGGTATAATGACCCGCGCGGCGGCGGTGCATTTTCGGGACGGCTGACTGCCCCGCTCGTTTTTGCCGGAGCGATTGCAAAGCAACTTCTCCGTGAACACGGAATCCGAGTTTTCTCGCATGTTCTTCGTATCGGAAACATATCCGATTTGCGGTTTGAACCGTGCATGTGTGAGCAGCCGATGCTTGACCCGTTTTTTCCGCTTGTTGCCCCGAACAGGCGCAGCGCGTTTGAGGAGCTGTTTGAAAAGGCCGCCGCTGACAAAACAAGCCTTGGCGGAATCGTTGAATGTGCCGCATTGCTCAAACCCGAATCGGCATTTTTCGGGGAACCGTTCTTTGACGGTGTTGAAAGCATGATTTCGCACATCGTGTTTTCAATTCCCGGAATTCACGGAATCGAATTCGGTGCGGGGTTCGGTTTTGCGGACCTTGACGGTGCTTCGGCAAACGACCGCATTCTTTCGGGCGGAAAAACAAAAACGAACAATTCCGGCGGAATTAACGGCGGCATTGCAAACGGTATGCCAATCGTATTCCGCGCCTGTTTCCGCCCCGTTCCGACTGTTATGCGAGAGCAATTGAGCATTGATTTTGTCACGGGCGAGGAAACTGTTCTAATTCCCCGCGGACGGCACGACGTATGCATACTCCCGCGCGGATGTGCCGCCGTCGAGGCTGCTGCCGCAATTGCTCTGATTGACCTTGTTCTAAGGCAGCAGCAATATCTTTGCACGCCGTAATACTTCTGTATGTAAATTATTCATCTAAAGGAGATTTATTATGAATGAATTGGACGGTTTCCGCACCGAGATAGACCGTATCGATACCGAACTTGCGCGGCTTTTGGTGCTGCGGTTCAATTTATGTGAAGAAATCGGGCGATATAAGCGCATGAACGGCTTGCCGATCGAAAATCGCGAACGGGAAAAAGAGCTTGTTGCCGCGCGCACGGAGGGAATGCTTTCGCATCAGAGCGACGCCGTTGCAGTGTTCCGCACGATAATCCGCAGGGCAAAACGGATTCAAAAAGAAAAGCTTAATCTGTATCTTGTCGGAATGCCCGGGAGCGGAAAATCACGCACTGCGCGGCGCCTTGCAAGGGCAATTGAAAAACCTGTTGCCGACACGGATAAACTTATCATCGATAAACAGGGTATGTCAATTGATGAAATCTTTGATACACGCGGGGAGGCCTTCTTTCGCGAGATTGAAAGCGAAACTCTTCTCGACCTTGCGGAATGCGGCGGGCATGTTGTTGCAACCGGAGGCGGAATACTGACTGTTGAGCGAAACATCCCAATAATCAAAGGCAGCGGAATCGTTGTTTTTTTGAACAGGGATATAAGCATACTGCTGAACGCAAAAACCGCCAACCGTCCCTTGATCCGCGGCGGACGCGAAGCCGTGCTTAAGCTTTATGCCGAACGTATCGAAACCTACCGCAAATGTGCAGATCTTATTGTTAATCCCGACAGCGCCGGCTGCATCGGAAGAATTCTTGATTATTATAAAAGAATAACCGAATGATCGACTGCACTGCGACTGAATTCCGCAATAAAGCAGCGTCCCTAAAATTGCTTGCAAATGCGGGACGCTGTTGATGTATTAATTGCTGCCGCAGCACCTTTCACAGCTGCGCTTTGCAGGCAGGTTGACCGTGAATTCGATCAATCCATCGTCTGTATTAACGGCAGAAACGCTTCCGCCGTGAACACGAACTATCTTTTTCACAAGCGCAAGTCCCAGGCCGTTGCCTTCACGCTTGTGTGATGTATCTCCCTGATAGAATTTTTCAAAAATGCGTTTTAGCATCTCGTCTGACATCGACTCTCCCCGGTTAGCGATTTTAAAGCTGAGCATGTCATCTTTTTCTTTCAAGCTTATATATATTATTTCTCCTTTCGGACTGAACTTTATTGCATTGTCAATAAGGTTTGACCAAACATTGCCGAGCAGTCCTTCAACCGCACAAAATTCAATGCTGTCCATGTCCATTTCAAAGCAAATATTTTTTTCACTCCATTTGTTTTCCAAAAGCAGAATGGATTGACGAACCTGTTCATCAACGCGGTAGCTGCTCAGAGTGAAGGGCATGGTCCGGTTTTCAATTTTTGTTATCATCAAGATATTTGAAACCAGTGTTGACAGGCGGCGCGTGCTGACAACAATGCGCTCCGTATATTCACTCCGTGCCTCAACGGACAAACTTTCATCCTGAAGAAGCATCGCATAGCCTTCAATGGAACTGAGCGGAGTTTTAAACTCATGCGAAACGTTTGAAACAAAATCGTTGCGCAGCGTCTCGACTGCATTCAACTCGTCAACCATATGATTAAAATCGCTGTATACGCGCCTGATGATTTCAAAATTGCTCTTGGTTTCCAGCTTCACGTCATAGTCTCCGTTCGCAACGCGCTGCATTGCCGTGCTTAACGCATTAACCGGACGGACAATGTTTCCTGAAAGAATCATTGTTATTGCAGTGCCGAGCAGAAGACTCAAAGCTGAAATTCCTGCAAGCACCGCCAATATTCCGAACCGCTGCGCCGTCCATATTCCAAGCCGATAAAGCACGAACGTTACGGACATTGCGATAATCAGAGTGCATGTGAGTATAACAAACACCACAAGCGTGAAATATGTTCGTATTTTTCTCTCATTTTTCAACTGCTGCGCAATATCGACAACATCCGTTTTTCTCCGTTTTGAATTATATTTTTCGCCGCATGTCTCCCTGTTTTTTTCCGTCGCGCATCCTGATACGCAGTTTTTATTTATTTCATTATGCTCCATGCCTTTTCACCGCCTTGTAGCCCAATCCCCGTATGGTAATGATTTCAAAATCGTCATTATCCCTGAACCTGTCGCGCAGCCTGTTGATGTGAACGTCAACCGTGCGCGGTTCGGTTTCGCTGTCCAACCCCCAAATGTCATCCATTAACTGCTGACGGGTGAATATTCTTCCCGGATATGCGGTCAATTTGTACAGCAGCATGAACTCTTTTTGCGGCAAAACCATGCTTTTGCCGTTTGCTGTCACCGTCATTGAGTCATATTCAAGTATGGTGTTTCCTATTGTTTGCCTTCTGTCGCTGATCATTTGCGCACGCCGCAGCAAAGCACCCACGCGCAGCACCATTTCGTTAACGTTCACGGGTTTAACCATGTAATCATCTGTTCCCGAGGCAAAACCCATCTGCATATCAACAAAAGAATCTTTTGCCGTTATCATCAGAATCGGTATTGTAATCCCGCTTTCGCGCAGACTTGAAGCCAGTTCGTAGCCGTTCATATTCGGCATCATAATATCCGAAATGATTAAATCAACGTATTCTTTATCCAGCACATCAAGTGCCTCCTTGCCGTCGGAAACACATATTGCCGAATAACCATGAAGAGTCAGAACACGATAGAACAATTGCCTGAGTTCAATATCATCCTCTGCAATAAGAATCTTAAACATAATTGTCAGCTGCCTCGCTTTCGTCTTAAATAAGCCGGATAACCCGCTTTGGATCCGGAATCCGAACGATTCACAGACTCCTGAGCAAGTTCCGTCTCAAATTGAGTATAGTTTCTGTTACGTTTACAGTTAATTTTGTTTTGATGCGGCTTCACATTCGCTGTATCCTGTATCGAATGCACTTTCAGTGGGATCGTTTTCCCGCCGCCAATATTATTTTAGCACAAAAACATCAAGTGAATATTAATTATCGCTCGATTTTCGAAAAAAAGAGTATTTTTCCGACGAGATACTTCGCGCTGTTCGTTTTCGGCATAATTCGAATATCAACCGCTGTTCACACTCGGTTCACAGAAAGTTTGCGAAGAAGGATTAACATATCACCGTGAAAAGGAGGCAGCCTCAATGAAAAGGTTTTCACAAACAGAAAAAAGAGTTTTCAACTTTGCAAACGGCTTTGAAAAAAGACCGGCCGCCAAGAAAAATTGCGCGGATTACGGTTTTTGCGCCGCGCATATTTTCATTGTATTTACCGCAGCCGTATCGCTTTTGTTCGGAAAGAAACTCGGATGGAACCTTCGCGAAAATATGCTTATCTGCATTATGACATCCGTTCTTTTGTTCAGTCCGTGGCTTGCCGAGCATGTTCTCCGTTTTTCCTTCCCGCCGATTCTGAAACTGCTGTTCATGCTGTTGATAATGGGCGGACCGATTTTCGGCAAGATATATAAATTTTACTATATAATTCCGTTTTGGGACAAATCGCTGCATGTCTCATCCGGCTTTCTTTTTGCAGTTATAGGCGCGGTGCTGCCGGACGTTTTGGACAGCGGCAACAAAAGCCATTCACAAGCAATGAAGCTTGTGTCCGCTCTCAGCTTCACGCTTGCAATTGCCGCCGTGTGGGAATTTTACGAATACGCCATGGACACGTTTTTCGGAATGGATATGCAGCAGGATACAATTGTGTCAGGCATAAATTCATATCTGTTAGGCAGCGAAAAAGGCGTTGCGGGTTCCATTTCGGATATTCAATCCGTTATTGTCAACGGTGAAGAGTTGAGCATCGGCGGCTACCTTGACATCGGGCTTATCGACACAATGCAAGATATGCTGGTTTGCACCCTCGGAGGAATTTGTTACTGCGTATGTTTCACGCTTTGTGAACACGGTGTCAGGTTTCTCGGTAAATTCAACAGTCTGCTTCCGTATCGCAGCCCCTCAATACCGTGTTTCGACCGCAGCGGCATCTGCTCCGACAAGACGGGACGAACAGATAAAGGATCAAATGCATCCGCAGCGTGAGTATTCGCCGCTCAAGATGGATACAACTTCAACTGCCGACTTGTTTACTCATAATCTGTCGCCGTTTTGATATTACGTTCATTGATTAATTTTATTTTTGTAATTTGTGCTCCATTTTCTTTCGGCTATTGAAATTTTGGTAATAATGCGATATAATTAATCCAAATTTGAACATTGCAAGGGCTTGCTTTGCCTCTCAGTCGATGCAAAGCCTCCTTTCCTGTTTATTTTAACTGCAAAACCTTATTTATTAATGGCTTTGCTGCAATTTATTGCCGCTTTGCATTTTGCTGTAAGGCATTGAGCGGTTCAGCCGGAGGTTCGATTTGATTATTTATCAAAAATCGAAATATTTTTCTGCCGAGCAGGCGCAGGATAATTTTGCAGGGCTTTCCCCCCTGCTTGTTCGTGCGCTCCGTTCCAGAGGTGCCGTCACTCCGGAACAAATTGAAAAATTTCTTCACCCTTCCGCAGAATATTTCCATGATCCGTTTCTTCTTCCCGATATGGAAAAGGCCGTTCAAAGGATACATGCTGCACTTGAGAACGGCGAGAGAATCTGCATTTTCGGAGACTACGATGTTGACGGCATTTGTTCAACCGCCATGCTCGTTGATTATTTTCATTCAGTCGGCGCAGATGTAGGCTACCATATTCCGTCGCGTCAGGAAGAGGGCTACGGTATGAGCCGCGGTGCAATCGACAAGCTGCATTCGTGCGGGGTGAACCTCATAATCACTGTTGACAACGGTATCTCCGCTGCCGATGAAATCAGTTATTGCAGCGAACTCGGCATTGATGTTATTGTGACGGATCATCACATTCCGCCCGAAACCGTTCCGAAATGCACCGCCGTTGTCTGCCACACGGTCAGCAATTCACAGTATCCGAATTCAATTCTTTGCGGTGCGGGCATTGCCTTTAAATTGCTTCACGCACTCGCCGGGCTTGGAACTGCAATGCAATATGTTTCCCTTGCCGGACTTGCCTCGGTTGCGGATGTTGTTCCGCTGCTTGACGAAAACCGTATTTTTGTCAAGTTGGGGCTTGATGCGATAAACAGCGGCAATTGCTGCAACGGGCTTTACCGTCTTTTGAACGGTGTTCCCACCGCACGTCGGCCTTATAATGCATGCACTCTCGGCTTTGCTGTTGCCCCGCGGCTTAATGCCTCCGGGCGAATGAGCGATGCCTCACTCGGAGTTGAGCTTTTTCTTTGCCGCGACCCCAATCGTGCCGACGAGATAATCGCCCGCCTTAATAAACTGAATGAGCTGCGTCAGCAGGATGAAGCAAACATTCTTAACGATGCAATTCGCCGCCTTGAGCCCTGCGACCTTTCGGACACAAGGGCAATCGTTCTCCGTTCCGAAACATGGAATGCCGGTGTTATCGGTATTGCCGCTTCACGCATTGCGGAGATGTATCACCGCCCGACGATACTGTTTTCGGAATCCGACGGGATACTCAAAGGCTCTGCACGGTCAATAGACGGAGTCAACATTCATGAGGTGCTCTGCTGCTGCCGTGAACTTTTCGTTCGTTTCGGCGGCCATGCAAAAGCGGCCGGAATAACAATGGAATCTGCATTTTTTGAGGATTTTCGCTTGAAATTGAACGCTTGCCTTAAAACAGGCTATGATGATTCCGTGTTCGTCCCGTGCAAAAGATACGAATTCGATATTCCGCTTGAACAGGTCACCCGAGAATTGATTGCCGAACTGACCCGCCTCGCCCCGTTCGGAGAGAGCAACCCTTCCCCCGTTTTCCGCTCCCGTCATGCGGCGGTGAGCAGGCTGCGCCGTTTCGGCAGCGATGCTCAACACACAAAAATGGACGTAAGACCGAGCATTTCAAGCTCTGCGGCTCCGTTAGATGCAGTTTGGTTCGCCTCAGCCGCGAGTTATTATCGGCTGCTGAATGCCGAAACGGTTGATATGCTTTATACGCCCGGCATTAATAATTGGAACGGTTTTGACAGCATTCAGCTTCGCGTTGTTTCCGCAAAAGCGGAGCAGCCGCGCGACATCGATGCCTACATTGAAAAAGGCATGCGCTATTTCTGCAGCGGCTTGCTCGAAAACCTGTCTTATCGGCTGTCCGAACCGGAACAGCTCCCGAAAATATGCGAAACAAACCTCGCCGAACTTTGTTCACACTCCATATCAGGTTTGCTTGTGCTTGTTTTTTCCGTTGAATCCGCCAAAAAGGTTCTTGACGAAATTCGCAGCGACCGAATCGGCAATGTTGACATTTGTTACTCTTGCGTCGCGGATTCACCCGTTTGCTGCAACACCGTTCTGCTTGCACCGCAGCTTGCAAATCTGCCTGCATTCGGTTTCAGCAAGGTCATATTCTATGACAATCCTCCTTGCAGCGGTGTTTACACGGCTGTTTCGCGCCGAATGAGTTCCTCTTCGCTGTTTCGGATGCCGTGCACGAGCAGCGACTTCGGCAGAGTCGCGCTGCATTTTGCCTGCGATCGCGATTTCATGGTTTGCAGCTACAAGCTTGTGCAGTCAATTCTTGCTGCTTCGCTTTGTTCCCAGGGAGAACTTTGCGGCAAGATGTCCGGCAAGCTGAACGTTCCTGTTTACTGTGCGCTGTTCGCCGTTCGGGTATTTATCGAGCTTGGCTTTATCGAATTCACTCCGGGCGGTGCGCTGAGGAACAGCAGTGAAATTCGACCCGCACCGCTGTGCGCCAGCAATTTGTACTCCGCTGTCGAACGTTTGCGCACGCGTAATTTCCCCGACTCGGAGCAGGATGATTCCGATGAATAAGTTTCCAGTTTTATGCCGATATAAGTCGACCCGGTTTATTCGGCAAAAAGTTAAGTATTTTTCAATAACAGTAAACAAACATTCCCGCTGTATAATCCGTGCGGGAATGAAACGAAAGGAACAGATTTAACCATGATTATCAACGAAACCGAACTGATTGCAACGATTCGCAGCATTCCCGATTTTCCGAAAGAGGGCATACTCTTCCGCGATATCACCACACTGCTTAAGAATGCCGATGCATACGAAACGCTTGTTGAAGCCATTGCCGAGAAGCTTCGCCCGCTTGATGTTGACATTGTTATCGGCCCGGAAGCACGCGGTTTTGTTATCGGCTCCGCCGTTGCGTATGCGGTTCATGCAGGTTTTGTTCTTGCCAGAAAACCCGGAAAGCTCCCCTGCGAAGTAAATTCCGTGTCATACGGACTTGAATACGGCTCCGACCGCCTTGAAATTCACAAAGACGCAATCCTTCCCGGGCAGCGCGTTGCAATCGTTGACGACCTGCTTGCAACCGGCGGAACAGCAAAAGCCGTTATCGACCTTGTGGAAAAAATGGGAGCCAAAGTTGTTGCTGCTGATTTTGCAATCGAACTTACCGATCTCGGCGGTGCCAACCTGCTCCGTGATTATAATGTTTACTCAGTTATTAAATTCTGATATCAAAGATAACTCATCGCGAATGAGTGTTCCCGGTGAAGCTCATTTCGGAGATTTTTGTGAACCTCCTTCCGAAGACTCCGACTCGGCACTTTGCCGATTTGACAGAACCAACCGTTCGGCGCAGACACGCGGCCCGCGCCGAATGCCTTTTTTGCTTTTTTAAACGGAACAGACCGTTCATTTCTGCAAAATTTAACAAAGGTAAAATTTTAACCAAAGGTGGGTGTGCTATGGACAGATTGACCGCTGCCTTCGAAAAGAAGTTCCCGAAGGAAAAAACCGAATTATTAAAAGAAGCGATTAATTTTGCAAAATTGGTTCATGCCGACCAAAAACGCGAATCGCAGGAACCTTATTATATTCATCCTGAAGCCGTCGCGCTCATTCTGCTCGATATGGGCATGGATGCGGACACGGTCATTGCGGGTCTGCTTCATGATACGGTTGAAGACGGGCACGATATCACCGTTGAAAAAATTGCACAGATGTTCGGCAAGGACATTGCCCGAATGGTGGACGGCGTTACCAAGCTGACCAACAGCAATCTTTCTCACATGCTGTCAAAAGAAGACAGGCAGGCCGAAAACCTGCGCAAAATGTTCCTTGCAATTGCAAACGATGTTCGCGTTGTTGTTATCAAGCTTGCGGACAGACTGCATAACATGCGCACACTCGGTTATTGTTCAAAGGAAAAGCGTGTTCGCAAAGCACGGGAAACCATGGATGTTTACGCCCCCCTTGCGGACAGGTTCGGAATGGGTGCCATAAAAGTCGAACTTGAGGATTTATCGTTCAGCTATCTGATGCCCGAAGAATGCCGCCGTCTTCAGTCCCTTATCGAACCGAAGCAGGAAGAACGCATGGGACTGCTCAAAAAAGCCATGCACAAGCTTGAAATCGCACTTAAGGATGCCGGAATCAAAGCGGAAGTCAGCGGACGCAGAAAGCATATTTACAGCATCTATCGCAAGCTGAACATAAAAAAAGTCGGACTGAACGAGATTTATGATCTTGTTGCACTTCGTATAATTGTTGATACCGTGCAGGACTGTTACGGTGCACTCGGCATTGTTCACTCGCTTTGGCGCCCCTTCCCCGGCAGGTTCAAAGATTACATTTCAATGCCGAAAACCAACATGTACCGTTCTTTGCACACGACGCTTTTCAGCGATCTCGGAATGCCGTTTGAGGTGCAGATCCGCACTTGGGAAATGCACCGCACCGCAGAATACGGTATTGCCGCACACTGGATGTACAAAGAGGGCAGAACGCGGCAGGATGAGTTGGACACAAAG
>CALAXO010000141.1 GCA_937894955.1 uncultured Clostridia bacterium
GTTTACCGAACCGCCGGTCACGATGCGAACGCGTTCGCCATCGAAAAAGTACGCAAGGCGAATTTCTCCGCCGAAATGTCCGGACATTGTGTCCATCTGGAAATCCGAGAATGTAACGGCGTAAAGATAGGGTTCTTTTTTCATTTCTTCAAATGAAATACTGCCGTTCTCGCAGCTGTATGCGGAATAATCGCCCGTGGGCTCAATGCCGAGATAATAACTCATTCTTGCACCGCCGTGCAAAGTTTCAACCTTGCCGTCGGTAATCACGGGACGATCCTTCATGGGAATCGCTTCACTGCTGAAGGGAACCTTTGCGCGAAGGGTCATGTTGAGCCTTTCACCGTCTTTCATCTCCGGCTGAACATCCGTCCCGACCTTCCATGTTGAATATCCGGGATAAACCATTCCCGCACTGCTGCGCGCAATGTAATAGGAAAGCACTTCCGCCGCATTTCCGCCCGAGAGAATCAGGTTGTAAGTTCCGCTCGGCAGTTCCGCCCGGGCAATTGCCCTGTCCGCAACCTCATGGAGTGCGGTTGTGACCTTTTCGCGCAGCGCATCGCAATTCAGATTGTCGTAGCCGAATGCATGATAAACTTCAACATCTTCGGGTTCCTTGCACTGAACGACGAATTCGCCGTCAACATCGTTTTTATAGTAGCAAACATCCGTTCCGTTATCACCGAGGATGCGGGTTTTGACCTGCTTTGAGAAAATCTCCGCCGAGTTCACGAATGCGCGCGGATCGTTATCTGCCGCAAACAATGCCGCCGCAAAACGCTTTGCCGCCTCTTCGGCCGACACTTCCGCAAGGCTGCCTGCGGCCGCAATGGGTTCACAAGCCTGTTTTTCAGGCAGTTCATAATAAGGGTTGCCCGCAAAAGACGCCGCATGTTTCGCTTCCTTAAGAAGGGTCAGCACTTCCTGCTCCGACTGGGACGGCACAATGGTGACCTGTGACCTGCCGCGCATCGGCTTGCCGTCCTTTTCGTAATCGCAGAACACTTCAACGTTGTATTTATGGGTATCCCTGATGCGGCGCATATCCTGCCTGCGGCGAATAAAGAAAACTTCCGCAGTGTGTTCTTTCTTTTCGTTGATGCGCCACGTTTTGATTTCAGCTTCTTCTAATGCGTTTTTAATAATATCTATCATAATAAAAGCATCCTTTCGAATCAAAATTCTTTCCGAACTTCATCAGCCCAGACGAATTGTCGCCTTGATATAGGGACCGCCGTCCGAAACTTTGACCCATTCTTTGTAGCCCTTGCCGCATGCTCCGCAGCCGCCGAGTTCGATATTGTCGCTCATCATCGTGATGGACTTGAGCAGGTCGGGAACATAGCCCGTCAGCACGACAGGGGAAAAGATCCTGCCTGTCAGCTTGCCGTCCTTGATTTCCCTTGCAAAGTTGACCATGCACTGAATGCCCCAGTTTTTGGGGTCTTCCATGCCGGAGCTGGGCTCTTCAAGCAGCATTCCGTATTTTACGGAAGCGATCATGTCTTCAACTTTATCGCTGCCGGGTTCGAAATAGGTGTTCGTCATGCGCGTATACGCCTTGCGCTCATAGCTCTCGCGCCTGCCGTTGCCGGTGGGTACGGTGCCAAGGAACATTGCGGACTGTGCATCGCTGATGCCTGCTTTAAGAATGCCCTTGTCAATGATAACGGTGTCGTGGGACAAGGTGCCTTCATCATCAAAGAAATAGGTTGCAACCTCGCGCTGAGCGCAGCCGTCGTGCATGGTAACGAGCGGGGATGCCACCTGCTTGCCGATATAGGACTGTGCAAGAGCCCTGTCCTTAACGAACATATCCATTTCAACGCCGTGACCGAACGCTTCGTGAACGATCATGCCCGTGACTTCAGGTGTGCAGATGCATTCATAAGTGCCGGGTTCCATGGGTTCGGCGTTCAAAAGATCCGTAACGGTCTTTACGCACTGCGGAATTGCAGATTCCATTTTATCAAGCAGCTCCGCACCGCCGAGGTTGGAGAACCCGCGGAAGCTCTGCTTGATTTCCTCGCCTTTTGCCGCAACAAGAGTCAAAATGCCCGTTGAATAAAGCACGGACTGTTCAAGCTCGCGGTTTGCGGAAAGGAAGAGTTTGTGATATTCCTGATAATTAAAGCCCGTTATTGCGTCAAGAATACGTTCATCGGCTTTAACAGCCTTTTCGCGCAGCGCGGTAACGGTTTCAATCAACTTTTCGTCGCCGACCTCGCGGGGATGAATTTCGTAATCCGTTGCCTCGCAAAGCGTGCAGGGTTCATCGCTGATGCATTTATACTCCGCCTCTTCGGTTCCCTCGGGAATGAAGTTTGCGGGATTCATGAGCTGCTGCTCGATTTCTCTTTCAATTTCGGGCAGGTTTTCTGCCGTGATTTCGTTTGTGCTGTATTCGGCATAGCCTTTGCCGTCATAGACCTTCACGATCATGCCCTTGCCGCCGAATGTGTTTGTTGCGGAAATTGCAACGCCGCTTCGCGATGCACGATAACCTTTTTCACAGTTATCGGTGATGAGCACGGAAGCATATTGGTATTTTTCGTTCAGCTTTGCAAGAAGCTGCTTCGCAAGCGGCTTCTTTTGCGCAATGTATTCGCTGTGTGTAACTTTTTGCATATTAAAAACACTGTCTCCTTTCGAGCGTTGTCTTTCATCTATATTATACCCCCGCCGAACATAATGTCAAGCGAATACGGAACGATGTTGCAGAATTGACACACTGACGCATCAAAGTGTGCAGCCGCCCGCCCTCATTTTAAAACGCTCTTATTAATTTGCTTTTTTGCGAAAAAAAGCTTATAATATCGCAAACGGAATCCGCATCCGCACGGTGTGCGGCGGAGTGAATTTAATTTTAAAAAGCAATAATTAATACAAACACGGAGGGTACACTCATGCAGTATGTAACACTCGGCAAAACCGGGCTTAAGATTTCCCGCGTCGGTTTCGGCGGCATCCCCATTCAGCGCATCGATGCGGAAAAGGCAAAGCCGCTTATCGATGCCCTTATTGAATGCGGAATAAACTATATCGACACGGCGCGCGGCTACACCGTCAGCGAAGAATACATCGGCGGCGCAATCGACGGACGGCGGGACAAGTTCGTTCTTGCAACAAAGAGCATGGCACGCACACGCGAAGCAATGGAGGCAGACATTGAAACAAGCCTCCGCAACCTCCGCACCGACTATATCGACCTGTATCAGGTACACAACCCAAGCATGGAGCAGCTTAACACCGTAATCGGCGCGGGCGGCGCATTGGAGGCACTTTTTGCGGCGCGCGATGCGGGCAAAATCGGGCATATCGGCATAACCGCACACTCTCTGACGGTTTTCGAACGTGCACTTGAGCTTGACTGGGTTGAAACGATCATGTTCCCTTATAACATTGTTGAAAGCCAGTGCGAGCCTCTGCTGCAAAAATGCCGAGACAGGAATATCGGCTTTATCGCAATGAAGCCCATGGCAGGCGGCGCAATTGAAGACGGGCGGATTGCAATGCGTTACCTTGCCGCAAACGAGCTTGTAACAGTCGCAATCCCCGGCATGTACTGCGCCGAGGAGGTTCAAACAAATTCCGCCGCCGGTGCCGACACTTCGCCTCTCACCGATGAAGAAAATGCCGAGATCGCAAAAATCCGCTCCGAACTGACGGGCAATTTCTGCCGCCGCTGCAACTATTGCGCCCCCTGCACCGTCGGCATCAGCATCCCGAATGTGTTCCTGTTTGCAGGCTATCTCGAACGCTACGGGCTTGCCGATTGGGCAAAAGGACGCTACAAAACCCTCCCCGTAAAAGCAAGTGCATGTATCGGCTGCGGCAAATGCGAACCGCGCTGTCCCTACGGACTGCCGATAAGAAGCATGCTTAAAAAATGTGCAGAGGAGTTTGGGGAATAAAGGTTTGACGTCTACATTTATTAATCGTTAAGAATTCAAAAAAAACTGTTGACAAATGCCCCGAAGTGTGATAAACTTACTGAGCCTTAGGGGTATGATGTAATGGTAACATAGCGGTCTCCAAAACCGTTCTTCTGAGTTCGAGCCTTAGTACCCCTGCCAAAATAAGTCCGAGCAATTTCGCCCGGACTTTTTTCTTCCGGAAATATCCGGGCGGCTGCCATCGGCACAAAGTTCCGTGCAATGGTATTTTTCCCCGGTTGCGCAGGCGCACTTGAACTCCGACAGGAAAACGGAAGGGTTTATTATTCCGTGGACAGCAGAAACATCGGAAGAATGTGCGGTGCTGCTGAGGCAATTTTCGGCAAAAACACGGCCGAATGAATCATATACTGCATAAGTTTTCGGTTTTTCAGCCGAAAAATGCAAAAAGCTGTTGACATTATGCGAGATATTTGGCATAATTGTCTTTGGCGCAATGTTCGCCGCATTATTTTTCTTTGGAGAAACAAAAAATGAAACGAATCGTTATTGCACTGGGCGGCAACGCATTGCAGGAAGCAGGCAAGCCCGCAACCGCAGAGTCCCAGCTTGAAGTTGTTGAAAAAACTTCCGAATACATCGCAGACATCATCGAAAGCGGCTATGATGTCGTTCTTGCGCACGGCAACGGCCCGCAGGTCGGCAGGATCGTGCTTCAGAACGAATATGCTTCCGCCGTCACGCCCGCAATGCCCTTTGACGTTTGCGGTGCAATGAGCCAGGGATACATCGGCTACCACATGCAGCAGGGGCTTGGGAAAGTCCTCCGCGCACGCAAAAACGGAAAGCGCGTTGTGACTGTTGTTACGCAGGTTGTTGTTGATAAGGATGACCCGAAGTTCAAAGCGCCCTCAAAACCCATCGGACCCTTCTATACCGAAGCTGAAGCCCGCAAGCTTGAAGCCGAAAAAGGCTACACCATGAAAGAAGATGCCGGCAGGGGTTGGCGCAGGGTTGTTGCTTCCCCCATGCCCATTGAGATCGTTGAGCTTGACGCCGTGAAATGCCTTATGAACGGCGGCTTCATCGCCATCACCGTCGGCGGCGGCGGAATCCCCGTAATCAAGGACGAAAACGGCAACTATATCGGCACTGCGGCCGTTATTGACAAGGATCTTGCATCCGAACGCCTCGCAGAGGATATCGATGCCGATGCACTCGTCATTCTGACCGCTGTTGAACAGGTTTGCATCAATTTCGGCAAGCCCGAGCAGAAATCCCTCTCGACCATGACCGTTGAAGAGGCTCGCCGTTATATGGCGGAAGGGCATTTCGCACCCGGCTCCATGCTACCCAAGGTTGAAGCTGCCGTCAAGTTCGTTGAAAGCAAGCCCGGCAGGAAGACCATCATCACTTCCCTTGACAGGGCGGTTGAAGCTCTTGAGGGCAAGGCCGGCACTACCGTTTGCTGATGCTTGATAAAAAATAAAACATTTCGATAACAGTCCGTAATCAAACTGTTTTCTGCTGTTTATTGCAGCATAATCCGCAAACATGCCCCTGAAAGATCGGTTCTTCCGGGGGCATGTTTGCTCATTTTAACTTCTGCTCACGGTCAATTTCCGTCAGTTTATTATCGGCCGGCTTTAAACATCGTTTCTGTTCCCCCCGCACACATGCTTTCGTTCAAAAAAGATGCGCTTCCGAAATAATTTTTTCCGCAACCGTGATATCGGCGGGACAAAGCTCGAAGTCTGCAAGTTCCGACGGGTAAACAAAACGAATTTCTTTATGTTCAATGCAGCGCGGGTCACTGCCGATGATTGCCGTGCGGAACACCGTGAGCTGAATTTCAATATCCGGATATGAATGCAAAACGCGCATAAATTCGCCCTTTACGCAAAGATCGACGTCCAATTCTTCGCGGCATTCACGCAGCACGGCTTGTTTCGGAGTTTCCCCGGGTTCGATTTTTCCGCCCGGAAATTCCCATTTCAGCGCACGGGTTTTGTTTTCCGCACGCCGACAGATGAGAATTTTACCATTTTTTCAATGATTGCAGCAGCAACTTCAATCCGTTTTGATTCAATGCTGTCGCTTTTTGAAGTTGAAACGGGTTCGCGCCTTGCACCCTTGCGGCGCAAATTCAGCCGCAGCGTTTTAAGATGCGCCTTCTGTTCCGCCGTTATGCGAAAACTCTCAACCGCCTTCTGAATCGTTTTGTTGTGCACCCACGGGGAAAGCCTGCATTCTTCAACAAAGGGAACGGTCGAATCATATTGCTTTGCAAGCGCGGTTGCAAAATACCATGCCTGCATCATATTCACATAGTATTCCCCCGAACATACGGAGGCGGCAAGGGCATTGATTTCGGAAGCGAACTCTTTTTCAAGGTAAAAACACATCAGCATCCGCAGCCCGAAACGCACCGTGTAAGGATGCGCCGATTGCAGCCATTTTTTGATTATCGGCAAAAGCTCCCCGGTATGCTTTGCAAAAATGCGCGGAGTCATGCTGTCGCAAACAGCCCAGTTTGTTACATACGGAAGGAACGCTTCAATCGTTTTTACAGCTGAATCGAAATCCCCTATGTTCTCCGCAATGTATGCATGAACAAGGTTCTGTTCGTGATATTCATGCGGCAGTGCGGAAAGAAATTCGTCAATTTCCGCATTTTTCCCGAACCGTTTTGCAATGCGGCGGAGCTGCGGCGTGCGCACGCCGGTAATGCTTTCCCGCGGGACGATAGGAATCAGCTTTGCCGTAAAATCCGCATATCCTTCATCACGTGCGGCAAATATCGCATTCAGCATTTCTTTTTCAACTTCGACGGACATTTCAAGCTCCCTTGATATTCATTGTTTCATCAATTTTATATCGGCATCGGTGTTTCCATCAATATTTTTCATTCGAAAGAATTCGACGCACCCGAACCGAGTGCGCCGAACATAATTTCAATACCGTGCAGCTCAGCTGCCGATTAATTCAGCTGCCGGAACTCAGCCGTTAAGTATTGCACGGCGGAGAATTGCAAGCGCGTCAGCCGCATCAACAACGCCGTTGCCGTCCATATCCGCACGCTCTGCCTGTTCGGGCGTGAGTGCGGCAAGGCTCATTGCCCCGTGCAGTGCGAGCAGTGCATCCGCAATTTCAACAACGCCGTTGCCGTCAACGTCGCCTGCCGTACCGGGCTGGGAATTGTAATCGGTGATCTCAACATCTACCGCACCGAGTTCACCGTAACGATAAACCGTGAACACATAGCTCTTGCCTGCTTCAAAAACATAGTCGTCATTTCTGCCGTGTGCCGTGCCCATATCACTGACAAGGCCGATTCTCGGGCCGTCATCATGCCAATAACGCGGGTTTGCAATGCACCAATCGTATGTACCTGCGGGAATGCTTACGGTGACGCTTTCGCCGTTGAAAACGATATCCGTTTCGGTCATGAAGTTGCCGTCAGCATCCTCGGGAATCTTATACTCAAAGCGGGAATAAAGCTCTTCCGCACCCTCTGCGCCTTCGGCAAGCACATCGCCCGCTGCGGGAATGCCGACGCCGTATTCCACAGCATCGGCATCAAGCAGCATCTGGAAGCCGGAACCGTCAAGATATACCTCGTCAATAACGCGGAGCGTTACGGAAGCTTTGGTGATATCAAAATAATTTGCGGTCACAATGAGGTTTGCGTTGACTGCTGCACCATCGTAATTCCAACCTGTGAAGGCATAGCCCTCGTGTGCGGGAGCGGTGGGGAAATCAGCCGCGGTGAGTACGCTGCCCTTGTCAACAGTTGCCGTCGAAATCGTCTCACCTGACAATCCGTCAACAAAAGTTACGGTGCATTCATCGCCGATAACGGAACCGACGGGAAGGCTGTTTGCAATATAAAGACCGCAAACGAGCACCGCCGAACCGTTTATCATGCCGAGGTCCGTTGCCGCGCCGGTTGCTGTGTCAATAACGGCAAGACCGCCGTTATCGTAATCGGAGAACCTTGCCCAGAAGAGCTGGTTCGTGTTGTGGTCATATGCCATGGACTGGAAGCGTTTGTGGCCGAAACCCGTGCTGCCGATAAGCGTGCCGACGCCGGTTTGCAGGTCGATGCTGTACAGTTTGCTTGCATTTGAGTAGCTTTCGGTAAGAACATATGCCGTGCCGTCGGTTGAAATCGCAAGCGTCATGGGTGTTTCACTGCCGCACACAATTTGTGCAATTTCCGTGACCGCACCGGTTGAAATATCAACGGTGTAAAGGAATTTGCCGGAAGCGGCACCCGTGCCGACTGCGTACATTTTCTGCATGCTGTGGTCATATGCCATATCACGGATTGTAACGTCACCCGTATTCATGGCAGGGCAGATAACTTCACCCGTTTCGGTGTTAAGGATGAAATAATCCTTTGTCATATAGCCGTAAACATAGCCGCCCGCAAACTCGGCAGCGGTGACATCTGCAGTCATTGTATAGGGCAGCTCGGAAGCGGCGGCGGGATCCGCATCTATGAAGCTGTACCATTTTGAGGAGAAGAAGCCGTTCAGCGTTACAGCCGCAGGACCCTGTTCAACGGTGACTGCACACTCAGCGGTGATTCCGCCGTCAACGGTGGCTGCGGTTATAACGGTCTGTCCGACGGAAACGCCGGTCACGAGTCCGTTTGCATCAACGACCGCAATGCTTTCATCCGCGGAAGCAAAGGTAACTTCCTTGTTGTATGCATTCTCGGGAAGAACCGTCCAGTTGAGCTGTGCGCGGCGCTGAGTCTGCACCGTCAGGCTCGGAGTCAGTTCAATGCTTTCGGGTGCAGCAGGAGCGCCGACATAAACATTGTCAAGGTAGGCAGTGTCATCATTTCCGTTGGAAGTGCTGTCCTTCTGATAACTCCAGCTGAGAACATGCTCGCCGGCGGTGAGTGCATAGCTTACATTCGTCCAGTCAATTTCGCCGGAGAAGAAAGTCCAGGGACTTGAAGCAACAGGGTTGCCGTCGACAGCGAAAACGAGTTTGTCATAACGTGCTTCGCTGCTGACTTTGTAATCAAAGGAAACGATGTTGCCCTCTTCCGCCGTGACTGTTGCCGTGACGGTGGATTCGGAACTGCTGACTTGAAAGTTGGTGCTTTTTGCCCAACCGTTCGCACCGTCAACAGTCCAAGGATACTCGCCCTCCGTAACGAACTGAATGTTTCCGTCGGGAACGTTCAGTGCTGCGTCCAATGCTGCATCGCAAACGCTCAGTGCAAGCGCAGGTGTGCAGGCAAGTGCCTGCAGCATGATAACTGCCGTCATTGCCGCAATAAATCTTTTCATATGGTTCTCCTTTCGTGCTGAGGAAAGTCTTTGCGGAATCCTGTTGTGTTTTGATGTATTCCGCAAGTGATATTATACATATATCATGAAAAATTTTCAAGTTTTCTTTAAATGTTTTTTTGTCGGTTTGATCCGCTGCTCGTTCGTGCACTCAAAGATTTTGCCCGAATTTATCGGTATGATGCATTTTTTTCTTATTCGGGTATTGAATCTTTTCTTCAAAAATGTTACCATATTGCCTGAAAACAGGGGCATCCCCGCCGCCTTTGCCCGTTGACGGTAAGGACGGCGCAGTGTTGCTCTCGGGTAAACGGTGATTAAACCGCGCTTTGTGCAAAATGTTCCGATTGTTTTGCGCAGAGCCCTTAAACCGGCGTTTGCCCAATCAAATACGGAGGATAAATTGTTTCTATGGAAAGAAAGAATGCTTGGAAAACCTATTCCGAAGAAGATATTTCAAAGCTCAACGCAATTTCTGCCGAATACATCAAGTTCCTTGACAACGGCAAAACCGAGCGCGAATGCGTTGCACAGACTGTTGAAATGGCAAAAGCAAAGGGTTACCGCGACCTTAACACCGTCATTGCGAACGGCGAAAAGCTCCATCCCGGCGACTGCGTCTATTCCGACTTCATGGGCAAAGCGCTAATGCTTTTCAAAATCGGCAAACAGCCCATTTTCAAGGGTCTGAACATCGTCGGTGCTCATATCGACTCCCCCCGCATCGACCTTAAGCAGAATCCCCTCTATGAGGACACTGATTTTGCATATCTCGACACGCATTACTACGGCGGCATCAAAAAGTATCAGTGGGTTGCAATGCCCCTTGCAATGCACGGCGTTGTTGCAAAGAAGGACGGCACGCTTGTTAACATCGTTATCGGCGAAGATCCCTCCGATCCCGTTATCGGCATTTCCGACCTGCTCCCTCACCTCGGCCGCGATCAGATGAGCAAAAAGGGTTCCGTTGTTATTGAAGGCGAAGAGCTGAACATCATTATCGGCAGCAAACCCCTCAACGATGAAGAAAAAGAGCCCGTCAAAGCTGCTGTTCTTGCCCTGCTCAAAGAAAAATACGATATCGAAGAAGAGGACTTCCTCTCCGCCGAACTGGAAGTTGTTCCCGCCGGTGCGGCACGCGATTTCGGTCTTGACCGCAGCATGATCCTCGGTTACGGCCACGATGACCGCGTTTGCGCATATGCTTCCGTCAACGCGATCCTCAGCATTGACGAAACGCCCGAATACACCTGCTGCTGCCTGCTTGCCGACAAGGAAGAAATCGGCTCCGTCGGCGCAACCGGTATGCACGGCAAGTATTTCGAAAACGCCGTTGCAGAGCTTGTAAACGCAACAGGCGAATACTCCGACCTGCTCGTTCGCCGCGCACTCACCGCCTGCCGTATGCTCAGCTGCGATGTCAGCGCAGGCTATGACCCCAATTTTGCGGGCGTATTTGAACGCAAGAATTCGGCATACCTCGGCAGGGGCGTTTGCTTCAATAAGTACACCGGTTCCGGCGGCAAGGGCGGTTCCAACGACGCCAACGCCGAATATATGGGCAAGCTCCGCAGGCTGATGGATGACGCAAACGTCAACTTCCAAACTGCCGAACTCGGCAAAGTCGATCAGGGCGGCGGCGGCACCATCGCTTACATCTGTGCCAATTACGGCATGGAAGTCATCGACAGCGGCGTTGCAGTGCTGTCCATGCATGCTCCGTGGGAAATCATCTCCAAGGCCGACCTGTACGAAGCAGTTAAGGCTTACCATGCCTTTATGCTGAATGCATAAAGTGAGTTTATCACAAAGGGATAAATCTTTATGACGAAGGCATAAAGTGGGTTTATCACGAAGAGATAAATCTTTATGCTGAAGGCATAAAACGGATTTGTTTTTAAGACTTTATACCGAACAAAAACAGGGCTTGCTGCGATTAAAACGGTAAAGCCCTGTTTTTTGTTGAATTTGTTTATGCCTCAATCGGGATTTTTACCGTTGTTCTTTTCAAAAACAACGGTAATCTTTGTTCCCTTTCCCAATTCACTCGAAATTGAGATTTGAGCTCCGTGACGCAGGGCAATATGTTTGACGATTGCAAGACCGAGTCCCGTTCCGCCCGTGCGCTTGCTGCGCCCCTTATCAACGCGGAAAAAGCGTTCAAAAACGCGGTCAAGCTTATCCTCCGGTATGCCTATGCCCGTGTCCTCAACGGAAATCGCAGGCCGTCCCTCGCTGGCGAAAACAGTTACCGAAACCTTTCCGTTTTGTCTATTGTACCGAATTGCATTATCACACAGGTTATAAATCAATTCCTCAAGCTGGCTGCGGCATCCGAACGTTTGAAGATGCTCCCCTGCGGCGAAAATCACAATTCCGTATTTTTCCGCTCCGGGAGCAAGGCCGTTTTCGGCCGCTTGTGCCAAATCGAGCAAATCGACGTTTTCAAAATCATCACGTCCCTCAATGTAATCCAATTCGCTGAGCTGAATTATATCTGCAATCAGTGACAGCAGACGGGAGGATTCCGAGTGTATGCGCCGCGCAAAGTTTTGAACATCCCCTTCCTTTGCAATGCCGGTGGCAATCATTTCGGCATAGCCGGAAATGCTTGTGAGCGGAGTTTTCAGCTCATGCGAAACATTTGCCGTGAATTCCTGCCGCATCTGTTCCATGTTGTTTTTTGCTGCCTGTCGCTGCTTCAGGGTCTCAACAAATGGTTTCAGTTCATCAAACGGAACCTCAAAATCGCTGCCTTCCGCGTGTTCCGCAATGCCCTGAAGCGGAGCAATGAGCGTTTTTGTAATGCGTTTTGAAAGATTCATTGCAAACACCGCTGCACATGCAGCGAGCGCAAGCAGTGAAGCCCCCGCGCAAAGAAAGCGCTTTTCTGCGGAATCGCCGCCGTGTACGGACAAAAGCAAATAATCCCCGTTGCTAAGTCTTGTTATCGTGCAGGAATTCAAATTAAAAAAAGAGCCGTTCCGTTTACAAAGCAGGGTTGCTGTCTGACCCTTTTTCTCATCAAGCTTCATTCGCAAACATTCGATGGTTTTGCCTGCGAAACAGCAAAGCGCAGAATTGCTGCCGCTTTTTAAATCGTCAATCGAAACGCTCTCCGCATTTCCCGCCGCATTCATCGCTTCAACCTGCTGCATGTCTTCCGAAACAAGTGCAATGCAGCCCTTTTGAGCAAATGCCCTTAACAGATGAATTTCTTCGGTTGAATCATAGATTTCCTTTGCGGAACATGCAAGCGTTTCCGCGCCCGATTCCCGCTCCGATAATGCGGATGCAGCGCCGAAAATGCTTCCGACCGCAAACGCCGACAAAAGTACAATAAGAATAAACAGTATGCACTGATTGTAAACTTTCTTTGTCATTGCATTCCTATTTTATACCCGACGTTTCGAACCGTTTTTATCAGATCCCCACATGAACCGAGTTTTTGCCGAAGCGTTTTGACGTGAACATCCACTGTTCGGCTTTCACCCGCAAAATCGGTTCCCCAAACAAGAACCATCAGCTTTTCGCGGCTCAGCACCATTCCGCAGTTGGAAATCAGAGCTTTAAGCAGCTCGTATTCTGTATATGTCAAAGCACATTGCCGTCCCTCGGCGCACACAAGCCTTCGTCCATCATCCAGCGAAATTCCGCCGACGCTGTAATTATTCGGAGCCATTCCGTCTGTTCTGCGCAAAACAGCTTTGACTCTTGAAATCAATTCCGAAACGCCGAAAGGTTTTGTTATGTAATCATCGGCTCCGCTGTCCAGTCCGCGAACCGTATCCGCTTCGCTTGACTTGGCACTCACAATTATTACCGGAATTTTTCTTGTTTCGGCGGAATCCCTCAGCCGGCGCAAAATTGTCAATCCGTCTTCGCCCGGCAGCATGAGATCCAATATCACAAGCGCGGGAAGCCGCCTTGCAACAGCCGAAAAAAAGTTTTCGGAATCTTCAAAAAGCTCCGTACCGAAACCGCTGTTTTTCAAGGCATAGCATTCCATTTGTCCTATATTTTCATCATCTTCAACGATATATATCATTATTTTCTCTTTCCGTCCGACTCTGCGGAAACACTGGTTCACGTTAAATTATAGTCTTTTAACAAGATTTTTGCAAGGCATCCGAAGCAAGATTCCCTTTAAACGCAAACACGCCCGCAGAGCTTTCGCTGCGGGCGGTGCTGTAAAGTGCCAATCCTTGAAGTTCGTTTCCCGTTTCCTTCAAGGCGTGTCTTGCAAAGCATATTTCTCTCTGTATTCATTATAGCTTTTCACAAACTCTTCATTGTTTGTGTTTTTGAGCTTATGCAAATACGCATGTGCATCCATCGTGCCGTCAGCAAGTTCCGGTTTGCAAACAGCAATATTCGAACAATGATCGCTTATGCGCTCGAAATTTGCAAGAATATCATTCAAAATAAAGCCCAACTCAACGGTGCATTTGCCGTCCTTAAGCCGCTCGATATGCGCGGCGCGAATGTTTGTGTTGAGCTCGTCAACAATCTCTTCAAGCGGTTCAACATGCCTTGCGGAATCCGCGGAATCGGAAACGAAACCGTCCGTTGCTATGCCGACAATTTCTTCGATTGCGCCCGTCATAACCTTAAGCTCCGCCTGCGCCGCGGGCGAAAAACTCAACTTCTTTTCCGCCATTTCGCGTGCACTCTGAGCAATGTTCAGCGCATGATCGCTTATGCGTTCAAAATCCGTTATTGAATGCAGGATTTTTGTAACATTGCGGCTGTCCGCATCCGAAAGCTCCTGCGCAGAAACTTTTACAAGATATGTGCCGATTTCATCTTCATAATTATCGGCCTCTTTTTCAAGTTTTGCAACCTCGTTATAGCCTTTTTCGCTGTAGTTCCCGAGCAGCGCAATTGCAGCCTGAACGCTTTTCCGCACGAGCTCAGCCATATCCGCCGCAAGCACACGCGTTTGTTCGACCGCAATTGCAGGTGTTGCAAGCAGCCTTTCGTCAAGCATGACCGGCTGCGGATCCTCCTTTGAATCGGGAACAGACAGCACCGCAAGCCTTTCAAGCTGTTTGCCGAACGGCAGCAGTATCAGCGTGTAAATCACGCTGAACAACGTGTGCACAATCGCAATCTGAAAAGTGTCGATGGTTTTATCCATAAAATTGAACTTCAATAATGCGTTCAGCGTGTAGAAAACAATCGTGCAGATAATTGTCCCGATTACATTAAAATACAGATGAATTAACGATGCTCTTCTTGCGTTTTTGGTTGTTCCGATCGCGGCAATCATTGTGGTTACGCATGTGCCGATATGCTGACCCATGATTATCGGTATCGCACTGCCGAATGTGACCGCACCGGTTGCGGAAAGAGCCTGCAAAATGCCAACCGAGGCGGAAGAACTTTGAATTATTGCCGTCAGAATGCAGCCGACAGCTATCGAAAGAATCGGATTTTTTCCGAAAATTACGAACAGGTTTGTGAATTCGGGAACATTTTTGAGCGGTTCAACGCTTTTGCTCATTACATTCATGCCGAACATCAACACGGCAAAGCCAATCATGACCGAACCGATGCTGCGTCTGCATTCGCGCTTTGAAAACATTTGAAGCGCAACACCTGCGATAGCAAGAATCGGAGTGAAGCTCATCGGACTCAGAAGCTGAATAAAAAAGCTGCTGCCGCTTATGCCGTTAAGGCTGAGTATCCATGCCGTGACGGTTGTTCCGATGTTCGCACCCATAATAACGCCGACGGCCTGCCCAAGCTGCATAAGTCCCGAGTTTACAAAGCCTACAACCATTACCGTTGTTGCCGCGGATGATTGAATGACTGCCGTGACGGCAACGCCGAGCAGCAGTCCTTTTATTGTGCTGTTGGTAAGCTTTGACAGTATGCTTTTGAGTCGGCTTCCCGCTGCTTTTTCAAGGGATTTGCTCAAAACATCCATTCCGTAAAGGAACAGAGCAGTGCCGCCAACCAAAGACAGCATGTCGAAAAATGTCATACATTCCTCCGAATCAGCACGCCGTGCCGTTTTCACGCGGCATCGGCGGCAATATTTGCATCGTTATATACTGCCCCGCGCTTTTGCGCAAAATGGAACAAATAACATGTTACAACCGCATTTGAGCCGAGTCAACAGGGGAAATGTAAAGAATTTGTAAAATTATTTTGATGTTGATTAATATTTTCTCTTTTTGTTTATCTATTTCCGTTGTATTTCAAATATAGGTTTTGAAGTTCACGTAAATTGTTTTTTGTTGGACTGAATCCAACGCAGCTAATTTACCGCACCGTTTGAAACAATTTGAGCAGTCTTTTCATATTAAAGCCCAATATGTTTTTTGCGGCACCGTACTCCGCTCCGTTCTCCATTTTTCGGTTTTCACATTGCTTCTTATTGAATCGACGCAAAAACCTGATATATACTCGGCCTTTTTCGCATCGCAGAGTCGTTTTTTTATGTATTTTGGATTTCAAAACGGTTGAAACAACTTAAAAAAATGCGCAAATACAAGTTCTTTTGCGTAATGGTAACGAAAATACACAAGTCATATTCTTTTCCGGCGCAAAAGAATACAAACTTTTTGGTGGAAATGTGCGTTTTTCTGCGGTATAATCCAACCATAACAAAAAAACACCGAGGAGGACATGATAATGTCAGAATACAGGGTTATCATCGCAGACGGGAACGCTCAGTTCCGTCACACAACCGCAGAATTCTTCCGAACGGATAAAGAAATTATCCGCGTTGAAGAAGCATCGGACGGGCAGGCTGCCCTTGAAAAGATGCGTGAAGAACATTTTGACGTTCTTATCACGGAATTGGTAATGCCGAAACTGGACGGGCTGGATCTTTTGGACCGGCTCCGTATTGAGTCGGCGCACCGACCGTCGGTAATCATCGTTGTTTCGTACATGCGGAATGACAACCTGCTTCAGCGTTCATTTGCAAAGGGTGCCGGATATGTCATGCTTAAGCCGGTGGAACCCGAATTTCTGTATCGCCGGATGCGCGATTTGCTTGAAACCTGTGTCAACGAACGCGACATCGGTTTCGCACCGCCTTCCGCAGTCAAAAGCCTTGATGAAAAAATCACCTCCATCTTCCTCTCCGTCGGCATTCCCGCTCATATAAAGGGATACCATTTTCTCCGCGAAGCGATTCGCATGGTCTATTATAAACCCGAGCTTATCAGCAAAATCACAAAGGAGCTTTACCCCGGCATTGCAAAACGGTTCAACACGACCCCAAGCAAAGTCGAACGCGCAATACGTCACGCAATTGAGGTAAGCTGGACACGCGGCAAAATCGAAAACATCAACAAACTCTTCGGATTTAACGTCTACGGCAAAAACGATAAGCCCACCAACGGAGAATTTGTTGCACTTGTTGCGGACAAGCTGATAATCGAGGACGGACGCGACACGGTGCTTGCCCACGCTGCCGCCGAATGACTCCCGGTGCAAAAATAAACAAAGCCCCCTGAAGCGGCGGCGCGGGGAAACGCGCCCGACAGGGCAGACTTTTCCGATGTTCATTAACCTGTTTACCCCCCACTCCTTGCGGCGACCGTATTAACCTCCGACTGCGGTTCGCCGCAGTTTTGCTGCTCTGCTTTGCCTGCCGCTTCATATATGTTTTATTTGCATCCGTATATATTGAAATTAATTTACAGCATATGAGCCTCTTGACAAATGTCAAGTGCATTTCACAATATAATTTGTTCATATTTCAAATTGAGTCACACCTGTTATCAACACAAAAAACCGCCTGTTCAGCCCCAAAAGCGGATAACCTTGTGGATAATGTGGATAACTTTCCGCTTTTTTGCATGGATAACCTTTAAGTATTTCTTGCGGACATATGTAAATACTTTCCGCGGCTGCATTCAATCCATAAAAAATCAACATTATGTCGAACGAGTTTTTTTCCGACCGTTCGCAAAGCAGGCCGCACTCTCGTTTCGACTTTCTTTCCCGAACACGGCATATCTGCGGAAAACTGCGAGTATTCTTTTATAAAAGCAGCAACAAAACACATGAAAGGTGAACTATATGGAATTGTTATGGAATGATTTAAGCGTGCTCCGATTGATTCACAGGAGCACGGAACAGGTTGAGGTTGCCGGCAGCATCCGGCCGCCCGATGGATGCCGCGCAGCGGAATTGCTTGACTGTTCCGCTGAAGTTGAAATTTCAAACTGCAAAACAGAAACCGGGAAACTGAATTTTGAAGGCCGTCTCTGCATCACCATTGCCGCAGCGGACGAAACCCGCAACACATTTGCCTTTGTCGGCGAAATACCGTTTTCCCACTGCACGGAGAATGCGGATTTTGCCTCAGGAATGCTTTCAAATGCACTTCCCGCCGTGGCTGTGTTGGATATGCGGCTTGCAGCGGACGGCGCGGCAGCTTTCAGCGCAAATGTGAACATTGACTTCATCGTTGCATCGGCGGCACCCGTTCGCGTTTTATCCGGAGTTTCGGGAGTGGCCGATATGGAAATCAAGTCAATGCAGTGCAAAACAGCGCGTCGTGTTGAAATCGGAAGCGAAACAATACGTTTTTCGGAAGAGTTGAGCAGCGAAGGTGCGGACAGCGTGCTTTCCTTCTCGGCGCAAATCTCCGTGCGCGACACGGCCATTGAAAACGGCGGCACATCCGTCAGCGGCATAATAACACTGAACGCGCTGTTGAAAACTTCCGACGGCGAATTGATGCAGCTCGTTCGCGGCGTTCCGTTCCGCGAAAGCCTTTCGGCCGCAGCCGGTGCGGATGAAATTTATACCGTTGCGGAACTTAAAAACGTCAGCCTGCGCGCACTCGGCACGGAGTTTTCCCTTCTGGCATTCGATGCGGATATTGACTTCCGCATTTTCGGCATTCGCCGCTCCGTTATTGACATTCCGACGGACGCTTATTCGCCGTCACTGAATTTCAGCTGCATGTACGAAAAAATGACCGTTGCAAACGCCTGCGGCGGCTCGTTTGCGCAGCATTCGCTGCGCGAAAATCTGTCCGTTCCGGACGGAATGGCCGATATTTTTGCCGCACTGAACGCGGCGGCGCGCCCGATCGCAACAAATGTTTCAATTGAGGACTCAACAATGACCGTTGAGGGACTGCTGTTCACGCGTATTATCTATCGCAGCAGCAGCAACAGGATTTACAGTTTCAGCGATGATGTTCCCTTCGTTCTTCGCATGGCCGCACCCTCGGAAGCAAACTTTGCTCAACTTCGACTGAACGCCTCGGCAAGCATATCCGGCGGCAGCGGGCGCACGGCACAGGTTTCCTACAATCTCGATGTTTCGGCAGAATATTTCAGCGAATCCGCCGTTTCAGCCGTTGCAGGCGTTGCGGAAACCGATAATTCCAACGACGCCGGCGGAAAAAGCACCGGCATTATTCTTTGCAATGCATGTGCGGGGGAGGATGCTTTTGACATCGGAAAACGTTTCGGTGTTCCGTCGCAGCGTGTACGCGAACTGAATCCGGACTCCGCAGAACCTTTTAAGGACGGCGACAAGCTGCTTCTGTTCGTTTAGAAGCGGTCCCGACAGCGCAATATATTCATTCTGTCCGTGCAGAAAACAAAAAAACGGCAGGACGTTCCGCAATCATGCGATTCATCCTGCCGTTCGTCAATAAGCCTGTAAGCCGATAGATAGATAATCCGTGCTTATTTATTCAGTTTTTTGGAAAGCCGTTCGAATTCGTCAACATTGTGCCTGTATGAAAGCATGCTGTTTTCCCAGAATTTCTTATCCGTAAGGTCAATTCCGGCAACTTTTGCGGTATCCTCAACGGTGCATACCGGGGTTGCATAGAGCAGCTTGCGGTAAACGGGAACAAATGCCGCGCCCTCCTGCATGTACTTTTCATAAAGTCCCCTTGCAAACAGTCCGCCGAAAGCGTACGGGAAATTATAGAACGAAAGGGTACTGTAATAATGCCCTTTGCAGAGCCACATGTACGGATGCAGCGTTTCGGGGTCAAGTCCGTTGCCGTATGCCCTGCGCTGAGCATCAAGCATCAGTTCGCAAAGCCTGTCCGCGGGCATGAAATCATTTTCACGGTTTTCGAAAACGGAAGTTTCAAACAGATAGCGTGAGTAAATATCACACATTATCTGAGCGGCATCCTGAAGCTGGCTCTCGATAAGGAAGAGTTTCTCCTCATCGGTTTCCGCTGCTTCAATGGCGGCGTTCATGATAACGTTCTCGTTGAACGTGGATGCCGTTTCCGCGACGGGCATTGAATAATCGTTGTTCAGCGGACGGTGCCCGGCGATGTTGAGATTATGGAACGCATGACCGAGTTCATGTGCCAGCGTTACAATGTCGGAGAACGAGCCGTCAAAATTCGTCAGCACACGGCTCTGGTTGTGTCCGTCCAGATTTGCGCAGAATGCACCGCCGACCTTTCCCTCGCGGGGATAGAAATCGATCCATGCCTCATCAAACGCACGCTCAACCATATTTGCAAGGTCATTATCAAAGCCGCGGAAGATTTTCAGCAGATATGCCTTCGCCTCCTCAACGGTATATTTCTTGGTGTTTGTACCCATGGGCGCAAACATATCGTACCACGGAATCCCGTTTTTATGACCCAGGACTTCGCCCTTGAGCTTCAGGTAGCGGCGGAAAATATCCAAATGTTCGTCCATTGCCGCCATGAGCGCATCAAGGGTTTTGCGCGTCATGCGGGAATTGTACAGAGTTTGTGCCAAAGGCGACTCGAACCCGCGCAAACGTGCGTTGTTGATAACTTCAAGTTTGATGCTGTTGAGCGAAAATGCAACAGAATCCCGAATTTTTTCATAGCAGGCAAGTTCCGCCTCGTATGCTTCCTTTCGAACCGCCGGGTCAGCGGAATACGCAAGGTTTCGCACGGAAGAAAGGGTCAGTTTTTCGCCGCGGAAATCCGCGGTCACGGATGATGTCAGGTAGCTGTGCAGATCGCTCCATGCGCTTGCCCCGCTGATATTGTAAAGTGCGGCGACTTCTTCGCATTCATCGCTCATGGTATGTTTTTGATCCGCACGGATGTTTTTAAGCAGGAATTCGTATTCCTTCAGCACGGGATCGGACTCGATAAGCTCATCAAGGTTCGGAATTTCGGAAATGAACTTTTTGATTATCGTTTCCGCCTTTGTCGTTGCACTCATCTTGGCCATGAGTCTGCCGCTGATGCTTGCCGCCTCGGTGTCCTTTGTGTTCACGGAGGAACGCAGCATGGCATATGAATACATGTCCGTTAAAAGCTGCATCGAACTTTCGCTGCCGGCAATATAGGTTTTCAGAGCGTCGAGCGGCTGCATGTCGGAAATTTTTGCTGCAAACGCGTTTGTTTTTGCAATCATTTCATCGTATTTTGCAAGATCCGCAGCAAACTTCGGGTCGTCAAAGCCTTTATAGAGTTCATCCAATGACCATTCTGAATTCATTTTTTTCTCCTTATTTTCTTCTGTTTTGTTAACGGGGGCGCGGTGTCCGCATTTATATCGAACACCGCGTGTGCTGTTTGAATTTGCGGGTTTGTTTACGATTAATTCCGCCGATTCCGAAAGCACCGACTGTTTTATTCCTCGCAGGCAAGCGCGATTATTGCATCCGCTATCATGTGCGCGTTGAACATCAGCTCGTCAATGCCGATGAACTCATTGGGCATATGCACGGGGCCCGAAATACCGGGCTGTTCGCTGCCGAACGCAACCGCATTGGGGAATGCGCGCGCATAAGTTCCGCCGCCGATTGCAAGGGGTTCCTTATATTCACCCGTCCTGTCGGCATAGACCTTCAAAAGTTTGCTCACAAGCTCACTGTCGGCAGGGATATAATGGCCGTCCTGCTGCTTTTCATGCGTGCAGACGGGGTTAAACTCCGCAAGTGCCGCTTTGAGTTTTGAACGGACCTCGTTCACGTCAAGGGAGATGGGGTAGCGGAAATCGATTGAAATTTCGAATCCGTCATCATCCCAAGCGATAACGCCCGGATTCATGCTCAGCCTGCCGCTTGCGTCGGAAACATCCAGGCCGATGCTTTCGCCGTGCATGTCAAATCCGAACCTGTTGTGAAGAATGTCGATAACGCGTTTGTCCTCGCCGGTGAGCGGGAGCTCCGCAAGCATTGCAAAAGCTGCCTGCATTGCATTTTTGCCGAGTTCGGGCATTGAACCGTGTGCATCAAGACCGATAATCGTGATTTCCGTGCCGTTTGCAAGTGCTTCAAGCTCAACGCCGAAGCCCTTTGCAAGAATGCTGCTGACGTGCTTTTCAACCTCCGTAATTTCAATCGGAACGAACGCCTTCACCTTGCCGCAGACAACATTTGCGCGTGTGCCGCCGTTAATGCGGATATTTGTTTTTGCATTGCAGCGCATCGTGGCATGATAAATGCCTTTTTCGGAATTAACAACGGGATAATCCGCATCTGGTGAGAAAGTCAGCGTGGGAATCTCCGCAACCTTGCGATAGTGATCCATGCAGCCCCAGCCCGTTTCTTCATTCGTTCCGAGAATGATTCGGACACGGCGGCGCATGGGAATGCCGGCCGCCTTGATCGCGGCAAGTGCATAAATCGCACACACGGCGGGACCTTTGTCATCCATTGTGCCTCGGCCGTAAATCCTGCCGTCCGCAATTTCGGCAGCATAAGGCGGATGAGTCCAGCCTTCGCCCTCCGGAACAACGTCAACATGCGCAACAACGCCGAGCATCTCTTCTCCGCAGCCGTAGTCTATGCAGCCCGCGTATCCGTCAAGATTTGTGGTTTCAAAGCCGAATGATTTACCGAGATTCAATGCATTTTCAAGCGCGCCGCGAACTGCCTCTCCGAAGGGTGCACCGGGGCCTGCCGCAGGGGCTTCAACACTCGGAAAACGGACGATTTCCTGAACGGAGCGAACAAGCGCGTCCTTATTGTTATCGATAAACTGCTCCACGGCGGGGTAACGAACCTTTGTATTGCTCATTTATTTTCTCCTTTTCAGCAGGAAGCTCACCGTCGTTTTCGGCCGTGCCGCCGCATCGGGCACCGTGTTTCGTTTCCCGCAAGGGTTGCAGATTCCGAAAAGCAGAGCCGCGCGGGTGATTCTTCCTTATTTCTCAAATAATATTATACATCCCCGAAACGGTGCTTGCAAGCTTTTCGAATATATGTTATGCTTTTATCACAGCAGATTCCGCTTTTTGCGGTATGCTGCCGGAAGCACCGGAAATAAAAGCGTTAAATCAAACAGAAAGGTCTTTTACCATGAATTATAACATTATCGGCGAACCCTTCCCTGCCGTCGTCTGCACGCTCAACGCAGGCGAATGCATGATAACCGAACGCGGCAGCATGTGCTGGATGAGCCCGAATATGAAAATGGAAACCACTTCCAACGGGGGCATCGGCAAAGTTTTCGGCAGAATGTTTTCCGGCGAGGCTATGTTCCAAAATCGCTACACGGCCGTCGGCGGCACGGGCACCATCGCATTCGCATCAAGCTTCCCCGGCTCGGTGCGCTGCTTTGACATCACACCCAACGACCCGCTCATCGTTCAAAAGAGCGGCTTCCTTGCAAGCGAAAGCACGGTGGAGCTCTCCGTCCATTTTCAAAAGCGTTTCGGCTCAGGGCTGTTCGGCGGCGAGGGCTTCATAATGCAGAAACTCAGCGGTTTCGGCAAAGCTTTTATAGAAATTGACGGCCATGCGGTTGAATACGACCTCCGCCCCGGGCAGTCCATCGTTATAGACACAGGCTATCTTGCCGCAATGAGTGCAAGCTGCACAATGGACATTCAATCCATCCGCGGAGTCAAAAACGTGCTCTTCGGCGGAGAAGGCCTCTTCAACACCGTTGTTACGGGACCCGGCAAGGTTCTGCTTCAAACCATGCCCATTTATGCCGTTGCGGGCTCCATTGCGCCGTATATCCCTTCCCGCGGCAACGACTGACGCGCAGCGTCGGACAGCTCCGTTTGTTTTTGCGAAAGGGCAGGAACCTGCCCGAACTTTTGACCGCAAAAGCAAATTGTTCGCCGTTCCGATTCAAAAATTGAATTTGTATTTTAAAATTCGGAATCGGATATTTCGCAATGCATTTCCGCATTTTCTTTCCGCTTGGAATAATGCTCCGCATTTTCGGCAAGAATATGATTCGGCAGGCAGCGAATTGCTGCCCGCTCATCTTGCCGTAAAACGGCATTTTCGGAGGAAAGAATGAATCATTCACGAAAATTTCGAAAGCTTATTGCAGCAGTCCTTTCAGTGCTTTGCATAGTTCTCTGCTGCACCGCATGCGGCGGCAACAGCGATAAGCCCACGCCGCGTCCGCAGAACACCGCAACCGCAACCGCGCCCGGCACGACGGAGCTGAACACAACTCCCGCCGCAACGGATGCCCGCACGACCGACGGCATGAACACGGCCGAACCCGGCACCGATTCACCCGCCGGAACCGATTCACCCGACAGTGAAAAGCCCACCCAGGACGGCAGCGGGCAGATTGCAGATTTTCGGGAAGGCAAAGTTGTCAAACCCGAGGACGTTCCGGAAATTCGTTCTGCAGTCGAAAAAGAATATCCCGGTTATACGATTCAGTCCGTGACCCATGCACTGCTGTCCGACAGGCAGGCCTATAAAGTCACTCTTCAGGGCAGCGGCGACCTTGCGAAGGTTATCTACATGCTTGCCGACGGCACGATAGTTGTTCCCAAAATGCAGGATTGAACGGCACTGCTGATTCCCGATTGAGCAACGCCCCCCGCTTGCTGCGGGATTCGGCAGGCTGCGGCGGAAATTCACCGGGCGCAGCGAAAAAAATGTTTTCGGGCAGTTTTGATTGAACAAACTCCGGCTAAAGAATATTTAAACGTAATATTCAAAAAAACTCCGAATGCGTTTGCCGATGCATGTTTTCGGCCTTGCGCGTTCGGAGTTCTTTTATTCTGATTCAGTCACTGTTCACTTGTAATTTCGCTTGCCGCTTCAATCGGTGTTCGATGACGCGATTTGTCATTTTCGGCGGCATCGCAAACTATACCCGTCAAAGATTCATCGAAACATCTTTTATATCGCAATCGAGAAGCACAGCACACAGTCGGCTTATGAATGTAACCACATTGGCTCTGTTCATTGTGAAACAGACCTTGTTGCCGTCAAGGGTGCTGTCCACAAGGCCGGCAACAATGAGCTTATTCACATTGGAACTCGGCGGGCTGACAAAGGCCGCACTGAACGCTTCCGAAAAGCTTCATTTGCAGCATTCAAAGCTTGAATCCGAAATCGGCAGTGTCAGCAAATCCTTTAAGGTGAAATATGACTTCACACTCCTTCTCAACGGATTCGGCGCACAGATGAAATACGGCGAGCTCAAGGCTGTCAACAAGCTGCCCGGCGTTAAATATGCCTTTGTTGCTCCTTCATTCAGCATCAGCAGCGATGACATTGAAGTTCTCTCCTCCGATGATTACGGAACGATCGGCATTCTTGCCGAAAGCGGCTGCAATCCCAAGATGCAGAATGCCAACAGCGATATGAACACCGAAGCCGCATGGCTTGCAGGTTATACCGGCGAAGGCATGACCGTTGCCGTAATCGATACCGGCATTGACCTCACTCATGCAATGTTCTCCGTCCAACCCGAAAACCCGTCTATGACATCCGACAAGGCTGCGGAAATTTTGGCGGAATCAAACCTTCATGTTTCTCAAATCGTTCCCGGAGTCACTGCGGAGCAGCTTTATTCCGCCGCAAAGATTCCGTTCCGGTTCGACTACGCCGACGGCGATGCGGATTCAACCGACACAATGGGGCACGGTTCTCACGTTGCGGGCATTATTGCAGGCGCAACGACTGCCAACCTGATAAACACATATAACATCAAGAACGTCGGCATTGCTCCCGATGCGCAGCTTGTTGTTATGAAAGTTTTCGACACAAACGGCGGAGCAAGCATGACGGATGTTACCGCCGCGCTTGAAGACGCAATACTTTTGGGCGTTGACGCTGCAAACCTCAGCCTCGGCACAAGCTGCGGCTCCGTTACAGGTTATCCCAAAATAACCGCTGTGTTCAATGCCGCCCTTGACGCCGGCATAAACGTTGCGGTTGCAGCAGGAAACGATGCAAACAGCACCAACAAGAGCCTCTGGAACAACGACCTCGTCCTTGCCGGCAACCCCGACATCGATGTTCTCAGCATGCCCGCAACTTTCGACGCCCCGATAAGCGTTGCAAGTGCCGACAACAGCACCTATTTGGCAGGCTTTGCAAGCAAACTCGATTACTTCACCTTCAGCGTCGGCGCAAACAGATATAATTATCAGTTCTCCGACAAATCCCCCTATGCATACAGGTTCGGCGCAAAACTCGGCGGAGACTGGAAATATGTAAGCCTTGATACCGGTGCGGAAGCAGATTACGAAGGCGTTGATGTTTCGGGCAAGCTTGTTCTTGCAAAGCTCAGCACGGAACTTTCCATCAACGAACAGGGAAGGATTGCACAGTCCCACGGGGCAGTCGGCCTGATTCTCTATCCCGACACCAATGCTGCGGGCAATTTCAAAATTCCCGACACGACCCATGATGAATACACCATCCCGACCGTGGGCATGGCATATTTTTACGGCAACAACCTTGCCGACAGTATCATACCCGATACCATTCATGTACAGTCCTATTGGGTGACCCGTCCCGACGGGAATCAGATATCCCCTTTCTCCAGCTGGGGTGCAACCAATGAGCTTACCCTCAAGCCCGACATTACGGCGATCTGAGGCAGCGTTGTTTCCGCATACAAAAACGGCTCAATCGCAATTTCCGGCGGCACAAGCATTGCTTCCCCTGCAATTGCGGGCATCAGCACAGGCTGTTGTCCGTCCTTTTTTATCCGACAATTGCTTCCCCTGCAATTGCGGGCATCAGCGTTCTTGTTCGTCAGTATCTCAAATCAATAACCAACCTCGGCGGCAGGGAACTTGCGGCAGCGGTTGACAAGCTTATGATGAGCAGCGCATCGCCCGTCACCGATGCCGACAGCGGCCTTCCCTTCTCGCCCCGCGTACAGGGCGCCGGCCTTGTTGATGCGGGAAAAGCGGTCTCTGTCGGCGCATATATCAATGTTGCAGGCACTGATAAGTCCAAGTTTGAACTCGGTGATGACAGGGCGCGCACGGGATGTTACACAATGACTTTCGATGTTGTCAACATCACCGGCGAAACAAAGGTCTATAATCTCAGCGTCAGCGCATTGACCGAAAGCGCCGTTTGCGGCAGGGTAAACCCCGACCACACCTATGAGTACCTCACGGATCAGTTTGAGTACGAGCTTGAATCAAACATTGATGCTCCCGAAACCGTGACTGTTGCCGCCGGTTCTTCCGTCTCCGTCACCGTTACCGTGACCCTTTCCGCAAGGGACATTAAGTATATTGAAAAATACTTTGAGAACGGCATATACGTTGAAGGCTTCATCACTCTTGACGAAGTCGGCGGGGAAAGCATTTCGGCTCCTTACCTTGCATTCTACGGCGACTGGCGCGATGCCCCTGCGATTGAAGAGAATTTCTTCTATGATTGGCCCAGTGAGGACTATCCCGCAAACACCACGCTTATTGCCAACACCGTCTATACATATGACGAGCTCAACAACGAGACATGGCTTCTCGGCGATACTCGTTCGGGCAACGGTCAAACGCCTTACGGCATTCAGATAGGTTCACAAATGATGTATTGGGATGAGCGCAATGCAATCTCTCCCAACGGCGACGGCATTCGCGACTTCCTTGAAGTTGTCACCGGTCTTTACAGAAATGTTAAGGAGTATCGTTATATCATCACCGACCGCGAAACCGGTGAGGAACTCTATCGCAAGGATATGGGCTATGTTCCCAAAACCTACTACAACTCGATTTATGACGATATCATAAGCGCAGGCATGTATTCCGGGCATGAACTTGATTTCGACTGGACAACGCTTGCAAACAACCAAACCGTTATCGTCCGCATCGAGGCTGTTACGGACATTGAGGACAACACGCGCATTGACAGTTGGGAATTCCCCGTAACATGCGACACGGAAGCTCCCGTCACCGCCGTCAAGCTCTATGTTTCCGGTGCAAAGTACTATGTTCAGAATCAGATAAACGAAAACCGTTTCGTTGACTACACCGAAATCTTTGCCAACCTTAACACCGGCGCATATGCCAAGTATAAGGTGACCTACGGCGGATATGAACCTGCGGGACGCACAGCGAACGTGACTCTCGGGTTCTCCAATGCGGCAACCGATTTCGTTTCAAGAACAATGGACTATGCAGGCAACTATAACTATGTTTACGTCAGCATGGACAACAAGGAGGATATGGTTGAACTTGACAGGGAGGATGCAACCCTTGTTGTCGGCGACAGCCTGACAATCAATCAGCTCTATGCATTCGATACTTCCTATACGGACACTGAGATTATTTGCCCGCTTACATGGACAAGCTCCGATTCTGATATTGTCAGCATCGTTGAAAGCGATGACAATCATGCCGTTATCACCGCAAATGCCCCCGGCACCGCAACCGTTACGGCAACGAACAGCTTCAACATCTCCGATTCCGTTCAAATCACCGTTGTTGAATCGGATGATGAAAATTATGCAATCGTAATGTTCGATGCAGGTGAATACGGCACGGTAAACGGTCCCGCAAGGCTTGTGCTTGAAAAGGGAACCGTGCTTACCGATGCCGACATTCCCGAAATCACACCCGACAGCGATCACCTGTTCTGGGGCTTTGACAAGGTTGTGAGCGGCCATAAAGTTTCGGAAGATATCACCTTCACCGCAAAATACCGCAGGAATATCCCTGTCGGCAAGACATATGTCGAAACGGATACCATTGTTCCCGGCGAGGCCTGCCTCATTGCCGCAGATTACAACGGCAGCACCTATATCATGAGCAGTCAGGCGCATATCGGCGGCGAAGTCGGTCTGAACGGTCAGCAGGTGCAGGTCAGCTCCGTTAACGGCAATGCTGTTATCGTGAACGACGGACTTGCGAATTTCGAATGGAGCTTCTCCGCAGAAGATGCGCAGACAGTCACCCATATTGCAAGCGGCAGGCTGATGTCCACAATTTACTCACAGGGTTATGCATGGCTCGGCCTTCGCACCGAAACCGATGTGGTTTGGAATTGGGACAACAACGGCGGACTCAGCCATAACGATGCAGGTGCCAACGGTTACAATTACCTCTCGTTCGGCGTATCGGCTTCCGGCTTCAGTGCAGGTTTCGATATTTTCGAACGCGCGGACAGTGCCTGCACCCCCGTAAGGCTCTTCAAACACACTGTTAATGAGGATGTCAACACCTACACCGTCACATTTGTTGACGGACTCACCGGAGACATCATAAGCGCTGCGAACGTAAACGAATGCGAGAACGCCGTCCTTCCGGAAGCGCCGATTCACGATGGCTGCACATTCGTTCGCTATGATGACAACGGCGAATTCATCACCGATGATATCACCGTTACCGCCGAATATTCCGTCAACAGTTATCTCGTAGCATTCATTGACGGGCTTACCGGCAGCACGCTCTCCGATCAGGTTGTTGAATACGGAAACGCCGCCGCTGCTCCCGAAGCACCCGCGCATGAAGGCTATACTTTCACGGGTTGGGATAATGATTTCGAAAGCGTATCCTGCAGCATGACCGTTGCGGCGCAATATGCCCGCAATTCCTACACCGTCACTTTCCTTGATTGGGACGGAACGGAACTCGGCAGTGAAACCGTTCTTCACGGCGAAAGCGCAGCGCAGACCCCCTCTCCCGAGAGAACGGGCTACACCTTCATCGGTTGGGATGCAAGTCTTACCAACATCACATCCGATGTTACGGCAACCGCTCAGTATGAAATCAACCGTTACCTTGTCGTATTTGTTGATTGGGACGGAAGCACGATTTCGCGTCAGCTCGTTGCCTACGGACAGGCAGCGGAACTTCCCGAAGAACCCGTGCGTGAGTACTGCAACTTTATCGGCTGGAGTGCGGATACCTCCTGCATTACCGAGGAAACCATCGTTGTTGCACAGTACAGCATTGCAATCACCGCGGGCGACGTTGATGCGGACGGAAGTGTCACCATTACCGATGCTCTCCTGACCCTCCGAATTGCAATGGAGCTTGTCACGCCGAGCGAAGTGCAGCTTGTTGCAGCCGATGTCAATGAGGATATGTGCGTTAACGTTGTGGACGCTCAGATCATTCTGCGGACGGCTCTCGGAATTTGAGTTCAACACATGCAGATCATTAACCCGTATTGAAGCGCACCGAACAAACCCGAATCCGCGTTTTAATGCACAAAAATAACCCGGGCAGCTCCGAATAAATGCTGCCCGGGTTCGTTTTATATAAAACAGCTCCGGTACCCTCTCACTATGCGGGCCTTAACGTTTCAGCCGCTTCCCTCTTTCGGGAACTCCCTGATTTCCGTCAAAAGCTGTCTCAGCTGATGCTGCTTTCTGCTGCAAAACAGCAAATCGGAGCTGAATCTTCGTATTCTGATGTCAAAACGAAAATGCGCGGCCCTTGCGAGCCGCGCACGATGTTCGTTTCATAAATAATGTTTATGCCGCCGAACGGATAAACTTATGCATTCAGAGCCTTGTTTGCAACCTGAACGAGCTGGTTGAATGCGTTCATGTCGCTGATTGCGAGGTCGGCGAGAACCTTGCGGTTCACATCAACACCGGCAACCTTGAGACCGTGGATGAGGTTGGAATAGTTGGTTCCGCAGATTCTTGCGCCCGCATTGATACGAGCGATCCAAAGCTTGCGGTACTCCCTCTTTTTGAGCTTACGGCCGACATAGGCATAAGCCATGGACTTCATGACCTGCTGACTTGCCGCACGATAGAGTTTGCTCTTTGCTCCGTAGTAGCCCTTGGAGAGTTTAAAAACTTTACGACGCTTTTTAACTGCGTTTACTGCTCTTTTAATCCTTGCCATTGTGAATAATCCTCCTTATCTCTTGTAGGGGATCAGCTTGCTAATCTTGGAAACTTCTTCCTCAGCGATGTAGCCGATCTTGCGAAGGTTGCGGGTGCGCTTCGTAGTTTTCTTGGTAAGGATATGGCTTTTGTAAGCCTTGCCCCTTTTGATTTTGCCGCTCTTGGTGAAGCTGAAACGCTTTGCGGCGCCCCTATGGGTCTTAATTTTCGGCATGGGAATTCCTCCTAAAAAATAATCAGTTCTTTGCTGCGGGTTTGGGAGCCAAAATCATTGCCATGTTGCGCCCTTCCTGCTTTGCCGGGCGTTCTATCACGGCATAATCCCGAACCATCTCATAGAATGCGTTCATAACATCGAGACCGACGCTGCCGTGGCTTATCTGTCTGCCGCGGAAGCGGATGGAAGCCTTGACCTTATTTCCGCTCTTCAGGAACTTGACACACGCCTTGGCCTTGACCTCCATGTCGTGCGTATCGATAGTTGAAGAGAGACGGATCTCCTTTGTTTCGACAACGGTTTGATTCCTGCGCTGTTCCTTTTCGCGCTTGATCTGCTCAAAACGAGCCTTGCCGTAATCCATGATTTTGCAGACGGGCGGGTTTGCGTTGGGAACTATCTTAACAAGATCAAGTTCCTTTTCGTCTGCGATTCTCAACGCATGTTCAATCTTGACAATACCAAGCTGTTCGCCTTTTTCGTCGATGAGTCGAACCTCTTTGTCACGGATCTCCTCATTGATCAACAATTCCTGAGTTGCTATGGGTTTCACCACCTTGAAAGAATTATTCAAACAAAAAACGCGCTGCCTAAGCACCGCGCACGCACAAATAGAATGTATTTGTTGCCTTTACTCTGCCTGCATAAATACCTGCGGCAAGTGAGAAGCGGGCGGCTTCTGCTTGAACACTAATATTATACGCAGTTTTCAGCCGATGTCAACATTTTTTTTAAATTTCGGTTCAATATATTTCAACCGGCGGTCGATGTCGGCTCTGCATCGCCGCAAGCCGAAATCGGAAGCACGGAGTCCGAATTCGGGATTTGAATGAAGGCAAGCTGAATCGTTTCATCAACAACATAGACCGTCAGCACCCGTTCATCGCCAAGATTGGCAAGCAGAACGTAAACATCACCTGTTTTGTCAATATCGGCATCGAATCCGCATTCACGGGAAACATCAGCGGCGCAGGTCATATCCGTGTCACCGACAATTGCGCGAATTGAGGTGTTTTTGGCGAAATCATGCTTATAAAGCTCATCCGCCTCGATATTGCAGCCGTGTTGGGCAAGTCTGCGCACAATGCTGCCCGAAAAACTGTTTTTTTCAAGAAAAAAACGCCAGACAAGTGCAATCACAAGCAGCACGGCAGCAATCACAAGCAGCGTCCGCGCCGTTTTCGGTTCAATTTTTTGATGTCCGTCCGGCATTTTTCCGGGGCTTTTGTCATAAATGTTCGTCATCTCTGAAAATTTCTCCAATCAGTTAAGTTAAATCAAATCAGAAGAATTTTACGGCGGGCAAAAATCTTTGTGCAAGCGCAACGGCTGCGATAAATACCGCAAAAACAATGACCGCAGCAAGATCGCCCGTATGAAATTTGAGCACACGCATCCGCGTACGCCCTTCGCCTCCGTGATAACAACGGCTTTCCATTGCCATTGCAAGCTCATCGGCACGGCGGAATGAGTTGACAAACAGCGGTATCAAAATCGGCAGCATCGACTTTGCACGTTTAAAAACATTGCCGCTTTCAAAATCTGCACCGCGTGCAAGCTGCGCCTTTGTGATTTTATCCGCTTCCTCAATAAGTGTCGGAATAAAGCGCAGCGCAATCGTCATCATCATTGCAAGTTCATGTGCGGGAAACTTGATAATTTTGAGCGGTGAAAGCAGTTTTTCAAGCCCGTCCGTGAGTGCGATCGGCGTTGTTGTAAGCGTCAGAAGGCTTGTTCCGCAAACAAGCGTTGCAAGGCGCAGGACGACAAAAACAGCATTTGTCAAGCCGTCAGCATATATGCGGATGATCCACCAATCAACCAGCGGCTTCCCCGTTTTGATAAGGAACAGGTTCATAACAAACATCAGCGGCAGCAGCAGCCGCATGGGTTTCAGAGCTTTAAGCAGATAATTCGCAGGAACCTTTGAAAGCACCGTTATCAGCACCGTGAACAGAATCACAGGAATAAACATTTCAATTCGTTTAACAATAAACACCGCAACGATATACGCGATCATCAGCAAAATCTTTGTTCGCGGATCAAGCCTGTGAACGACGGAATTGCCGGGAATGTATTGCCCCAAAGTGATATCTTTAAGCATTATGCAATACCTCTTTCAGCCACTTTTCGAATTTTTCGTTTGTGTACAATCCATCAGGAATTTTGCAACCCATACTGCGAAGTTTTTCAACAAGCTGTGCGGTTGCCGGTGTGTCAAGACCGATTGAGGCAAGCTCCGCCGTGCGGGAGAAAATCTCCGTTGGTGTGCCGACTGCGTATACCCTGCCGTTATTCAACACCGCAATGCGCTCAGCGGAGCGGGCAACATCCTCCATTGAGTGACTGACCATTATCACGGAGCAGCCCAATTCTGCACGCAAACCCTCGACAGTTTCCATAACTTCCCTGCGGCCGCGGGGATCAAGCCCCGCCATAGGTTCATCCATAACCAAGTATTTTGGGCGCATCGCAATAATGCCCGCCAGTGCGGCACGGCGTTTTTTCCCGCCCGAAAGCTCAAAGGGCGATTTTTCCGCATCCTGCTTTGTATCAAGCCCCACAAGCTCCATTGCCTCATATGCACGGGTGCGTATTTCCTCTTCCGGAAGTTTGAGGTTTTTCAAACCGAAGCAGATATCATCATAAACCGTGCTGTCAAAAAGTTGATAGTCCGGATACTGAAAAACCATGCCGACAAGTTTTCTTCCTGCGGCACGCTGCTTTTTTTCGTTCATGTCAAATCCGTCAACAATAACTCTTCCGCTTGTGGGCTGAATCAGACCGTTCAGCTGCTGAATAAGCGTTGATTTGCCGCTGCCGGTGTGCCCGATAATGCCGAAAAACTCGCCGTCTTCAACGGTAAGGTTAATATCGTGCAGCGCGGTGAACTGAGTTATGCTGCCGGGCATATATGTATGTGTCAGATTTTCGATAATAATGGGCATAATTCGTTTGCCATCTCCTCAACGGTCATTGCATTGCAGGGCTCAATGATGCCGCTTGCCGCAAGGTCATCGCGCAGCTCAACCATCGGCGGAACATCCAGATTTATCTTTCGCAATTCTGCGCCGCGCCTGAACACCTCCGCCGGTGTGCCTTCAAACGCAACAAGTCCCTCATTCATCACAATCACACGGTCTGCAATCACGGCCTCTTCCATGTATTGTGTTATCATAATCACCGTAATACCCTTTTTGCGGTTTAAATCGTTAACAATTCGAAGGATATCCTTCCGTCCGAGCGGGTCAAGCATTGCCGTTGCCTCATCAAGAAC
>CALAXO010000142.1 GCA_937894955.1 uncultured Clostridia bacterium
CCCGTGCTTCCGCCGCGCAGAATATCCGCAGCTTCGGCGATATTGTCAAACAAACCGCCGGAACAGCCGGCAATAACGCCCTGATCGGCCCAAACGCCGCCGTCGTGAATCTTGTCAACAAGTTTCACATTCGCCTTCGGGAAGCGTTTTTGCGCATCTTGCTCGACTTTTTTAAGGAGTTCTTCCGCATTCTGTCGGAATTCATGAATTGTGTATGCGTTGGAAGGATGGAACGGCAGGGCGATCATAGCCTCCTGCTTGCTTAGGTCAATCGTAATCATTCTATCGTAATAAGCGATCGCACCCGGATGCAGCTTTTTGTAAGCCTCGGGACGTTTATGTGCCGCATAGAATTTTTGAGTTTCTTCATCCGTTTCCCAAATTGAGGAAAGGCAGGTTGTTTCCGTTGTCATAACATCGATGCCGTTTCTGAAATCGATGGGAAGGTTTGCAATGCCGGGGCCGACGAATTCAAGCACACGGTTGTTTACGAAACCGCTTTCAAACGTTGCTTTAACAAGAGAGAGCGCAACATCATGCGGTCCGATGCCGCGGCGGGGTTTTCCCGTCAGGTACACAAGCACAACCTCGGGCATGGGCGCATCCCAAGTGTTTTTGAGAAGCTGCTTTGCAAGCTCCGGTCCGCCCTCGCCGACGGCCATGGTTCCCAATGCACCGTAGCGTGTGTGCGAATCGGAACCGAGAATCATGTTTCCGCAGGCCGCCATCTGCTCGCGTGCGTAAGAGTGAATTACGGACTGATTTGCGGGAACGTAGATTCCGCCGTATTTTTTTGCAGCGGAAAGTCCGAACACGTGGTCATCCTCGTTTATCGTGCCGCCGACGGCGCACAGGCTGTTGTGGCAATTGGTAAGCGCATAGGGCATCGGGAATTGCTTCATTCCGGAAGCGCGCGCCTGCTGGATAATGCCGACATATGTGATATCATGCGACACAAGCGCGTCAAATGTGATTTTAAGCTTCTCGGGGTCGCCCGAAGTGTTGTGTGCCTGCAAAATTTTGTATGCCATGGTCTCGCGGCGTGCCTCTGCCGGAGGCACCGGAACGCTCTCACAGGGAACGCCGTTCACAAGGTACATGCCGTGCTGAATAAGTTCGATCACTGAAAAACCTCCTGTTTCCGATTCTGTCGGATTTTGAATGTTGTATGCCGAATTTGTTCGGCGGTTGAAGTGAGCTGAAAAGTTTCCGAAAACAGCCGTATAAACAAAATGATTCCGCTTCAGCCGGTCGTAATCGGGGAGACGGAATCGAGACGCAGTGCAAAGGTAACACCCATTTTTGTGAATGCTGAATCAAAATCCTTTTGCAGAACTCGTTCATCCGGGATTTTTCATCCCAAATTTTTGCAAAAAACAAACCGTTCAGCTCACACCCGGTTGTTCCCAAAACAAAACGCGACTGTGCATAATCCATTCAGCCCCCGGTGACGGCAGAAGCTCAGGCCTTCTTTGGGTAATCTGACTTATTTCGAATGTTTTTATCTCTGTATTCCGTGCATTATCGATATCAAAATATCGATATACTCTGTTTAATAAAAAACAAAAACAATCCGAACTTCACAGTGACCGACTCGCCGGGATTTGCACCCGATTCCCCCTTTGCGGAACGCAGGAAGAAAGCCTGTTCTATTCAGTTGCAGCTGCGACGGCAGCATTCCGCTGCATGGGATGCAGGGACGGAATACAGCTTTCGCTCAAACTTATTATATCATTTTTTTGACGCATGTCAAGTTTTTTATTCGTTTTTTGTCAAATAATTTCATTATTTCGATCGTTATACTATCGATAATCAGACTATCGAATAATTTCGAGCAGTGCAAATTTGCATTCGTTCAAGTATTTTTGTTTCAAAAAGCAAATATAATTAATCAGCCGAGCGGAATTGCTTCCGCACAGACGAAACGCCGCCCGCAAAATTTTCTCGGAGGAATTGAAACAACAATGAAATCAACATGCCGTCATACCGCACAATTTTCTGCGCTTATACTCGTTCTGCTGACGATTGCAGCCTTGTTCTGCGGCTGTTCCGATGCACCGGACTGTGTCACGACTCCGCCGCCGGCCTCATGCAGCCCCGTGCCGACTGCCGTGCCGACTCCCGTCTGTTCCGCACCCGCAACCGACGATGCCGCACCTGGTGGCAAAAAAGTCAATAAAACTCTTTATTATCTGACAGATGAAGGTTATCTCCTTCCGGTTGTTGCATCCGTGCCGCAACAAGCGGGCATTGCAAAAGCCTGCCTTGCAGAAATGACTGCTTCGGACGAAAACCGCGCCGCACTTTCCAAAAACGGCCTTAAAGCCGTGATACCGCAGGGAACGGAGGTTCAGATAAGCATTCAGAACGGTGAAGCGCGCGTGAACCTTGTGAACCTGCCCGTCATGCCCGATTATGACAGTGAACAGCAGCTTTTTGCTGCCGTTGTGAACACGCTCACGGAGTTCGATTCGATTGAAACGGTTTCAATCTTTCTGAACGGCTGCAGCGACATCACCGCGAACGGCAGCCTTCCGCCGCAAAAGCACGGCAAATATGCCCTTAACGTTGAAAACGCCGAAATTGCGACCTCCGGTTCGGCAAAACCGCTGACCCTGTATTTCCCGAACGAATCCGGAAGCCTGATGATTCCCATAACACGCTATGCTGAGGGCAGCACGGATTTATACGCCTGCATACAGCAGCTTGCGGCGGGAACGGAACTGCGCGGGCTTCGCAGCTGTTTTCCGGAAAACACGCTTGTTCTCGGAGCTGTCATCGAAAACGGCATTTTGACCGTGAATCTTTCATCCGATTTTGAAACAGTTGCAAAGGATGCGGGGCTGCTCAATCTTGCGACACAGTCCGTGTTGTTGACCGCTCTGCCCTACGGCAGCATCAACGAAGTGCATTTTGCCGTGAACGGAATTCCGCTCAAAATCGATTAGCGCAGTCTTCGAAATCAAACCGATTTTGTTTTTAAAAACCGAAAAAAGGTCTGCAACTCGATATTTTAAGAATTGCCGCAAAACGTATCCGATTTTTGCGGTAATTTTTATTACTTAGTATAATTTATCGGGCATGTATATTGCACGTCTTCAATCAGAGCACCTTTTTGTTCAACGAATCCGCTGAATGAATTCAAAATATCTGCATGTACACCAATCCGTACTGTTCAAATTCTATGAAATTTGTCACAAAAGTTAACAAATAGATATTGAACCCGACCGAGAATCATGCTATTATACCGATAGCGGGGGATCATGCAGCATTTTGTTCAGCTGTTATTGCCTGAATCGTGCCTCCCGTTCCCCGGAAATAATGATAAAGGAATTTTTGCTTCGGCATTTATGATTATGAAATATTTAAAGAAAACTATCGGCACTATGCTGTTTGCGGCAACAGTTTTCCTTGCTGCATGCGGCCCGTCCGGAAGCGGCAGCGGGAACATCGTCAACATCGGAGGTTCTTCCGCTCCGAGGCCGAATGTTTCAGGCACACCCGCTTCGGCGGAGACGCCCGCTCCGAGTATACCCGCAACAGACGTTCCTGCAACGGATGCAGTATCGCAGATCCCTGTCACGCAGGCTCCGACCGCAGCCCCGACCTTAACTCCGGAACCGAGTTCAACGGACACACCGTCTCCGACCGCTGTTGTAACAGCACAGCCTTCTTCGCAGCCCAACACCGGCGGTGCGAAATATATTTATCTGACTTTCGACGATGGCCCGTGTGAGAACACATACCGTGTTCTGGATATTTTGGACAGGTACAACGTCAAAGCAACCTTTTTCACCGTCGGATATTTTGTTGACCGTCGCCCCGAAATCGTGCGCGAAACCGTCAGCCGGGGGCATTTTGTTGCATGCCATTCCTACACGCATGATTTTCCGACCTGTTATGCTTCCGCCGATGCATTCATGAAGGAAATCGACAAATGGGCAGCAGCATACGAAAATGCAGTCGGTTCACCGCAAACGAAAATCCGCGTTCGCTTTCCGGGCGGAAGCACGACAGGGCTCTGTCCCAAGGACGTTAAGGCGGAAATCAAAGCTCGTCTTGCGGAAAAGGGCTACGCATGGTTCGATTGGAATGCCGGCAACAACGACCGTTGGCCGCAGGGCAATGTCAACCACCTGCCCACAAAGCAGTACCTTCTTGAATCCTACCGCAAGAGCATGGATTGGCACGAAAAGGAAAACAGCCCGCATGTTGTGTTCCTTTGCCATGACACCTGCGGCGACACCGTGGATGTTCTTCCGGAAATGATCGAGGATCTTATCGCCCGCGGATACACCTTCCGCACGATCGATATGTATCCCGAAAAATAAAAATCCAAACAGTGCTTTCAATAAAAAAACCGCTCATTGCGAGCGGTTTTTTCGGTTTAAGAGTTTTAAGCTTTCGGCGGAATGCCCGAACGGGTGCCGACGCGATATTTACCTTGTGATTGACCGATGTGTTTACCTTGAGCCTTTGTCGTACGGAATGCCTTCCGCTTTCGGTGCAAGCGACTTTTTAGAAGTGAATGCAAGCACGATGAGGGAAATTATGTACGGAAGCATGTTGTAAACAGGCTTCGGAATATTGAGTGCCGTCAGGAAGTCGAACCCGCTGTAAACGTTCGCAAGTGCGCGGAAGAACCCGAACAGCAGTGCCGCAATTGCAATGCGCAAGGGTTTCCATTGACCGAAAATCATGACCGCAAGCGCGAGGAAGCCGAAACCTGCAACACCGACTTCAAAATTGCACATGCTGACACCCGCCGTAACATAGGCAATGCCGCCCAGTCCGCCAACGGCTCCGGAAATGAGAACGCCGCTGTAACGCATTTTTTTGACGTTTATGCCGACGGAATCTGCCGCCTGCGGATGTTCGCCGCATGCCATCAATCTGAGTCCGAAGCGTGTTTTGTAAAGCACTACCCAGCCGATGACAAGCGCAGCAAATGCAAACACCATAAACCAGTTGAATTCCGTTCCTTCAACAAGTGCCAGAGCTTTTTTGTTTTCAACAAAAGCGATTCGCGCCGAATTATCCACACCGGATGTTGTCGCAATGTTGTATGCCTTTGCAATAACGGTTGCAAGCGCAAGACCGAGCATGTTCATTGCCGTGCCGACAAGAGTCTGATCCGCCCTGAAATTGATGCTTGCCACGGCAAGAAGCAGCGAGTATATCATGCCCGCCGCAATTGAAGCCGCAACTGTCAGCAGCAATATCACAATCCCGGGCAATTGGGGCGAAAGGTTGTGAAGCACCATCACGCCGCCCAACGCGCCGATCACCATTATGCCCTCAAGCCCGATGTTGATAATGCCCGAGCGTTCCGAAAAGCAGCCGCCGAGTGCGACAAGCAGCAAAACGGACGAAAAAACGAGTGTATATTGAATCAAAAGCATCATCTGTTTTGTTCCTCCTTTGTTTCTGCTCCCAACGCTGCCGGTTCGGCCTTGGCCGTTTGTTTTTTGGTTCTCCCGTCAATGTGCGCATTCATGCGAAGCTTAAAGAACAGCACAAAGCCGCAGAGATAAATTATCAGCGATGAAATCAGATCGGAAATCTGTGTCGGATAGAGACGTGTATCGAGAGAACTGCCTCCGTCCGTGATATGCTGAATAAAATAGGAAGAAAAAATCGCACCTATCGGATTCAGTCCGCCGAGAAACGCCGCCGCAATGCCGTTGAATCCCATTGCCGGAACGGAGCTTTGATTGATGTCCCACTCCATAAAACCCGAAAGAAACATCATTGCCGCCGCAATGCCCGCAAGCGCACCCGCAATGAACATTGTCAGGATGATATTGCGTTTTTCACGCATTCCGCAGTACTTTGCCGCATTGCGGTTCAGTCCCGTTGCCTTTATCTCATAACCGAATTTTGTTTTTTCAAGAACGACCCAAATAATGATTGCAATTATTACCGCCATCGGTATTGCGATCGTTGCGCTTTCGCTGCCGAAGACCTTGTTCAGTCCGAGACTCGGAAGCAAAGCCGAACTGTTGCGGCTCACGAGCGTGAAGGTGTCCTTGTATCCGACAGGGCAAAAATCCTTAAGCACCGAATTCACCGCATAAAGGCTTATCCAATTCAGCATTATGCAGGAAATGACCTCGTTAACGTTGCAATATGCCTTAAGCGCACCCGAAATGCAGCCAAGCAGCGCACCTGCGGCAGCCGCCGCAAGCAGACATACATACCACGGCAATTCAAGCCCGAGCGCGCAATACAGTGCGGCGCCCGCGCCCAGAACATACTGCCCCGCCGCGCCGATGTTGAAAAGCCCCGTTTTGTATGCAAAAAGAATGGAGAGACTGCACATAATCAGCGGCGCCGTTTTAACGAGCGTGTTTGCAAACTGCTTCATCCGCAATGCACTGCTTCGCCTTGCAAGGAAGTTTTTCAGCACCGCGCCGATCGCCTTTGACGCACCGGAAGGCTCAATTGCAAGCAGAACTATATAGCCCACAACAAGACCGATAACGATGCACAGCAATGCGGCAAGGAAGGATTGAACCCCCGGCTTTTTAAGCAGCCGGCGGAAAAAGCTTTCGCCCTGCACCTGCTGCGGTGCGGAATGCTTTCCGACTTTATTCGTGTTTTGTTCCATGCTCTGCCCCCCTCTTTGCGCCTGCCATATAAAGTCCGAGCTCTTCCACAGTGGTTTTCTTCGGATCGAGTTCACCGACAATTTCGCCCTCGTACATCACAAGTATTCTGTCGGAAAGGTTCATAACCTCGTCAAGTTCAAGCGAAATCAGCAGCACCGCCGCGCCGTTGTCCCGCTGTTCAACAAGGCGTTTGTGAATGAATTCAATTGCGCCGACGTCAAGCCCGCGCGTTGGCTGAACCGCAACAAGCAGCTTTGGCTTTTTGTCAAGCTCACGGGCAACGATAGCCTTCTGCTGGTTGCCGCCGGACATGCTGCGCACGACCGTCACCGACCCCTGACCGGAGCGGACGTCATATTGCCGAATCAGCTCATCGGAGTATTCGCGAATCGCGCCTCGCTTTAAAAAGCCTGCGGGCGTAACAAACTGCGGCTCAAAATACCTCTGCAAAATCATGTTGTATTCAAGTGAATAATCCAACACAAGCCCGTGTTTATGCCGATCCTCCGGAATGTGGCTCATGCCCAATCGGGAACGCTTGCGAATCGGCGCGGCGGTTATATCGTTTCCGCACATCTGCACCTTGCCCGCGCTCAGCGGTTCAAGGCCCGTAAGCCCGTAAACAAGCTCGGTCTGACCGTTGCCGTCGATGCCCGCAATGCAGACGATCTCGCCCGCGCGAACGTTGAAGCTGACATTTTTGACCGCAAGATGTTTATGCAGTTTGGATTCAACACAGACGCCTTCGGCGGAAAGGACAATATCTTTAGGTTTTGCCTCATCTTTGTGAACAACAAAGTCCACATCGCGCCCGACCATCATGCGGGAAAGTTCCTCTTTTGTTGTATTCTTAACATCTACGGTGCCGATGCATCTGCCCTTTCGCAGCACTGTACACCTGTCCGCAACCGCCATGATTTCGTTCAGCTTGTGTGAAATGAACAGAATGCTCTTGCCTTCCGCAGCAAGGCTGCGCATGATTTCCATCAACTCATCGATTTCCTGCGGAGTCAAAACCGCCGTCGGTTCATCAAAAATAAGTATTTCATTGTTCCGATAGAGCATCTTGAGTATTTCCGTGCGCTGCTGCATGCCGACGGTGATATCCGAAATAAGCGCATCCGGCTCGATTCGAAGCCCGTATTTTTCGCTCAGCTCCACAACGCGTCTGCGCGCCTCCGCTTTTTTTAGGAAACCGACAGAGTTTGTGGGTTCAACGCCGAGGATGATGTTATCCAGCACGCTGAAAATTTCAACAAGTTTAAAATGCTGGTGCACCATGCCGATTCCGAGTGCGTTTGCATCATTCGGATCGTTGATTTCAACGGTTTTTCCGTCCTTGCGAATTTCACCCTCTTCCGGGTGATACAGTCCGAAAAGCACACTCATAAGAGTGCTTTTGCCCGCACCGTTTTCACCCAAAAGGGCATGAATCTCGCCCTTTTTGAGCTGCAATGTGATATTGTCGTTTGCAACGATTCCCGGAAACCGCTTTGTGATGCCGATCATTTCAACGGCATATTCGCAGGCAGTTGTTCCTTCAGCGTGCGTTTTTTTCTCCGCAGGCAGTCCCGCGCCGTTTTGTTCTGTCAATCCGCTGTACCCCCTTCGGCTTTTTGAACCGAGCGTTCTCAAAGCCTTATAAATATAATCTATCTTATCACATTTTCGCCCCTTTTTCAACACGTTGCGGCTTATAGTTTTCAGTATTTCACCGTTTAATTCCTGTTGCGTTTTTTCTTTTGCCGCACACCAAAAAGCAAAAAGCGCCGCGGAAAATAATGTATCCCGCAACAGCGTTATCAGATTTTCTTTTTGTAATTTATCTTGACAGATTTCGGGTGCCGCCTGCATCACGAAATCATTGATTAAAAAGTGCAATACGCATTACCTGCAATGCGTCCGCAGCGATCATTGCCGTCCGCATCAATATCCGCAGCGGGCAGCGCAGCATCAAGCGCGCTGTCAAGCAGAACGTTCCTGTTCGCTCCCACCACAAGCGGTAGATATGTCAAGGGCAATTACCCCCACTTTATTGAAAAAACGGCGATATATTTGTTTGTGTTAGGAACGTTTTTAACTCAACTCTTCACTCTCCACACTCCAAATCCGTAAACAACTACTCCACCGCTCCCCTTTCAAGGAAGGCAAATGAGCATTTAATTCCTAATTGCGCATTACTAATTGCTCATTCCCGCAGGGATATGTCAATCCCCCTATAAGGGGTTCAATAGAAAAATTCAAAATAGAATTGATAAAAAAATTCAATATGTCTCAATCCCCCTATAAGGGGTTCAATAGGATTAAGGAACTGATGGAAATGGCCAAAAAGGCGAATGGTCTCAATCCCCCTATAAGGGGTTCAATAGTATTACGAAAGAGGTTTTGCAACATGAAAAAGAAAGTCTCAATCCCCCTATAAGGGGTTCAATAGGGGAAATTAATCCTAATTAGACTTATTTAATGTCTCAATCCCCCTATAAGGGGTTCAATAGGTTAAAATAAAACTGATAGAAAAATTCAAAATAAAATTGTCTCAATCCCCCTATAAGGGGTTCAATAGAGGGTGGCATCTGCCGAGGCTGCTGAAAAAGTAGTCCCAAATTAGTCTCAATCCCCCTATAAGGGGCTCAATAG
>CALAXO010000143.1 GCA_937894955.1 uncultured Clostridia bacterium
GCTTGTCAGCTTGTTGCTCGGAGTTTTGTAGCCGATGCTGTCGTTTTCGTCCTTTATTTCGATATAGGCAATCGGATATATCTGCTCTGCAAGATACCCGACCCGTATCCCGCGATATTCATTCGCAGGCAAATATGGATAGTTCACGTTCAAAAGCCTGTGGCTTTCCGTTAAACAGCCAATGAACAACTCAATATTGCTGCAAAAATGAACCGCCGCATCATCAAAATAGTCAGTACCGAGCGTATCTCTTGAAACCGCAACGGCGCGGTAACCGAGCATTGCCGCCTCCTCCGCAGCGGAAACTGTGCCGGAATACAGCACGTCCGTGCCGAGGTTCGGCGCCTGATTGATTCCGGAAATCACAATATCCGGCTCGGCGGAAAGGTTGCCGAGTGCAACGCGTACACAATCCGCAGGTGTGCCGTCAACCCAAAATGCGGTTACGGGTTTCAATTCCCGTTCGGATTTTTTCGCATCAGCGTCAAATACCGTAACCCTTTCCGCATGCAGCAGTCTTCTCAAAGTCAACCCGTGTCCGACCGCACTCTGATTCTCCTTCGGTGCGCAAACAAACACATCATGCTCTTTGCGCAGTTCCCGAACCAGCGCGGCGATGCCGGGCGCGGTATATCCGTCATCATTAACAACAAGAATATTCATACTTCTCATCTTTCGCATGTATTTTCAGTTGACGATGCATTATTTTTTCATTATATCCCTTAAAATATCGCGCAAATCCGGATCAACGGGCAAAGAGAATGTTTCCTCGCCGTTTTCCTCATCCCGATGAATCGTGAGCGGTGTCCCTTCACCGATATCATACAGTTCGCCTTCCTCATCCGTATCCTCGGGGATATCCCTGCCTTCAATCGAATAAATACTTCGCATCAGCGATGCCGCGCTGCTGTATTCTTCCGGAAAATCCGGTTCGGCCGAATTTGTGTTTTTGCCGTTTTCGATCTTCACCGATTTTTCGGATTCTTCCGATGTTTCGATTTGCTGATCGCCGTCATCCGCAGGAGATGCCGTTTCGGGTTTGTCTTCCGCTTCAACTTCCTCACCCGTGTGACTTTCCGGCACCCCGTTTTCCGTCGCAGAGCGAGTCGCCTGCTCTTTCGGTTCGTCCGCTGTTTCGGGATTTTCATCCTCCGCGTCTTTCGGCAGTTCCGTGTTTTCCGCATCCCGCGATTCCGCATCCGATACCGTTTCGGCATTATCGCGGGAGCAGCATGTTCTTTCGCGGCCGCACGGAGGCATTGCTTCTGCATTGTCAATGCCGCCGGCGCACTCTGTGCCTTGATCCGCTTCGTTCAAATTCGTTTCGTTCGAATTTGTTTCGCATAACGTATTTTCATCGGCGTCGTCTGCGCATTCGCCGCTGTTCACGGACTCCGCCGCGGCGGGTGCGTATTTTTCCGCATATCGTGCTTCAACCGCCGTTTCAAAATTCAATTCGGCAAGGGATTCCATTATCTGAGCATATTTCCGTGCCTGTTCAAGCGCAAGCCTTGCCTTTTCGCTCAGTGAAAAGTTCAGCTCGTCCAACTGTGCCTGTTTTTCATCGACCGCAGCCAGTGCTTCATCCATCATCGTTTCGGCATCGGCTTTCGCGCCTGCGATCAATTCCGTTGCCTCGTCAAGAGCGGTATCCGTGACCTGCCGTGCTTCCTTTTGTGCGGCATCCCGAATGCCGGCGGCATCCCGTTTTGCATCCGCAATCAGCCGGGCCGCTTCTTTTTTTGCGCTTTCAAGTGCCGCCTGCGCTTTGTTCAGAATATCCGTTCTGCGCTGCTTCGCTTCGGCATCGATTCTGTCCGCATTTGCGTTTGCTTCCTTCAATATGCGTTCACGCGTATTGTGCGCTTCGGTGAGAGCGTTCACAATTGCTTCCTGACGCAGCCTGAAATCATCCAAACGGCGTTTGGCGTTGCTCAAATCGAGCTGTGCGCCGTTCAATTCGTTTCTGAACCTGTCGCGTTCGCCGACGGTTTTGGCAAGCTCGCTTTTAACGTTTTCAATTTCAACACCCGCCGCCGCAAGCTGTGCGCGCAGCGCATCGTTTTCCTGCGCAAGTTGGGTGAGCTGCTGCTCCATCGCCTTTGTTTTTTTGCTCATCATTGTGTAACCCTCCGTTTTTATTTCTGCCCCCGTTCACTTCCGAACGGAGAAAAAAGCGCAACTCAGCTGAAAAGTATTTTGAATCCTTTCAAATGAATGAAGTCTGTCCGTTTGAGTCCTGCGGCGGAGCATAGCCCATGTGCGAATACCCCGCCGGAAGCAACACCCGCCCGCGCGGCGTACGCGCAATGAAACCGAGCCTCAGCAAATACGGTTCATAAACATCCTCGATTGTGGAGGCATCTTCGCCTGTTGCCGCTGCAATTGTATCCAATCCGACAGGCCTTCCGCCGAATTTCACGATCATTGCCGTCAGCATGTTCCTGTCAACGGCGTCAAGCCCGAGTTCGTCTATCGCAAGCATATAAAGCCCGTTTTTTGCCGTTTCAAGGTCAATAATACCGTTTGCGCGAACCTGTGCAAAGTCGCGGACGCGCCGCAAAAGCCTGTTTGCAATTCGCGGAGTTCCTCTTGAACGCGATGCAATTTCAAGCGCACCGTCTTCCGTTATATCAATATCGAGTATGCCCGCGCTGCGAACAACGATTTCTTTCAAGTCATCCGGCGTATAGAGCTCAAGCTGTTCCTTTATTCCGAATCTGTCGCGAAGCGGTGCCGTCAAAAGACCCATTCGCGTTGTTGCACCCACAAGGGTGAATTTCGGCAGTTCAAGCCGCAGCGATCTTGCGGACGGTCCCTTGCCGATAATTATATCGTATGCAAAATCCTCCATTGCGGGATAGAGAATCTCCTCAACGTTTGCATTCAATCGGTGAATCTCGTCAATAAAAAGCACATCGCCTTCGGCAAGGTTTGAAAGCAACGCCGCAAGATCCCCCGCATGAGTTATTGCAGGGCCGCTCGTGATGCGCAGATTGCCGCCCATCTCGTTTGCTATTATTGCCGCAAGCGTCGTTTTCCCAAGCCCGGGCGGGCCGTAAAGCAGAGTGTGATCCAACGCCTCCCCGCGCAGTTTTGCGGCATGGATATAAACTCCGATATGTTCCTTAACGTTGCCCTGCCCGATATATTCCGCAAGAAAACGCGGGCGCAGACTGAACTCGCAGTTTTCATCCTCTGCAAGCATTGATGAAGTTATGAGCCTGTCGTCATCCATTTAAATCCCGTCACTCCGTTAAATCCGACTTCCGCAAAAGCCTCCGTCAAATCTTTTTATGTTCCGCAGCGGATTCGCTTTTTCGGTGAATCTTCCGCTTCGGCGTGAAAATTTTATTTAGTCGTTGCACGCAGTGCCTGCATTATCATATCCTCAACGCGATCGCAATCCGGGACGGAAGCCACTGCCCTGCCCGCACTCGCACCGTCATAGCCGAGCGCAACCAATGCCGCAACCGCTTCGGCACGCATTCCGTTATCCTGCGCCGCGTTTACGGCACCTCCTGCGAAAGCAGCCGTTGTTTCCGCCGCATCGACCTTTTCTTTCAGTTCAAGAATCACACGCGCCGCTGTTTTTTTGCCCATGCCGACAACTCCGTCAAAAGCAGCCGTGTTATCGGTCAGCACCGCAAGCGCAACATCCGACGGAGTCAGCACCGACAGCACCGCAAGCGCAGCCTTCGGGCCGATTCGCGAAACGCTTATGAGCTTTCGGAACATTGCCCGTTCCTCTGCATCAAAAAAGCCGTACAGCGCGATATTGTCCTGCGAAAGATGAAAATGCACAAACAGCTTTGCGTTTTTTCCCTCATACAGTCTTTTCAGCGTCATTTTGCTGCAAACAAGCTCATACCCGACACCCGCCGCCTCGATAACGACTCTGTCGGCGCAAATTTCTTCTACGTTGCCCTTTATATGTGCGTACATATTTATGCTCCCTGCAAAAAACGTTATTTGATGCGGAATTGTTCAACCATCGGTCCGAGCGCGTTCGCATGGCAGAGTGCCGCCCCGAGCGCATCGGCAGCATCATCCGGCTTCGGAATCTTTTGCAATTTTAAAAGAAGCTTGACCATTGTCTGCATTTGCAGCTTGTCCGCATGGCCGTCCCCGGTGACGCTTTGCTTAATCTGCATCGGAGTATATTCATAGAGCGGGAGCCCCGCCTGCTGAGCGGCCGTTATTGCAACGCCCCTTGCCGCCGCAACCTGCAATGCCGTTGTTGTGTTGCGATAGAAAAAAAGCTCCTCAAACGCAACATGATCGGGACGATAACGCTCAATCAGAAATCTTGTGCCCGCATAGAGCCGCTCCAACCTCTCGGGAAAGGTCATTTTCGGAGTTGTTTCAACAACCCCGTAATCAATAACGCAAATCTTGCCGCGTTCGGCTTCAACCGCACCGTAACCGAGTATCGCATACCCGGGATCAATGCCCAAAATAATCATTAACCGTCACCCGAAATATCTGCTGTTCCCGAGGAAACCGTTTATACAAGCCCTCTTTCCGCACAGTACTGCCTTTCCATTATAATAATACCACTTTTCCGCAAAAATCACAATACCCGCATGTGCTGAAATACGCACGGGTGAAACAAATCCGCAGTTTACTTCCCGTTCTTTCGGGAGTATAATTATTTCTGCCGAAACAGGCATGGGATTTATGTCCCGTTTCCGAAACGGATTTTCTGTTTCCGACAGATATTATTCAACATTGAGGTGTTTCCGCAATGGATAAAGATATTCTTAAATCTGCCGCAGAACTTCGGCATCGGCTTCACCGATGTGCGGAGCTTTCCGGGCAGGAAAAGCAAACAAAAGCAATGCTTATTGATTTCCTCCGCACGCACACTTCGCTTGAGCTGCATGATATGGGTGCATGGTTCTATGCCGTATACAGAGCTCCGTTGAATGCCCAAACGGAGTCCGCCCCGAAACGCCGAATTGCATTCCGTGCGGATTTTGACGCGCTTCCGATCGGGGATGACCCCGCGCTTCCCTATGCTTCCGAAAACCGCGGCGTTGCGCATAAATGCGGACACGACGGCCACAGTGCCGCGCTTTGCGCACTTGCGGTGGAAATTGACCGCCATGGCTGCCGCAGCGATATCCTCTTTCTTTTTCAACATGCGGAGGAAACAGGCTGCGGTGCTCCCGTCTGCCAAAAGATGATAACGGATGAAAAACCGGACATTATTTTCGGCTGGCACAATATGCCGGGATTTCCCGCCGGTTCGGTCGCGGTGCACGACGGCACGGCAGCATTTGCCTCACGCGGGCTTGTGCTGAGTTTTTTCGGAAAAAGCTCACACGCTTCCCAACCCGAAAACGGGCATAATCCCGCCCGTGCAATATCAAAGCTGATAATTGATATTCCCGAACTGACCGCAAGGGAGGATCATCGCGGCATTGTTATGGCAACGGTCGTTTGCGTGCGCATAGGCGAGGAAGCATTCGGCACGAATGCGGGCTTTGGGCAGCTCATGCTGACAATACGCGCCGAGTTCGAATCCGAACTTGATGCGCTGGATGCCGAGATATGTGCACGAGCCCGCGCATATGCACGACAGGATGGCATAACAAATGTTGAAGTTCAATATCGTGACTCCTTTCCGGAAACGCGCAACACGCCCGATGCCGTTGCCGCCGTCCGCAAAGCGCGGCTTGAATGCGGACTTCCGGAAGCACACTGGAATGAACCGTTCAGAAGTTCCGAAGATTTCGGCTGTTACACAAAGCTCACAAGCGGCGCGTTGTTCTATATCGGATGCGGCACCCGTCATGCAAAGCTTCATACCCGCGAATATGATTTTAACGATGAAATAATCGAGCCCGCCGTGGACATGATGTTCCGATTGGCTCAGGACGCATAAAACACCCCGGGCTTAAAATCGCTCGGATTCAAATGTAAAAAAGAACAGCCGGCGGCTCCGCAGTTTGGATACCGCCGGTTGTTTTTGATTATCAGGTCAATATGGTTATCCGGCAGTTAAGCCGCCGCATATCCCACGTTTTTTATTCGTCTATTTGACGAATTACGTCAATGACCGTATTGTCGCGATACATTGCAACGCCGACAATTCGTTCCTTGTAGCGAATCGGTTCAGGAACGCCGACAAGCTCCTCCGCCTTTTTTTGCAGGTCATGAATATCAAACACATGAAGGCCGAATTTTTCCAGTTTTTCCTTCAAATCCGGGCGATTCGGGTTCACTGCAATACCCCTGTCCGTAACGAGGACATCAATAACGCTGCCCGGAGTGACAACCGTGCCGACATGTTCAACAACCGTCGGGATTCTGCCGCGCACAAGGGGTGCAACAATAACGGCAAGGCTCGCGCTCTCCGCCGTGTCGGGATGCCCTCCGATCGCCCCGCGAATCACGCCGTCGGAACCTGTGAGAACATTCACGTTGAAATCAGTGTCAATTTCAAGTGCAGAGAGAATAACAAAATCCAGTTGTTCCGCTGCCGTTGCAACAAGATGGCTTGCATAATACGTTGCGCTTATCTGATGATGAAAATGGTTGTTCTTCAGCGATTTTGCCGCGTCAAGGTCAAACGACTGAACATCAAGAATGCGATCTATCAGCCCTTCTTCATGCATCGCCGTGATCTGCCCCGTGATTCCGCCGAGAGCGAAACGGCAGCGAATGCCCCTATCCAACATTTTTTGGCGGATGAACCGCGCCGTTGCAAGTGATGCACCGCCGGAACCCATCTGCATTGAAAAGCCGTCATAAAGATAACCCGCCGCTTCAACAACATTTGCAGCCGTTTTTGCAATCAGCAGTTCTTTAGGATCCTTTGTGTACCGCGTTGCACCGCTCATAATGCCCTTTGGATCGCCGATATCGTCAACAAGAACAACGTAATCAACATCATGTTCCGGAATTGCCCACGGCGCATTGGGGTAGGAAACGATGTTGTTTGTTATGATAATAACCTTATCCGCAAACTCCGCATCCGTTCTTGCATAGCCCAGTGACCCGCATGAAATGCCGCCATCATCATCCCTGCTGTACCCGTTTGCGTTGCCGTAGGGGTCGCACGAGGGTGCACCCAAAAAAGCAACGTCAATATGCAGCTCACCCGAACGGATTGCGGATGCCCTTCCGCCATGGGAACGGAAAACAACCGGAAAATCCATCAACCCGCGTGAAATCTGCTCCGCAAGCTCTCCGCGCAGACCGGAAGTTTCAATGTGAGTAACAAGTCCGGAGCGGATGTGCTCAATCAGCGGCGCATGAACGGCCGAAAGCGACGATGCCGCAAGCGTCAGGTTTTTGAATCCCATCTCCGCAAGTTTATCAAGAACATTGTTAATGATATGGTCACCGTTGCGGAAATGGTGATGAAAACTTATCGTCATTCCGTCGCGAAGTCCGGATTTTTTTATTGCCTCCTCAAGGGAAGGAACTATCTTGTTGCAATCCTTGCAGCGCTGCTGAAAAGTTTCGGTATTTTTGCTGCGTGCGCCGCTGAAACTTCCGTTGTTCGCAATTTCGTTTATATGCGGAATTTTGTTGATATCAAAGTTCATTTCTGTCAATCCTCCACTTCATCGATTCTGCGTCCCGCCTCATACAGGTCAAGCAGCCGCTGAGCGCGAATGACAACGGGTTTGTCTATCATCTTACCCTTAAGGCTTGCAACGCCGCTGCCGCGTGCGTTCGCCTCCGCAATCGCATCCATTATTGCGCGTGCCTTGTTAAGATCCTTTTCGCTCGGCATAAAGACCTTGTGCAGCGGCTCAATCTGACGCGGGTTGATAATGGATTTGCCGTCAAATCCCAGTTTTTTGATTATCGTTGCTTCCGCAATGAAGCCTTCTTCGTTGTTCACATCGGAATAGACCGTGTCCAGCGCGGCAATGCCCGCTGCCCTTGCCGCATTGAGTATCATGCTGCGGGCAAAAAGCAGCTCAATGCCGTCCGAACGGGTGGTTTTAAGGTCAGTGACATAATCCTCCGCGCCGAGAGCAATTCCGATCAGGCGATCGCTCGCTTTTGCAATTGACGCCGCATTCAGCACGCCGTTTGCAGATTCAATAGCCGCCATCATGCCCGTTGTGCCGACGGGAATGCCCGCCTCCTTTTCAATGCGCTCAATCTCGCGTTCGCAGTCGATAACATCCTGTGCGCTGTCCGTCTTCGGCAGGCGAACGACCTGCACGCCGGCGCGGACGACAGCCTCAAGGTCCGCAGCCCCGAGTCCGCTTGAAAGGTCATTGATGCGGACAACAGTTTCCTTCCTGCCGAAGTTCAATGTTTTCAACGCATTGTAAACAAGCAGCCTTGCCGCATCCTTTTCGGTGTAGGCAACGGAATCCTCAAGGTCAAACATGATGCTGTCCGCACCGTAAATATTCGCATCCCGTATCATGCCGGGGTTGTTGCCCGGAATGAACATCATGCTTCTTCTTAAACGATCTTTAATGTACATTTTCTTATATCCGCTTTTGCGGGGGCTCTATTCCGCATCAAAAGATTTGATGTTTCGATACTCCGTTTTTTTCCGCAAAAGCATCCTTCCTCCCAAGGATAAATCCGTTTAAACTTCCCAGCGGTAATCGCTGCGCTGAGCCGCACGGTAAATTGCGGCAACGGTGCGGGCGCGAACGGTGCAGTCAAGCGCACCTTTGTCAACCGCCTCCACTTTTGCATTTTGAACATCGTATTCCTGAAGTGTGTCAAGAATAACTTTGCGTATCTGTTTGCCGAACTGCTGCATAACGCTGCTCGTGAGCTCAAGCTCGATTCCGCCCTCTGTACGCGGCTCAAGCATTATCATTATGTCACTGGATTCCATCGTTCCGGCGGTGCTGTTGGTTTTAAGTTCCATTGTTTGTGAGTGCCTCCCTGCGAATTCGTTTTCGACAGTTTTCAAATCTTTTTTCATCGCGGGGCGGGCTGATGTTTTCGACCTGCCCCGATTCATATCCGAATTTTAATCGTTAAAACTTTCTCAGGCTGCTCAGGCAAGAGTCCTTTCAAGGTTTTCTCGGATGGCAGCAATAAACTTCGCGCTCGTGACGGCCTTTACGGAAGCGGGGTCATCCACAAGCCCGACAAGATCCTTTGTCATGATTCCGCTGTTGAGCGTTTCAACGCAGGCGGCTTCGAGCTTGTCCGCAAAGGTTTGCAGCTCTGTAATGCCGTCAAGCTGTCCGCGTTTTCTGAGCGCACCCGTCCATGCGTAAATGGTTGCCATCGGGTTTGTTGATGTTTCTTCGCCTTTAAGGTGACGGTAATAGTGCTTTGTGACCGTTCCGTGCGCTGCTTCATATTCGGTTGTGCCGTCCGGAGAAACAAGAACGGAAGTCATCATTGCAAGCGAACCGAATGCTGTCGATACCATGTCGCTCATGACATCGCCGTCATAGTTTTTGCACGCCCAGATGAATCCGCCTTCGCTGCGGATAACGCGGGCAACGGCATCATCAATCAGCGTGTAGAAATATGTCAGTCCGAGTTTTTCAAATTCGGCGCGGTAATTGTTCTCGAATTCTTCTTCAAACACGCGTTTGAACTCGCCGTCGTAAATCTTTGCAATCGTGTCCTTTGTTGAGAACCAAAGATCCTGTTTTGTGTCAATTGCATATTTAAAGCAGGCCTTTGCAAACGAACGGATGCTCTTTTCCTTGTTGTGCGCACCCTGCCACACTGCCGGACCGTCAACCTTTTGCACGATGAGCGTTTTTGTTTCTCCGCTTTCGCCGACGAAAGTCATTGTGCAGGTGCCGGGTTCGGTCGTGTACATGTCAACGCTTTTATAAACATCGCCGTATGCGTGACGGGCAATGGTAATGGGCTTCTTCCAGTTTTTAACAACCGGATGAATGGAATCGATGAGTATCGGTGCACGAAAAACTGTACCGTCAAGAATTGAACGAATTGTTCCGTTCGGGCTTTTCCACATTTCGGTAAGCTGCGGATACTCCTTCATGCGCTGTGCATTCGGGGTTATTGTTGCGCATTTGACTGCAACGCCGTATTTGCGGGTTGCGTTCGCAGCGTCAACGGTCACTTTGTCCTGAGTTTCGTTGCGGTGCAGCAGGCCAAGATCGTAATACTCCGTTTTAAGGTCAATAAAGGGCAGAATCAGCTCGTCTTTTATCATGCCCCAAAGCACACGCGTCATTTCGTCCCCGTCCATTTCGACTATCGGGGTTGTCATCTTAATCTTTTCCATCGGTATTTCCTTCCATGTTCAAATTTGTTTGAATATTGTTCGGAAGCGGTGCGTTTCCGGAATCGTTCACGGAAACGCCCGCCGGCTGCTTTCGGTTCTTATCCCGCTCTTTGCTTATTCCGCTCTTGCCGCATAATAGTTCATCAGGCATCCGTCAAGGATAATTTCCTTTTCATCCGGAGTAAGCCCCCTGAGGTGAAGCATGATATCGCACACATCACCGTTCTGCCTTATGACTTTTGCAGGAATGTTTTCTGTGCCGTTTTCAACCGCCGCACGGATACCGGGCACGAAAACGCAGTCGCCGGGTTCATAGTTGAATTCAGTTCCGTCGTC
>CALAXO010000144.1 GCA_937894955.1 uncultured Clostridia bacterium
ATACGCGCGGTCCGCGTGTCCGCCGCCGACGTGCAGTTCCCTGACGTCCTCGTACCAGTCGGAGCTGACCCCGACGAATACTGTTCCGACGGGTTTTTCGGGTGAGCCGCCGGAAGGCCCTGCAATGCCGGAAATGCCGACGCCGATTTCGGCATTTGCTGCCGCCGCTGCGCCTTTTGCCATGGAGAGTGCTACACATTCGCTCACAACCCCGTGTTCCGCAATGGATTCCTCCGCAACGTTCACGAATTTCACCTTTGCCCGGTTTGCATATGTCACGAATGAGGCATCGAGAACATACGAAGCGTTCGGCACGTCCACGATACGTGCGGCGGCAAGCCCGCCCGTGCAGGATTCCGCAAAGGAAATATGCAGGCCGTGCTCTGTCAGTGCGTTTACGACCCGTTCCGCAATCGCAAAGCACGCAGCGCCTTGTTCATCTTTCAAAACAGATTGAGAGCAGTTGTTAATAATATCGTTCATGATGATTATTTCCTTTCTTTTGGTTTAAGTCCGCATATACACAGCAGTCATATCTATGAGTTTATCAGACGGCGGCGGGAATTGCAATGCCCGAATTCGGTTTGAAAAATGCATTAAAACTGCAATAATGAAAGTTTAAAACAATATGAAAACGCAACAATTCAGCTCATCTGTTTAAAAATTTTTTCACAAATATTTCCCGTTTTGGACTTAACAATGTACCGAACATGTGCTATAATATATGCATGTCGGCAGCATCGGACTGCCTGCAAAAAAAGTTTTGAAAGGGAAAACCATGGCAAAAAGATTTTTGAGTGCGATACTCGCGCTTTCGCTTGTGCTTTCGCTCGTTGCATGCGGCAGCATAATGGCAAGCGAAAAGAAAATTATGCTCAAAAAGACGGATGTCGGCAACACGGGTGCGGTCATTTCCGCAGAACTGTCCGGCATGAGCCGCAAAGCTGAAATCACGGCGCAAAGCTCCGATGAAAGCATTGCGAAAGTTTCCGTCAAAAACAACACGATAACTGTCACCGGCTGCGAAGGTGCAGTCGGCGTTGCGGCAATCACCGTTACCGCAACGGACAGCGACGGCGAGAGGATAAGCTCCGTTGCGGAGGTTCCCGTTGGGTACACAACCTTCGTTTTCAACGGCGATTCTGTGACGGTTATTGAAGGAAGCGACACAAAATACGAAGTTGTCGGTCAGAACCCTGCGGATGAAGAAGAACATGCGCTTGAAACCGCGACCGATGCGGCGGGCAACACCGTGTACACCGACACTGCCGATGCAAAACTCTGCATAAGCATCAAAAAGAGCGGCGGCGCATATGTTTTCTCCGGCAACGGCACGGACGGCGCAATTGCAGTCAAAAAAGAAGCAACAGGCAACGCCTTCCTGCTTTTGAACGGGCTGAACCTTACAAGCAGCTATACTTCGCCGATAACGGTAAAGAAGAACTCCAACGCGGCAGTTGTGATAACCGCACTTGCGGGAACGGTCAACACGCTGAGCGACGCGGCGTTCAACAATGCCGACACCTACGGCCCGACGGAGGACGGAGGCGACGGCACGAATCAGTTCTATGCCGAGAGCGCGGTCATAAAAGCAAAAACCGGCGCGACTGTTTACCTTAACGGCTCAGGCACGCTGAACATCAACGGCAACGCCAAAAACGGCATAAAGACCGGTGCGGATTCCCTGCTTGAAATTGATGAACAGAATCTCGTTGTTAATGCTGCGTACAACGGCATTTCAAGCGAAAACGAACTTTTTATCCGCGGCGGCAGGCTGAATGTTTCAACCGCGGGCAACGATGCAATTAAGGCTGATGACGACACTTCGACCATTGGAAACCTCACGGTAACGGGCGGTGAAATAACAATCAACTCCGCCGATGAAGGGCTTGCTGCGGCGGCGAACGTCAATATTTACGGCGGAACGCTTGATATAACATGCGCAGGCGATGCCGTGAAGGCTGAAAACATTGACGAAACAGCGGGCGATATCTATGTTTGCGGCGGTGATTTCACGATTGTAAGCACCGGCGACGGCTTCCAGGCGGCGGGAAATATGACCGTCCGCGGAGGCACATTTGACATTACATGCTGCGGAGGCCACAGCAACTCCTCTTATAATAAAGACACGGACCCCAGCGCAAAGGGCATGAAAGCGGGCGGTGCACTTAATTTCCGCGGCGGAAACATAACCATTGATTCGGCGGACGATTCACTGCATTCAAACAACAGTCTGACAATCACGGGCGGAACGTTCAACCTTTCCTCCGGCGATGACGGCGTTCATGCGGATTACAACCTGACCCTCGGTGAGCGCGGCGGAGATGACGCGGATATCAATATGACCGTTGCAAACAGCTATGAGGGACTTGAGGGCGCGGCGATAGTCGGCAATTCCGGCAGATATTTCATAAATGCATCCGACGACGGCATCAATGCCGCAAACGGCGATCTTACGGGATACAGTTTCTCCATGCGCTTCTACGGCGGCGAATTCCATGTTTACGGACGTTCGGGCGATGGTGCGGACTCCAACGGCGAGATTTCGGTTTACGGAGGCATGCTTGAAATTTTCTGTCCCGGCGGCGGCAACGGTGCATTTGATGCGAACGGCACACTCGGCACTTTCGGCGGAACTACGGTGGCGGTCGGCAAAGCCGAAATGCCGCAGATTCCCTCGCAGGGAATCTATGTTGTGTTCGGCGGCAGCGGCGGCGGCTGGGGCGGCGGCCCCGGCGGCGGTGGCGGCGGACTCAGCTCGTCGTTTTATGACGGGGACACGATCGCGGTCAAGAATTCCGCAGGAACCGTGCTTTATGAGGGAACGGTTCGCTACTATAATTCAAACTCCTATTCCAACCATGTTGTATTTTCCGATCCCGCACTTGTTTCGGGTCAGAGTTACACGCTTTACAGAAACGGTTCAAGCATTGCAACCGCAACCGCAACGGGCAGCGGCAGCGCAGCACCGGCGGAGGAAACAAACTGGCAGAGCGTCGGACAGCCCGGCAGCATCTACACGCGCGTTCAGACCATGCCTGTCGGCATCGGCAGCGTGATAACAAACACGCAGAGCACCTGTGCACTTTCCGGCGGAGCTGCAATAAGCGGAACTCCGGTCTCCGTCTCAACGGTCACCGGCGGGTACAGTATCGACGGCGTCGCGGCGGGCAGCACATGGTATCGCGATGCAAGCGGCAAGCTTTACTGCACCGTTAACAGCGTGAATTACTATCTTGCATACACCGCTTCGGGCTACGGTTGGAACACAACATACAGCATTGCGCTTTCAGAAGATGCAGCTTCCGCACCCGTTTGGAATGTTGCCGCAAACGGCAGCTATGCAAGCATTTCAACCTCCGTATCCGGCGGCGGTTGGGGCGGCGGCCCCGGCGGCGGAAGAACGCTCTATCTTGCGGCGAACGGATCAAGCTTCACGCTTTCCTCCAATTCTTCCGGCGTTTATATCTATTCTCCGGACTGCGCACAGGCGGTTTTGGAGGGTGAAACGGATTATTTCATTAACCTTGACAACGGCGAGAGTATAACAGAAGAGCAGATACTGAGCAATGCTTCAGTCTGCTTCCGCAGCGGCGTGAATGCACAGGCACAGACCCTTTCGTGGACGGACAGCCGAATCACGGCGGTTTGGAATCCCGCATTTAACGGCAATGCAGCGGGCGAATATGTTCTTGCGGTGAGCGTTCTCGGCACGCGGATAGGTACGATACGCGTCACGATAATCAGCCCCAACGCGGGCAGCGGCGCACCCACGCCCGAACAGCCCAATCCCCCGCAGGTTCTTCTCGGCGATACGGACGGTGACGGCAGCATTACCGTTTCCGATGCGCTGCTTGCAATGCGTGCGGCAATCGGTGCGATAAATCTCGATGCTGCGGCAGCACTTCGCGCCGACGTGGACGGCAACGGCAGCGTTTCGGCCGCCGATGCACTGGCAATTCTTCGCCTTGCACTCGGATTGTAAAACTCAAATCGAGTGAGTTCAAAAATTGAATGAACCGAAAGTGAGGAAAAATAAAAATCCTCCGCTTTGGTTTCCTGTCGGAAGGCCGGGGCGGAGGATTAAATTTATATATTGACACATTGCGCTGAATTTGATATACTGAACACAGACAGAGCAGCTTTACTGCCGCCGAAATGTGCAGCGGAATCAGCGGTACGGTCAAAAAAATATTGGAGAAAGAAATGTACGAAAACGACCAAAACTCCGTTAACGGAGAATTCGAACAGCCGAAAGGCTTTGAACAGAATGAAAACGATGAGTTTGCTCCTGCGGGTGAGGACTCAAAAAACGAATTCGCTGCCGCAGAATCCGAACCGAACGGTGAACCCGCGGGTGGTTCGGAATATGAGTGGAATCACTATGATGAAACCACCGCGCAGCCCGAACCGGAGCGGGTCATATACAAAGAAAATGTATTTATGGGAGTTTTGGGCGCGATTCTTTTCGCAATTCCCGGCGGTGCGCTGACATTCGCACTGTCAATTTTCGGTTACGTTGCGGCCCTCAGCGGTATTGCGACCGCCGCACTTGCAATGCTCGGATACAGAATCTTTTCCGGTGCAAACAAAAACAAGGGCATGAAATCCTCCACGGCTTCCATTGTGACTTCGGTTATTGCAACGCTCCTGATGCTTCTTCTTGCGGAGTTTGTTGTTTACAGCTTTGTAATGTCAAAAAACTACGGATTAACAATCTTCGAAAGCATGTCCGTAATGCCCGAGTTGCTTGAGGATGCGGAGTTTCGGAAATACTTCATCACCGATGTTCTCGGAGTGTGGCTGTTTGCTGCAATCGGAATGGGCGGATATATCCGGTTCCTTGTGAAAAAGGGTAAAACTGCCTGACATTCGGCGGCAGCCGAATGTTTGACAACATCGGCAGCCGAATAAGAACAAAACAGCCTCGGCCGTGCTTTTTTGAAAGGCGGCTGAGGCTGCGTTTTCGTTTTACGTCCGAATCAAATCATTTGCGCTTTAACTCTATTGAAACATTTCCGTCGTCATCTATAACAAGGGACATATTTCGGATATGCTTTTCATAGAACTGTTTGCGCTCCGCAGCGGACATTTCCAGCCGTGTGTTTCTCAGCGCGGCATCAAGCATTTCGTTCACATTGAGTTTGATTGAATCGTCAATCCAGCGGTACATTTCCTGAAAGAGCGCGTTGAGTTTGATATCTTCGGCATTTCCGGAATAGAAATCGTCAAGATAACAGTAGAATATTCCGGAATCGGCAAGCGCGGCTTTCATATCCGGCCCGCATTTTTCGCGCTCGATCATAACAAGAGATAAGCCCCCAGTAGTCAGAATCGCTTGAAACAACAACAAAGGAATCAACTTGGTTTTGATAATGCTCCCGGCAGGCTCTTGCGGTCAGCTGAATGTCCACAAGGGATTTGTTCTGCTTGACGCGCTCTGTCATTATGTGTTCCACAGGGATTTTGACGGAGTATTCAAGAATCTTCCATGCGTTCACGGTGTGAACGTCGTCAAAAAGGATTATTTTTGATATTTTCTGCATGACCTCATAGTCAAGGTTTCGCAGGGCAGCGCACAGCTTGTACGGGTCGGAGTTTTCGCAGTCCACAACGACAACGGTTTTTTGGCTGTCGTTTATAAAATCATATATGTTATTTTTGACAAAAGCTCCCGCATCCGAAACACGGTTGTATTCGGTGAACACATCGTGGTGCCATTGATACAGAAGAGTCACGAATTTTTTATCGTTGAAAAGAATGTTCCCTTCATCCACCGGTTTCCAGTTGATATACATCTGATACGGATAGCATTGCAGGTTTGCATAGTAAATACTTGCGGCGTCTCTTGTGCCCCCTTCGGTAAATCCGTTGGGCATTATAAACAGCTCCTTGATATATGACCAATTAATCCATATCGGGAAAAAACTTTTGCAATTGTTGATTCTGTCGGAGATAATACGATTGATTTCAATTATATGGTGACAAAGCTTGGTGCTGGTTTTTTTAATGAAAGAGATTCCGTCCTCGCTGAGCTGCTGTATGCATTCGGAAGGGATGATTTCCGGCATGGATAAAAGTCCGCGGTAATCCGTTCGCATAATATCATTGATTTTTTTAAAATTGCGTTCGATGGATGTTCGGATGATGCAGAGATTGCGGATGATTCTGGCGTTTTTGTCTTTCAAAAGACGGTTAAAAACATCGAGCTGCGGAGCTTCGTGCTCGTTTTCAAAAATGCGCTGAGGGACGCCGATAAGAAACGCGACTTTTGAAACAAGTTCGTATGTGCTGTCTTTATAAGCAATTTGTTCGCCGGAACAGTCGGCATTGTTCGATGTTGCGGGTGTGTTCATGGTTTACTCCTTTCAACAAAACACTTTTATTGAGAGTTATTGATTTCGGCAGGCATGATTTCAGATAAAACGGTTTTGTCGCGTTCACCCCCTTAAAACTGTCAGCCGATTGCAACTCATAAGATATTATACACGGGAATCCGGTTAATTTCAATCATAAAAAGTCCGAATCAATAATAAAATGCTGTCGAATTAACCGACGGAAGGATGCTCCGGATAATATGCTTTTGCGTAAAGGAGCTCCGCTTGCGTTGATGCTGTAAAAACTTTGTGTGGAATTTTGTTTGGAAAAGAAATTTTGAAAATGGACTGCCGCGGGCAAAAAGCCCTTTGCAGCAGTCCGGTCAATCTTGATTCATCGGGTAAAACCGCAGAATCAATCCGCAAAACTTGAAGCGGAGTCAATGCGGTCGGTGTTCAGAATTTCAAGAAGTTCCTCAAAGGGGCAGACAACGCGCTCTGCCGCAGGGTGGAAATAGAACGTGCATGTGCGGTTGTCGAACGCGAATTCATCGCCGGTCTCGCTCCAGAGTATTATTCGCTTGTTGCTGCGGGTTGCGAGAGCAACGCCAAGTTCGGTATGTGTGCCTTGCCCGCCGGGAAGAAGGGCAACGACAAGCTCGGCATCGCGGACGGCGCGCAGTTCGTTGAAAGCAACTTCGCCCATGCGCGCTGCGCCTTCGTGACGAATGTCCCCGTGGGTTGTCCAGTCGTACGTCTGTTCATGCCCGTTGCGGCGCAAAACCTTGGCGGCTTCACGCGCATGTTCGGCATTTACAAGACCTGTTGCAATATAAAATCTCATAGCCTTTCCTCAGGATTGCAAAAAAACGTTCGCGGTGCGTTTAATATGCACAACGAAAAAAACAGCTGCAATCACTTCGATTTTTAGATTTAAAATTAATCATTGCTGATTTTGCCCTCTGTCCAATGTTTTCGGCAGAGACCTATATATTTATCGTCGGCACCGAGGACGACCTGTTCACCGACTTTGGTAATTCCGCCTTTACCGTCAAGCCGCGCGTTCATGATCGCTTTCCTTCCGCACCAACAAATTGTTTTTATCTCTTCAATCGTGTCGGCAAGAGCCATGAGAGTGTGACTGCCCTCAAAAAAATTGCCCTGAAAATCAGTTCTCAACCCATAGCATATCACAGGAATGTTGTATTTGTCAACTGCTTCAACAAGCAGCATGACCTGTGCTCGGGTCAAAAACTGCGCTTCGTCAACGATTATGCAGTCATAAACATGACAATGCACATCTTTCCACGGAATATCATCGAACAGAATGCATTCGTCGGTCAGCCCGCAGCGGGAGCGCACGATGCGCACACCGTCGCGAATATCAACAGCCGGCTTCACAAGCAGAGCTTTTTGCCCGCGCTCGCTGTAGTTGTATTTGACCATTATTGCCTGAGCGGTTTTTGAAGAGCTCATTGCGCCGTAACGAAAATAGAGTTTAGCCATAGTTCGAAATCCCCCGTGCCGAGAGATTATAACATAATTATGCCGCAATTTCAATCACTGTGGATAAACGGGGAAGGTTTGGCACGCAACGGCGGCATGATTTTGTTGAAAAACACAAAGCAAGGTGCAAAAGGTGCATTTTCGGTATTGAAAAACGGAGCGAATGAGATTATAATCCCATTTGGGATTTTGCCGCTGCGCCGAAAAACGCGTATAATCGGAGATGCTCTTAATAATCCGACAAAGCGTAGTTATGATGGCTGCGATGACATAGAAACGCTGTGGGGTTTTCTCAGGCGGGAGAGACGGAGTGTGAAACCGTGAACAAACAAATTCTTGATGCATTGAACGGGTTTAACAGGGCAATTGTGAAATTCAGACATGCCTATTCCGTTTGGGCAAACGAATGCGGCATAAGCTATAACGAAATGCTTGTGCTTTATACGATACGCGAATTCGGTTACTGCACACAAAAAATGATAACGCAAAGTTATTTCATTCCGCGCCAGACGATAAACAACGTTATAACTGCGCTGCGCAGGAGCGGACTTGTCGAACACGATGCAAGCTTTTCCCGAGGACGCGAAAAGGCATTTGTGCTTACGGAAAAGGGCGCGGCATGGGCCGAACCGCTGCTGAAATCGATGAACGAAACCGAAACGGCGGCAGTTGCGGCGTTCGGAGAGGATAACCTCAGGATTTTGACGAATATGCTGACGGAATACAATATGCGGCTTGATGAGGCAATGGGGAAGGGAGAAAGGTAAACGTGAAAGAAAAAAAGGCGGGAACAGGGCACACGGACACGAAAAAAGCATCGGACACGGCGAATCTTTTCGGCACGGAAAAAATCAGCAGAATCCTTTTAAAACTTGCGCCGCCCGTAATGCTGGCCCAATTGATACAGGCACTTTATAATATTGTTGACAGTTTGTTTGTCGGAAAATTTTCGGATTCAGGGCTCACGGCTCTGTCGATTATCTATCCGATTCAGCTGCTGATGATAGCGCTTGCGGTGGGCAGCGGCGTTGGCATAAACACGGCAATGGCTGCAAAACTCGGCGCAGGGAACAAAGAAAAATCCGATGAATTTGCTGGAGCGGGCACGGCAATTGCCGTTATCCTTTGGGCAGTGTTTGCTGCGGTCTGCCGGTTCATCATGCCGGCGTATGCCCGAATGTCAACCGAGTCCGAGGCAGTTATACGCGATATTACGGTTTACGGCAGGATCGTCTGCGTGTTCAGCTTCGGGCTGTTTCTCGAAAGCATATGGACAAAGGTCTTGCAGGCGGAAGGCGACATGAAAACGCCCACGGCGGCGCAGATTGCCGGGGCTGTTACGAATATCGTTCTGGATCCGATACTGATTTTCGGTTTGTTCGGCTTGCCTAAATTCGGTATCGCAGGTGCGGCGGCCGCAACCGTTGCGGGACAGATTGTTGCTGCGGCGGTGGTTGCGAAAAAGGGGTTTCGAAAAATGCCCGCGGCAAGGAGTCTTCCGGGGCTTTCAAAAACAATTTTTCGCTTGGGAGCACCGAATATTCTTATGCAGTCGGCATACACGTTTTATATTCTCGGCCTGAATCTGATACTTGCGGGATTTTCGGATGCGGCTGTGACGGCATTGGGATTATACTATAAATGGCAGACTTTCTTTTTTATTCCGCTTGGTGCGATGCAAACCTGCATAGTTCCGGTGCTGAGCTTCAACTATGCTGCCGGGAATATTGAAAGATGCAAAAAAACGCTTGCGGATTCCGTCCTTTTCGGACTTATGCTGATGGCTGTCGGAACGGCATGCTTCGTTTCGGTTCCGGCGCAGATGATTCGTGTTTTCAGCGGTGATGCGCTTGCGGTTTCAATCGGAAAAGTCGGGTTCCCGATCATCGGAATCAGCTTTCTGCCCATGGTGACATCTCTCATATTCCCCGTGTTCTTTCAGGCAACGGGGTTCGGTCTTAAAAGTTCGCTGCTGACGGTGATACGAACCGTGCTGCTTTTTGTGCCGCTCGGATACGTTTTTTCGCGATTCGGGCTGAATTGGTTCTGGTTTGCTTTCCCTGTTACGGAAGTTATAACAAGCATTGCGGGGTTTGCGTTTTATCGCGGCTTTTTAAACAACGCGGCACGAACGCCGAAAAACCTGCTTTAACGGTCAGGGCTTTAGCGGAGCGCGGGCGGAAAACGACGGCAGCGGGTGAGAACAAGACTCGCTTTGAACGGAGCGGGAACGGAATGAAATGAAATGCCGAAAAATCGTATCAACCGCTTGACAAACGTGCAGACTATGATTAAAATATAAACTGCGGGGATTTTTCAGCGGCTGATTCCGCATTGATCTCTGCCGAATTTCATAGGGCTGTGACGGAAAGAGTACGGACAGCTTCCGCTTTCAGAGACCCGGCATTCGGTGCAAGTCGGGAGCGGGGTATCCCGAACATGGCTCCCGAGCCCCCGAGGTCGAACCGAAATATGCACGCATTGCATACAGCTGTGCAGAATTCATTAAGACACGGCGTGTACGCACGTTACAGCGCGAAATGAGCCGACACGGCATGTTTGCGCATACAAACGCCTTTTGTCGGGAATTAGGGTGGTACCGCGACAACGCCGCATACCCGAACAGCGTTTCTGCCGTTTTTTGCGGCGGAAAGGTTCATCGTGCATGACGGACGCCCCTATATCCCTTGACCGGATATGGGGGCGTTTTTAATTTGTTTTCAAAAAATTCAAAACGCAAATATCCGGAATACTTCCGAAGGAGAGTTTTTATGACGGAAATCATGAAAGAAAAGAAAACTTATTACATCACAACGCCCATTTACTATCCGAGTGCAAAACTGCATATCGGACACACCTATTGCACCGTGAACACGGACGCGCTTGCACGCTATAAGAGAATGCGCGGCTATGATGTTTACTTTTTGACCGGTGCGGACGAACACGGACAAAAGATTGAACGCAAGGCAGCGGAAGCGGGAGTTACACCTCAGCAATATGTTGACAACATCGTTGCGGGGTTCCACAGCCTTTGGCAGCTTATGGATATTTCCAACGACGGCTTTGTTCGCACGACGGATGATTACCACGTTGCATGCGTTCAAAAGGTCTTTAAAAAGCTCTATGATCAGGGCGATATTTATAAAAGCAGCTACAAGGGCATGTATTGCACGCCCTGCGAGGCGTTCTGGACGGAGACGCAGCTCAAGGAGAGCGGCGGAGTGTGCCCCGATTGCGGAGGCAAGGTTGAAGAGGTTGAGGAAGAAAGTTATTTCCTTAACGTCAGCAAATACGCGCCCCGCCTTATCGAATACATTGAGACTCACCCCGAGTTTATTCAACCCGCTTCCCGCGCAAAAGAGATGCTCAACAACTTCCTGCTTCCGGGGCTTGAGGATCTCTGCGTCAGCCGCAGCACCTTTAAATGGGGTGTGCCCGTCAGCTTTGACGACAGGCACGTTATCTATGTCTGGTTCGATGCCGTGCTGAACTATCTTTCAAAGCTCGGTTATTTGAGCGATGATGATTCAATGTTCAAAAAATACTGGCCCTGCGATGTTCACATCGTCGGCAAGGAGATAATCCGTTTCCACACCATTGTGTGGCCCATCATGCTGATGGCTCTCGGCCTTCCTTTGCCCAAACAGGTTTACGGCCACGGCTGGCTTGTTTTGGACGGCACAAAGATGAGCAAATCCCTCGGCAACGTTGTTGACCCCGTCAAGCTTGTCGAACGTTACGGCGTGGATGCAATTCGCTACTTCCTGCTGAGCGAATTCCCGTTCGGAAGCGACGGCAATTTTAACAACGAGGTGCTGATAACGCGCATAAACAGCGACCTTGCAAACGACCTCGGCAATCTGCTTTCGCGCACGGTTGCAATGATTGAAAAGTATTTCGGCGGGGTTATCCCTGCGCCCGATGCGCCCGTTGAGGAAGAGGATTCAACCATCGTTCCCGCAGCAGCCGCGCTTGCGGAAAAAATCGATGCCTGCATGAACGCGCTGCACCCCAATGAGGCCTTGGCAGAGATTTTCAGACTTGTTCGTCTTTGCAACAAATATATCGACATTACCGCACCGTGGCTGCTGGCAAAAGATGAAGCAAAGCGTGACAGGCTCGGAACCGTGCTTTATAACCTTGCGGAGTGCCTGCGCATTGTCGCCGTTTGCCTGCGTCCGTTTCTGACCCGCACCGCGCCGAAGATTTTTGAACAGCTCGGCGTTGCGGACGAAACGCTTAAGGAGTTCGATTCCGTTGCGGAATTCGGAAAGCTGCCCGAAGGCACGATTGTTAAAAAGGGAGAGGCGCTCTTCCCGCGAATCGATGTCAAAAAGGAGCTTGAACAGCTTGAGACACTGCTTCCGAAGCCCAAGCAGGCAGCGGAGGAGAAGACGGAAGCAAAGCCCGAAGCGAAGAACGCGGACACGGAGGCAAAATCTGAGGTAAAATCCGAGGAAAAGCCCGCCGAACCCGCATTGCTGCCGGAGATAAGTTATGACGACTTTGCAAAACTTGATCTGCGCCTTGCAAAGGTCATTGCCTGCGAAGAAGTTAAAAAATCCAAAAAACTGCTTAAATGCACGCTGCAAATGGGCGGGGAAGAGCGCATTGTGCTTTCCGGCATCAAAAAATGGTACAGCCCGGAGCAGCTCGTCGGCAAAACCGTGGTTGTTGCTGCAAATCTTGCGCCGAAGACCATCTGCGGCATTGAAAGCCACGGCATGATACTTTGCGCAAGCGATGCATCGGATGAGAACCTTTCCGCTCTCACAACCATGGGCGATATGGCAAGCGGACTGAAGGTGCGCTGAGACGGCAAACGGAATCGGGAACACTCCGGGCGGCAAAAAACGCAAACGGGAGTTTCCGACGGTTCGTTTTTCAACCGAAAATAAGGGGGAGATTTTTATGACGGCGATAACATATAAACAGCTGCGGGAGGATGCCTCAATCCGAACCTACATAATTCGTGCGGACGAATCCCTGCTTGCGCTCGGATTCACGGAGCATTCGTTTGCGCATGTCACAATGGTGAGTGAAAATGCGGCGCATATCCTTGAAACACTCGGTTATTCCGAACACGAAGTGGAGCTTGTCCGCATTGCCGGCTATCTGCACGATATCGGCAACCTTATAAACCGCGTTGACCATTCACAAAGCGGCGCGCTGCTTGCGTTCCGGCTTTTGGAGGAGCGCGGAATGAGTGCGGAGGATATTTCCCTTATCGTAACGGCGATCGGCAACCATGACGAGGGCACGGGCGTACCCGTAAACGCTGTTGCCGCTGCGCTGATACTTGCGGATAAATGCGACGTTCGCCGAAGCCGTGTGCGCAATCGCAATATCTCGACTTTTGACATTCACGACCGCGTAAATTACTCCGTTACGGAATCAAATATCCGAATCGATGACAGCAAGGCGACTCTTTCGCTGAATCTGACCATCGACACGCAGTATTGCTCCATTATGGATTATTTCGAAATATTCATGACCCGCATGAAGCTCTGTATGCGTGCCGCGAACAGGCTCGGGTTGAGCTTTGCGTTGTTTATCAACGGACAAAAGCTGCTTTAAACAGGCACGGCCGCGTCGGTTTTTTGACAGTGTAAATGCAATTTGAAAAATTCAATACCTGCAAAAGCTCTCACCGCACTGTTTGCGGCGGGGGCTTTTTAATTAAACAAAAATGCCGCAAATGCGAATATTTCCGTGCTGCCGCTCATATCAATTCACAAAAGGATAAAGCCGATTCAGCGGCAAAACAGCAGTCGGAGGTTATTATGGCAAGCACAGGCATTTATCGGGATATTCAAAAACGTACCGGAGGGGATATTTACATCGGCGTCGTCGGCCCCGTTCGAACGGGCAAATCGACATTTATCAAACGGTTCATGGACCTTATGGTTCTTCCGAAGATTGAAAACGAATATGCCCTGGCCCGAATTGTGGACGAATTGCCGCAAAGCGGTTCGGGAAAAACGGTTATGACAACACAGCCGAAATTTGTTCCGAACGAGGCGGTCGCGCTCACCGTCGGCGAGGACGGCATTGAGCTGCGCCTGCGCATGGTGGATTGCGTGGGCTATATGGTGGAAGGTGCGCTCGGCAGCAGCGAGGGGGAGCAGCCGCGCATGGTAAGAACACCGTGGTTCGATTATGATATTCCGTTTGATGAAGCCGCGGAACTCGGCACGCGGAAGGTCATCACGGAGCACTCAACAATAGGCATCGTCATTTTGACGGACGGCAGCATCACGGGAATTTCCCGCGAGGCATACGCGCCTGCGGAAGAAGCGGTGCTGCGCGAAATGCAGAACACGGGAAAACCCTATATCATCATTTTGAACAGCTCCGACCCAACGGGGCAGGCGGCAGCGGAGCTTTCGGCACAGCTTTCGGAAAAATACGGTGCGCCTGTAAAACCGCTGGACGTTCTCGGGATGGAGCTTTCGGATATTGATACATTGCTGGAAGGTATTTTGCAGGAATTTCCTCTTGGCAGCATCTGCATTGAAATGCCCAAATGGATGCGTGCGCTCGGAACGGAGCACTGCCTTGTTAAAGCTTTGCTTGACAGGGCAAAGGCGGCAATGCCGAACCTGAACAAAATGCGGGATGCAGCGTTGATTCAAAAGGTGTTCGGAGGGATGGAGGATTATAAACCGGTTGAACAGGTTCGCATCAGCCTTGGCAGCGGCAGCGCGGTGTTCCGGCTTGTTCCGAATGATGATGTGTTCTATCGTGTGCTCAGCGAGGAATGCGGCTGCGAAATAAAAAATGAAAGCGAGCTTATCGCTTCGCTGAAGGATTTTGTTACGGCAAAAAAGGCATATGACCGCATTGCGGGCGCACTCGCGGCAGCGGAGGAAACGGGTTACGGCCTTGTTCCGCCGCAGATAAATGAAATGCAGCTTGATCAGCCGGAGATAGTTCGGCACGGTTCACGTTTCGGTGTTTGCCTGAGAGCAAAGGCTTCCGGGCTGCACATCATTCGCGTTGATATCGAAAGCGAGGTCAACCCGCTTGTCGGCACCGCCGAACAGAGCGAGGAACTTATTGAATACCTTGTTGACAAGTTTGAAAACAAACCGGATGAGATATGGAGCACGAACATCTTCGGAAAATCGCTCTATGAACTTGTTAAGGACGGCATGGCGGGCAAGGTGTCGCGCTTGCCTGCGGATGTTCAGATGAAGCTGCGCGATGCGATAACAAGAATGGTAAACGAAGGCTGCAACGGGTTGATATGCATCATGCTTTAAAAGCAAGGAAAAAGCAGCAAAAAAGGGAACTGCCGCCGCAGCTCCCATTTGCTCTGTTCGTATTCACTTGCGGAACGGGGTTCAGTCCGCAAAATAGTCAACAAGCTCATCAAGCTTGACGGCGGTTTCAAAGCCGTCCGCCATGCATTTGATTTTTGCTGCTCCTGCCGCAAGCTCGTCATCGCCGAGAACAGCAACGTATTCCGCAAGAATCTTGTTTGCATATTTGAATTGCGCCTTAAAGCTGCGCTCCATGTGGTCGAACTCGGCAAAGACTCCGTTTTCGCGAAGCTTTTGAACAAGACCGAAGGCGGCAAGGCGTGGCTGTTCGCCCATTGCGGCGAAATAGACCTTCACGGGCTTGGGCTTGGGAATGACGGCATTTGCGTTTTCCATGACCATCAGAAGGCGTTCCATACCCATGCCGAAACCGACGGCGGGAAGGGATTGCCCTCCGAGTTCTTCAACAAGGTTATTGTATCTGCCTCCGCCGCATACGGTGCCCTGTGAGCCGATGCGGGTGGAGACAATTTCGAATACAGTGCCGGTATAATAGTCCAACCCGCGGACAATATCCGGATCGACAACGTATTTCACGCCGCAGGTGTCGAGACAGCGTTTAAGCCCCTCGAAATGTGCACGGCAATCATCGCAGAGATAATCAAGCGTGCGCGGTGCGCTGCGGCAGATTTCTTTGCAGCGTTCCTCTTTGCAGTCAAGAATGCGCATGGGGTTGCGCTCAAGCCTGTCCTGACAGGTTTTGCACATGCCGTCGATATGCGATTTCAGATAATCGTAAAGAGCTTTGTTGTATTCCCTGCGGCATTTTCCGCAGCCGATGCTGTTAAGGTGCAGCGTCAGCTCGTCAAGCCCCAACCTTCTCAGAAGGGAGAGCGCGAGCATGATGATTTCCGCATCGGCTTCAAACGAGGACGCACCGAAAAACTCAACGCCGAACTGATGATGTTCGCGAAGCCTTCCCGCCTGCGGCTTTTCATAGCGGAAAACCGGAGCGTTGAGATAATACATCTTTTGAGGAAGAGCCTCGTTGAAGAGCCTGTTTTCAAGGAAGGCGCGAACCATGCCCGCCGTGCCCTCGGGTTTGAGGGTGATGGAGCGGTCGCCCTTGTCCCTGAAAGTGTACATTTCCTTTTGAACTATATCCGTTGTGTCACCGACGCCGCGCATGAAAAGCTCGGTGTGTTCAATTATCGGCGTGCGCAATTCGTTAATGCCGTACAGGCGGCACAGATCGCGCATTTCTTTTTCGATATACTGCCACTTGTAGCTTTCGCCGGGCAGAACATCCTTTGTTCCCTTCGGTGCCTGAATCTGCATTGTGTAACCTCTTTATATAAAATAATACCTTTTGCCGAATGTCGTTATGCAGAACGTTTTCTGCTAAACTTCGGTGATTTCAACCCCGAAAAGCTCAGTCGGAACGTCCTTTTTTACAGCGACGCTTCCATCTTTGAGCACAAGCTCTACGCCGTGCGGCGCAATGCTCTCGCCCGCCGCGCGGCGGAGTTTTGCTTTCACCTCGGGTGTGTTTGCATAATTATAATTGGAACGCTTTGATTTGTCAAAGCAAATAAAAAGATTTTCGTTTTCAAGCCAATGCGCTGCCGCAAGCTGAATCTGAATGCCGAGCATCATATCCGTTTTCATCAGTGCCGCCATGAATGCGCGGAACAATTCCTCCGCTTCGGGCGTTGCGGCGGGCACTTCGAAACTGTCGGAAACAACGGGCGGCGTCGGAAGCTTGGGTTTGGCTGCTGCTTTTTCATTTTTTGAAGCTGCGGAACCCGTTTCTTTATTGTCCGGACCGCTGCCCGAACTTTGGGATGAATCGGAGGCTGTTTTTGGTTCGGCGGAAACAAAAGCGCCGCTTTTAAGCCTGCGTTCAAGCTCCTCCATACGGTCAACAAGGGCAGTCATTTCGGTTTGTTCATCCGGGTGACAGACTTTAAGAAGCGTGCTTTCAAGCAAAACCCGCGGCATGGTGACCCAGCGAAGGTTCGGCTGAAGCTGCATCAGAGCATCAAGCGTTCTTTCGAGCCGCGCCTTGCCGGCTGATTCCGCCTGCGCAAGGTAGCGTTCCATCGTGTCCTGTGTGCAGTCAAGAATATCCGCACAGCTTCCGCAAACTTTTGCAAGCAGGAGCGAGCGAAAATGGTTGGACAGATCCTGAACGAAAACGCCGATGTCGCGCCCGCCGGAGACAACCTGTTCGATGTTTTTCATGACCGCCGCCGTGTCGGAATGCAGCACGGAATCCGCAAAATCAAACAGAAAATCCGCATTCATGCTGCCGAGGACGGACAGAACATCCTGTTGAGTGATAAGTTTTTGCTCCGTGCCGTCCGCATCGCCGCAAAAGCTCAGACACTGGTCGGCAATGCTCAGGCAGTCGCGCATTCCGCCGTCCGCCGCACGCGCAATGCACATCAACGCTTCGTCTTCGATTTCCGCCCCTGCGGAATGAAGTACGCGCCGTGTGTTTGCCGCAAGATTATGAACCGAAAGGCGGCGAAAATCAAAACGCTGGCAGCGGGAGAGTATCGTTGCAGGGAGCGCCTGCGGTTCGGTCGTTGCAAGAATGAAGACAACATGTGCGGGCGGCTCTTCGAGAGTTTTCAGAAGGGCATTGTTTGCACTTTTTGAAAGCATGTGCGCTTCATCAATGATATAAACCTTTGTTTTAAGGTAAATCGGAGCAAACTCGGCCTTTTCGAGGAGCGCGCGCATTTCATCAACCTTGGAATTTGAAGCGGCGTCCATTTCGATAATGTCTATGCTTTCCGAAACGTCCGTAAGACAGGCGGCGCATTTGCCGCAGGGCTCGCCGTCCTCCGGGTTGAGACAGTTGACGGCACGGGCAAGTATTCGCGCCGTGCTTGTTTTGCCCGTTCCGCGTGAACCGCTGAAAAGATAAGCGTGGGCAATGCGCCCGGTGCGGATTTGGCTGCGCAGAACATCGGTGATATGCTCCTGCCCGACAACTTCGCAGAACCTGCTCGGACGGTACTGCCTGTATAATGCGTGGTAACTCATGCTGCACACCTCAATTGCTCGATTGCTCGGTCGGTACGATTTACAAAAAATCAGAAACACGCCCGAAACATTGTTCGCGAATTAATCGGTTTAATTCGCGTTTATTCAGCTCAAATTTTGAATTTCATCAGCCCAAAGCCTTTGAACGGCGTCACTCGGCATTCGCCAATCCCCGCGCGGGGAAAGGCAAACGGAACCGACTTTCGGCCCGTCGGGCAGGCAGTTGCGCTTGAATTGCTGATTGAAGAAACGGCGATAGAAGTTTTTGAGCCATTTCAAAATCGTTTCATTCGAAAACTCACTTTCGCGGAATGCCTGCTTTGCAATGCGGAAAAGCTTTGCAGGCGGGCAGCCCCAACGCAGCACGTAATAGAGGAAGAAATCATGCAGTTCGTACGGCCCGACAAGATCTTCTGTTTTTTGAGCAATATTGCCCTTTTCATCGGCGGGAAGAAGCTCCGGAGATATCGGGGTTTCAAGTATTGCGTTCAGGGTGTCGTGCAGCGCAGGGTTTTCGCAGTGCAGCGCATAATAACGCACAACGTACTTGATAAGCGTTTTGGGAATGCCTGCATTCACGCCGTACATGCTCATATGGTCGCCGTTATAGGTTGCCCAGCCGAGTGCAAGCTCGGAAAGGTCGCCCGTGCCGACAACAAGGCCGTTCAGCGCATTTGCAAGATCCATCAGCACAAGGGTGCGCATGCGCGCCTGTGCGTTTTCGTAAACAACGTTGTGACAGGTTTCGTCGTGCCCGATGTCGCGGAAATGCGAACGCACAGAATCCGCAAGCGGAATCGTGTGAAGCGTTACGCCGAGGGAATTGCAAAGAACGACGGCATTTTGTTTTGTGTGCTCGGTGGTGCCGAAACAGGGCATGGTGACGGCGTGAACAAATTTGCGGTCAATGCCCATAAGGTCGCATGCCTTTGCCGCAGCAAGCAGCGCAAGTGTGGAATCCAGGCCGCCGGAAATGCCGATGACCGCGCTCATTGAATGCGTGTGTTCAAGCCGGCGTTTGAGCCCGAGAGCCTGTATCGTCAGAATATCTTTTGCGCGTACGTTCAACTCGTTTTCGTCATGCGGAACAAAGGGATTGCGCGGGAAGCGGCGGGTAAGTTCCGTTTCGGGAAGATCCTCGCGCGGGGCGGGGCCGCATGAGCCGAATCCGAGAGAGAAATCAACAAAAAGACCGGGATGGGCAGCATTGCCCGCGCAGAAGCTGTTCACGCGGCGCCTGTCGTAAAGCAGCCGTCCCAAATCGATTTCGGTGATAAGCATGTCGTTCGCATAGTCAAAAGGTGCTTTTTCGGCAAGCAGTGTGCCGTTTTCGTAAGCAAAGCAATGCCCCGAAAAGACCATATCGCTTGTTGATTCACCTTCACCCGCGCCGCAATACAGGTATGCGCAAATGTTTTTTGCGGATTGAACTTCCGTGATGCGCTTTCGATAGTCCGCTTTGCCGATGATTTCATCTCCGGCGGAACAGTTAACGATTATGAGCGCGCCGGCAGCGGCAAGTTTATCCGACGGAGGGGAAGCAACCCAAAGATCTTCGCAGATTTCGACGCCGAAACGGAAATCGGGATAATCAGTGCATAAGAAGATGCAGCCGTCGGGATTGAAAAAAGTCTGCAATGAATCAATATAAGGCGCGGCGGAGCCGAGTTCCGTGCGGGACGGCACGGCAAAATGCCGCAGCTCATAGAATTCGCCGTAATTCGGCATGTGCGTTTTTGGAACGACAGCAAGAATCACTCCGCGGGATATGACAACGGCGCAGTTGTAAAGCTTGTCCGCGCAGCGAATCGGCGCACCTATGACGGCAGCAAGCCGAAGGTTCGCAGTTTCGCGTGCAATGCGGAGGAGCTCGGTTTCAACGCTGTCCAAAAGCAATTCGTGCATGAAAAGGTCGCCGCAGGTGTAGCCCGTCATTGCAAGCTCGGGAAATGCGGCAAGCCGAACCCCGTGTGCCGCGGCGCGGTGCAGCGCGGCAATTATCGCATCGGCGTTGGCTTTCGGGTCTGCAAGCACAACTTTCGGTGAACATGCAGCAACTTTGATGAATCCGTCCTTCATATTTTTTTTCTGCCCGCCCGCACCGGTTCGGCATCGGGGAGCAGCCTTTCGATTTTTATAAATTTTATAACTGTTTTTAAGCGTTTTGCGGGTTTTTCGCCCGCGAGAACATCACACGGCAGTTCCCTGCGGGCAGATATAGCTCCGCGAACCGCTGCATCCGTCCCGCAAACGTCGGAAAGTTTTGCGGACCCGAAAAGTCGGCTTGGTGAACAGTTTGTGCAGCTTTGCGGAAAATAAAACTCTTCCACCAAATACATTATAGCACATTAGGGCCGAAATGATAGCCCCTTTTTAGGGAATATTCTGATTTTTCAGCTTTATGCGCACAAAACGCGGACTCGGGGAGTCTCGGGAAAAAAGGAGATAAAAGTTTTGCTTTTTAAAACGAAAGACGGAAAAGCTCAAAAAAGTCCGCCTTCGGGAAGGATCCTTTCCCAAAGACGGAACAGTTTATCTGAAAACCTGCACAAAGCGGGTTGTTTCGATATCGCCCCCGTTTTAATGTGCGGCGGTGCGTTTGTGTTGTTCAAGCATAATCAGCGGCTGCATTATTCGGCAGCTTTTACCGTGCTGCGCTGGCCGAGAGTTACGGAAACATCGATTTGTGAATTGCTGCGCAGAATGGTGAGTGTTACGGTGTCGCCGACTTTGAACTTGCTGACGGCGATATAGAGTTCGTCGGAGCTTGAAACCGTGTCGCCGTTGACAGCCATGATAACATCATCCTTTTTCAGTCCTGCCTGCTGAGCCGCACTGCCGTCTTCAACGGATACAATGCAGGGGTAGGTGTAAGCACTGGTGAAGAATCCGTAACCGGAGAGGGAAACATCCTGAGTGGAGACACCGAGATAGGGACGGCCGACAACAAAGCCGTAGTCCATAAGGTTGCCGATAACTTCACGGGCAAGCGTGGAGGGGATTGCAAAGCCAAGGCCTTCAATACCGCTGCCGCTGCTCTTTGCATTCACAATGCCGATGAGAGTGCCGTCCGATTCACGGAACAGTCCGCCGCCGGAGTTGCCCTGGTTGATTGCGGCATCGGTTTGGAGCAGGGTCATGGTTAAGTTGTCAATGGTAATGCTCCTGTCAAGGCCGCTGATGGAACCGCGTGTGTATGTGTTGGAAAGCTGGCCGAGTGCGTTGCCGATTGCAAACACGTCTTCACCGACGCTGAGCGTTGAGGAATCGCCGAATTTGGCGTAAGTGAGATTGTAGGCATTGATTTTGATAACCGCAAGGTCGGTCACGCTGTCGGTGCCGACAAGGGCTGCTTCGTAGTCATTGCCGTTGTCAAGGTAGACGAAAATTTTCTGTGCGCCTTCAACAACATGGTTGCAGGTTACGATATAGCCGTCTGCCGAAATGATGACACCGGAGCCCGAACCTGCAAGCACGCTTTTGTGCCCGCTTTGTGCCGTGACGTCGATGCTGACAACGGAGGACATGCAGTTTTCGATGGTTTTGTATTCCGAATCGGTTTGCGTCGAACTGTCGGCGAAAGAAATCTTGTCCGAAGGAAGGCTGCCGGTCTTGTCGCCTGATGAACCGACGGTGCCGTTTGAGCCGGAAGGTGCCGATGTTGCTTCAACGAGAGCGTTCTTTTCGGTTTGTGAGGCAGAAAGCGAATTGTTGATAAACTTGGCGCCGGCAACGATACCGACGGTCAAAAGGGCAACGATGAGAAGGCACGCAACAGCTGCGCCGATGGGCATCCTGATTTTTCTTTTTTCTTCCATGATGTTACACTCCTTTAAATAATGATGATAGTTTCTGTGAAAAGAGCTCGGAGTAAACATTGTTCATGCTGCTCCGCGGGTAAAACCCTTTGAACAGTCCGCCGCCGCATCCCTGTCGGAGCACCCTTGCGGGGCTGTCCGCCGACCCGATTCTTTTCATGCTCCTATTATAACACGCGAATGCGGCAATTTTGGTTGCCTATTGGTGTATATTGTCTGACAGAATATGTACCGATTTTGTCATTCACCGCAAATATGCCGCTGATTGACTTAAAAAAGAATATTGTGGCAAAGTGCGCATCTCGATATGTCAAATTAAAAAAAGTACTTGAAACTTTGCTTAAAAGGCAATATAATATAAATGCACCAACCAACAAAGGAGCGTACAAAGTACTATGTCAGTCAAACAGCAGATACTGATTTGCGATGATCAGCATATCATTCACGAAACACTCGGCGTCTACCTCAGAAACGAGGGGTTCGAGTGCATTTCGGCATTTGACGGCGAACAGGCGATTGAAGAATTCAACCGCAAAAAGCCGAACCTTGTTATTCTTGATCTCATGATGCCCAAAAAAAGCGGAATGGACGTTTGCCGCGAGATTCGCCAGAACAGCAGTGTTCCGATTATAATGCTGACGGCGAAATCCGAGGAGATCGACCGCGTGCTCGGGCTTGAGCTCGGTGCGGACGATTACATTGTAAAGCCCTTCAGCGCGCGTGAAGTTGTTGCAAGGGTCAAGGCCGTTCTGCGCAGGTATTCAATGCAGGAAACGGAACCCGCAAAGATTCTGCATTACGGAAACCTTGAAATCAATATAAATAACTACGACGTAAGGCTGAACGGCGAAATCCGAGGAGATCGACCGCGTGCTCGTAAGGCTGAACGGCGAAAGACTGCCGCTTACCCCTAAAGAAGTCGAGATCCTTCAGCTGCTTGCCTCACATCCCGGAAAGGTTTTTTCACGCGAAAAGATCCTTTCAATTGTCTGGGGCTATGAATACTACGGCGATACGCGCGCCGTTGACACTCAGATTAAGCGCATTCGCCAGAAGCTGCAGTCTGCGGACGATTGCGGATGGGAGATAAAAACCGTTTACGGTGTCGGCTACAGGTTTGAGGCATACGGTGATCCCGATGACAGACAGGACAGCGAGGAACGCAAAAAACTGCCCGAAACGCCGAAGGCATACGATTTTGTTGAAGAAAAGCCGACGGAATGAAACGAACAGATTTTGCCCTTTTGAACCGTTTTAGCAAAAATGAAAATGAACTTCAGGGCGAACCCGAAAGGCTGAAACGCTGCGGGTTCGCCTGCTGATGTTTTTTCCGAAATGCGTGTGCGGCGGGTTTTCGCACGGCCCCGCAGAAAACAGAGATATGAAAAGATCAAGCCTGTTCAGAATAATTCTTTATATTGTGTGCGCAATCACGGTGCTGCTCGTGATACTTGTTGCGTGCCTTTTTTCCGTTGTCGGGCATGAAATGTACGCCGGAATGAAAATTGACGAACTGAAGCCGAAAGCGCAGTCAATATCTCAGCGCGTGACAAAGCTGTATGAATCAAACACGGACAAACGCACGCTTGCGAGGATGCTGCATCTCGGCGAATTTTCCGCATCGGATGCAACAATTTACATAATCGAACCGAACGGTGCGGTTGTTACAACGGCAGAACAGGATGAGTACGACCAAAGCGTTGAAACCGTCCGCCGCTGCTTTCAAACGGTCATTCAGGGGGAAGAAATTGCTCTTCCGTCAACCGATATAGGGATTGTTGTCGGCACGCCGGTGTATTCCGATTCGGGTGATATAATCGGTTCTGTGATACTTGTTGTCGGTTCAAAACAGGCTGAAAGCACGCTTGCAAAGCTTGCGGCGGAACTCGGCCTTGCAATGTTCGGCATTGCACTTTTGATGCTTATTCCGATAGTTATCATATTCAGCAAGGTAACAAAGCCCATTCGGCACGTTTCAAACGTTGCGCTGCAAATGGCGGGGGGAGACTTGACCGTTCCCGCCAAGGGAAAGGGGAGCAACGAATCGCGTCACCTTGCGCAATCGTTCAATATTCTTGCAGAAGCTCTTCAAAACAATATCGACAGCCTTGTTGTTGAGCGCAACAGGCTGCGCACCGTGCTTGACGGCATCGGCGAGGGCATTATTTCCGTTGATAAAACGGGCGTTGTCACGCATTACAACTCCGCTTCCGTGCAGCTTTTGGGCGGAAAGAAAAACACCCACCCCGCAGCGGCGGCCGGTTATCCGAAAATTGCTGCCGTGGCGATAGAAGCTCTTGACACGGACGAAGTGCGCAACTGTGATTTCACAATCGGCGAAAGGGTGCTCCGCATTGCGGCAACCCCGATTCACGAGGAGAACGGTTCGCTTTTCGGTGCGGTTGTGCTGATAACGGACGTTACCGAAAGCGAGAGGCTTGAACAGACTCGAAAGGACTATGTTGCAAACGTCAGCCATGAGCTGCGCACGCCGCTTGCATCCATTCGAAGCCTTGCGGACGCGCTTAACGACGGAATGGTGCAGGATGAAAAAGACAGAAAACGTTACTACGGCTATATCCTGCGCGAATCGATACGCCTTTCAAACCTTATCAACGACCTGCTTGAACTTTCAAGGCTTCAGAGCGGCGGCGTTGCGTTCTCAAAGGGACGGGTTGAACTTTATGAAATTGCATACGATGTTGCGGACAGGATGAACGATGCGGCGGCACAGCGCGGCAAAAGCGTGCGGCTTGAAGCTCCTGAGGGCGAATATTATGCATACACAAATGCCGACCGCATTGAGCAGGTGCTCATAGCATTGGTTGACAATGCGATAAAACACGGCACGGACGGCTGCACTGTCAGCGTGAACCTGTTTGAAAATGCGGAAAAGAATCGCTACGAGTTTGTTGTCAGCAATCCCGCGGAAGTCGATCCTGCCGATCTTGAACACCTGTTTGAACGATTCTACAAGGCGGATCATGCTCACACGGGCGACGGCACCGGACTCGGCCTGGCGATAGTTTCCGAGGTGCTTAACCTTTTGGGCGAAAAAATCGATATCGAGTACGAAAACGGAATCATCGCGTTTCGTTTCACGGCCGAAAAATGCAGCACGCCGAAAAAACACCGCGCCTTGCAGAAGGCGGAGAATAAAAATGAGGACGGGGAACCGACGGCCTGAGGCGGAGGGGTCGGAACGAAATGAAATGATTATTTCGGATATTCCATCGGAAGAAACCAAAATGCAGACAGAGGGCATTGAATCCTGCGGACTTTTTGCAAACGGCGGAAAATCATGCAGACTTTGCCCGCTTGAGTGCGGGATCAACCGTGCGGAACATGCGGGCGTATGCGGTGTGGGCGGATTTAAAGCGGAAAACCTCGAAAACAGGAACCCGTACGAAACTGCGCTCATTGCAAGAGCGGCGCGGCATTACTGCGAGGAACCGCCGATTTCGGGCACGAAAGGCAGCGGAGCGATCTTCTTTTCGGGCTGCAATATGGGCTGCGTTTTTTGCCAGAATATGGACATCAGCCAATCTGCAAAGGGCGTTGTGAAGGACGCGGGGGAGCTTGCGGACATAATGCTGCGCCTGCAGGAACTCGGTTCGAACAATATCAATTTGGTCACTCCCGCACCGCATGTGCGCATGCTTGCAAAAGCCGTCCCGCTTGCACGGATGCGGGGATTGCGCATTCCGATAGTTTACAACACGAATGCTTACGAAAAGGTTGAAGCTCTGCGCCTTATGGAGGGGCTTGTTGACATCTATCTTCCGGATTTGAAATATGTAAGCTCCGCCGCTGCAAAAAAATACAGCCGAAGAGAGAACTATTTTTCCGCTGCCGCTGCTGCCGTGCGGGAAATGCAGCGTCAGTGCGGGGTTTTGCAGATCGATAAGAACGGAATTGCAAAGCGCGGAATGATCGTTCGCCATCTTGTTCTGCCGGGTTCGGTGGATGAAGCGCGCGGAGTGTTGGATTTTATCAGGGAGAATCTGCCGCTCGAAACTCATATTTCACTGATGAGCCAGTATACGCCGATGTTTGAGCTTCAGCCCCCGCTCAACAGAAGGCTCCTGAAACGCGAATACAAAAGGGCCGTTGATTATGCGCTTTCCCTCGGATTCGAAAACATTTACACTCAAAGCCTTTCATCCGCAAGCGCGGAATTCACTCCGGAGTTTAACGGGTTTTTCGAGTGATATGCGGGCGGGAACGCATTGCGAATACAAAAAAGCGAATAATAACCGTCGGATACTGCCGTGAATGCGCATGACGCGCACTCACGGTTTTTGATTTCTGCGGAATGCAGGCGGCAAAAGGCGCATAAACTGCGGCATGAACGGATTTCAAAAAACAATTGCGGCCGTGCTGCTGGCGGCAGTGCTGCTGTTCATGATCTATCTGCCGAAATGTGCGGAAAAGATGCTTGAACGGGATCAATATCGCGAATGGCTCGAACCGGAGGAGGAGAATTTTTCGGGCGTTATAAACGTTTGGCATGTTGTCGGATTCAAACCGTATATGGGCAGCGTTGGAGCATGGCTCAAAAAAATTGCGGGCAGGGCGGAGCGGCGGCATTTCGGTGTTTATTTTGAAGTTGAATCGATTTCGGAAACGGAAGCGGAGGCGAGGCTTCAAAACGGAGAGTTTCCGGACGTGATAAGCTTTCCTGCCGGCTTTTTGAACGGAGAGGAGCTTCGGATCATGAACGGAACCGAGATTTTCGGCATCGACGGCACGGCTGTGGATTTCGGCGACGGATACGGGGCCGGGGAGCTGCCGGCGGGCTTTGACTGCGGCACGGACGGGCGGACGCTGCGCGCACTTCCGTTTGCGGCGGGCTGCAAACTTGCGCTTTTTTATCCGGAAAGAGTTACGGCGGAGGAAATGTCCGAAATACTGAAACATATTACGGAGAACGGCGAAAGCAAAGCCGGTGCCGATTATTATTCAAACGACGGATTCGGGATCAAGGCAGGGAAGTTTGAACGGAGCAGCGTTGATGAATTTAAAAAAGGCAAGGGGGATTTCTGCATAGGCGATGCGCGCGCGGCGGGAGATATGGAAAGACTTGCTGCCGCAAACAAGGCAAAGTATTTTGAGGTGATGCCCTTTTGCAATGAAACGGACGAAGTGCAGTTTGTGGGCATTTCGGCCGAAACGGAGCGCGAAAAAATGGGATGCATTTCGGAGTTTATTGCAGATATGCTTTCCGCGGCGCGGCAGAGCGAACTTTGCGCATTGGGGCTTATGCCGATGAACCCTGCGGCGGAGAAAAAATTTGAGCAGTCGTTTTTGGCGGAAGCATACGGGCTTTTGAGCGAGAGCATCCTTAACCTCCCGAATGCTTTTACCGGTACGGCGGCGCGGATGAACGTTTTTTGACAAACGCCCGCCCGTTTAAGACGCTTTCAAAAAAGATTAGAGCGAAAAACCTTTACAAACGCCTGTTTTTGCTGTAAAATACAATATGGGGATATGTGCGGCGACATGCATTCAGGAACGGGAAGCATTTGGACGCGGTACCCGAAACAGGAGGAGAGGAAACGGGACTTTTTAAATGGAAAAAAACGATATGCTTGCATCGGCTCTCGGAAATCTGCCGTTCAGGCGGAATGTTCCGGCGCGGGAATTCACAACTTTCCGCATCGGAGGTCCCGTAACTTTTTTTGCGGAGCCAAAGGATGCGGACGAGCTTTGTGCAATGCTTTCTGCGGCGCGGAGCTGTGATTACCCTGTGTATATTATAGGCAACGGCAGCAATCTTCTCGTTTCCGACAGCGGCGTTGAGGCTTTGTTCATTCGAATCGGTGCGCGCATGGCGGGCGTCGGGTTTGACGGAACAAGGCTGAAATGCGGAGCGGGTGCACTGCTCTGCACGGCTGCAAAGGCGGCCGTATCCGAGGGACTTGCGGGGCTTGAATGGGCAGCGGGTATCCCGGGCACGGTCGGCGGTGCGGTTGCAATGAATGCAGGTGCATACGGCGGGGAGATAAAACAGGTGCTGAAAAGCGTTACCGTTGTTGAGTGCGGGCGCATTGCAAAAAAAATCGTTCATGCGGGCGATCTTGGGTACAGAAGCTCTGTTTATGCCTTTCCGAACGCCGTTGTTGCGGGAGCGGAGTTTGAACTTTCTGTTGATGCCGACGGGGAAGCGCGGCGCAGAATGGAAGAATTCAATATGCGCCGCAAAGAAAAGCAGCCGCTTGAGTATCCTTCCGCAGGCAGCACTTTTAAACGGCCCGAGGGGCATTTTGCGGGAGCGTTGATAGAACAGGCGGGGCTCAAAGGCACAAGAATAGGCGGGGCGGAAGTCAGCCCGAAACATGCGGGCTTCATCATCAATTGCGGCGGAGCAACATGCGCAGATGTGCTCAGCCTGATTGACCTTGTGCGCGAGCGCGTATATAAAGAATTCGGTGTTCGGCTTGAGCCGGAGATTAAAATTATTAAATAAAACCCGAATGCAGCAATACAAGCAAAAAACGGAAAACATGCAGCAAGATAAAAACTGAGGGAAACAGGATGTACACTTTAATCGTCACAGGGCTGTCGGGTGCGGGAAAATCTCAAGTCCTCGGCATTCTTGAGGATATGGGCTTTGTTTGCGCGGACAATATGCCCTGTCAGCTTGCGAAACAATACATTGAGCTTTGCAGCAGCAGCGAAAACAACATCGAACGCGTCGCACTTGTTATCGACAGCCGCGAATCGGTGTTCGGCTACAATCCGCTCAACACTTATGACGAACTGCGACAGCTTGAATGCCCGTACGAAATAATGTTCCTTGAATGTGAGGACAGCGTGCTTATGCGCCGCTACAGCGAAACGCGCCGCCGACACCCGATGAATGACGATGTCGGCATCGGTATTCAAACCGAACGCGAAATTCTCACCCCGTTGAAGGAGAAGGCGAATTATATCGTTGACACGACGAACATGCGGCTGAACGAGCTTCGAAAAACGGTTGAAGATATTTTAATGCGGGGAAAGAATATTCCGCTCAGACTGATAATTTCAAGTTTCGGCTTCAAACGCGGCATTCCGAAAAATGCGGATTTTATCTTCGATATGCGCTACACCGCAAACCCGTTCTACATTGAAGAGCTGCGCTGCAAATCCGGCAGGGACGAAGAGGTTCGCCGATTTGTTTTTTCCGATGCAAATGTCCGCAGGCAGCTGAACATGATAGAAAACATGCTGGATTTAGTAATTCCGGAGTTTATCAAACAGGGTAAGCGGCGGCTTATGGTTGCGTTCGGCTGCACGGGCGGCAGGCATCGTTCCGTTGCAATGGCGGAAGCACTTCACGACAGAATGAAAGATAAATGTTCCGTTCTGCTTGAGCATCGGGATCTTGTTTCCGAAGCGGATGACATAAGAACGCGGTTCGAACCTAAATAAACAGCATTTAGATAAATAATGATTGAGATAAATAATGCGGCGGCGGAAAAGCGCGGCGCAAAGAGCGGCACGAATGTGCGCATTTGAAATGACCGGAAAAAAACACAGCAGCAAAATCGACGGCAGCGGTTTTGAATTTGAGAGCGCAAAAAAAACGACGGAACAGAGCGAACGCGAATGCCCATCGTTCTCTGCCGGAGTGAAAAAAGAGATTTCGGAACAGAAAATAAAGCGTGAGGCCGATGCGCACGCGCTTTTAAGCGCATTCACTCTGAGCATCGGTGCGCTGAAACTGATGCCGGCGAAGCGGCGCCGGGGCGTGCACTATGTGCTCGAAAGCGAAGCGGCACTGAGCCTTGTTTCCAAGTTGGCAGCACAGTATTTCGGGCTTGAAAGCCAATTGAACCGCGTTAAGCACGAGCGGTTGAATGCGGAATACTGCGAACTTTTGCTTTACGGGAACGGTATTGATGATTTTTTGACGGCAACCGGACTTGTGAGCTTTGATGCGGAGGGCGAAAAGAGTTATGAGCCGCATGTTCCGAAGAGTGTTACCGAAACAGAGATGCAGCGGCGCGCATTTATTCGCGGGCTGTTCCTTGCCTGCGGTTCGGTGTCGGAACCAAAAAAAGCATATCACTGTGAGCTTGTGTTCAAAAATGTCGAGCTTGCAATGTTTTCAAAACGGATGATTTCCGATTTCGGAATTCGTATCAAGTACACCGAGCGCAAGGGCAGCATTGTGCTGTACATCAAAGAATCGGAGACGCTGTCGGATTTTCTTGCACTTGCCGGGGCATCGGATGCAGTGATGGTGCTTAACGAACAGCGAATCGTGCGCCAACTCAACAACACCGTGAACAGGGGAGTGAACTGCATAAATGCAAATATCGAAAAGGCAACGCGCACGGCAATGAAGCAGGCGGAGGATATTCGCCTTGTTCTGAGCGTTGTCGGCGCGGAGAATCTTCCGCCGCCGCTGCGCATTGTTGCGGAAGCGAGGCTCAACAATTTTGAAATGTCGCTGTCCGAACTTGCGGAGGAAATAGGCATCGGCAGATCCGCCGCAAATTACCGCCTCAGAAAATTGTGCGAAATGGCGGAAGACATCCGCACGGAAATGCCGGACTGATTTGGCAGGGGCGGTTTTCGCATTTTCCGCAAACAGTGCGGCGCAGGGAAAAGGTTCATCGAGGCAAAGGAGGAAAAATGGGTTTTACACATCTTCATGTTCACACCGAATACAGCCTGCTGGACGGCGCAGCGCGGATACGGGAGCTTGTTTTGCGTGCGAAGGAATTGAGTATGGATTCGCTTGCGATAACGGATCACGGCAATATGTACGGCGCGATAGCATTTTATAAAGAGTGCATGAAACAGGGGATAAAGCCCATTATCGGCATGGAAACCTATGTTGCGCCGAATTCAATTTACGAAAAACAGAGCATGAGGGAAAACGGCCACCTTGTGCTTTTGTGCAAAAACGAAACGGGGTACAAAAACCTTATCAAACTGTCCTCAATTGCGTTTGTGGACGGTTTTTACTATCGGCCGCGCATTGACTATGATTTGCTGGAAAAGCATTGCGAGGGGCTTGTATGCCTTTCGGCATGTCTTGCGGGCGATATTCCGCAGCTTCTGCTGATGAACAGATACGATGAAGCGCGCCGCCTTGCAAAACGCCTTCAGGGTATGTTCGGCGATGATTTTTACATTGAGCTGCAAAATCACGGAATTCCGGAACAGCTTATAGTTCTTCCGCGTTTGGATGCGCTTGCAAAGGAACTCGGCATAAAGACTGTTGCAACAAACGATATTCACTATGTCCGAAAGGAGGATGCGGAGGCGCAGGATGTTCTGCTCTGCATTCAAACGGGGCATTTTGTGGACGAAACCAACCGAATGCGGATGCAGGCGGATGAATTCTACCTCAAATCGGAAGAAGAAATGCTTCGCCGCATGAGCGGCTATGAGGAGGCGGTTCGAAACACTGCCGAGGCGGCACAAAAATGCAGCCTGACGATCGAATTCGGCAAGCGGCACCTGCCGGGTTTCACCGCACCGGACGGCATGACGAACGAACAGTATCTGCGCCGGCTTTGCGCCGACGGGCTGCGCCGCCGCTACGGAGAGCCTGCAAAGGAACATCTTGAAAGGCTTGAATACGAACTGAGCGTTATAATCTCGATGGGGTTTGTAGATTATTACCTTATCGTGTGGGATTTTATTCACTTTGCAAAAACGCACGGCATACCCGTGGGACCCGGACGCGGCAGCGGCGCGGCAAGCATTGCAGCATATGCAATGGGCATCACGGACATAGACCCGATTCGCTACAACCTGATTTTTGAACGATTCCTGAACCCCGAACGTGTAAGCATGCCGGATTTTGACGTGGACTTTTGCTACGAACGGCGTCAGGAAGTCATTGAATACGTAAAAAACAAATACGGCAGCGATCATGTTGCGCAGATAGTGACTTTCGGCACGATGGCGGCACGCGGTGCCGTTCGCGACGTCGGCAGGGTGCTTCGCATCCCCTACCAGGATGTGGACAGAATTGCAAAACTCATCCCGCAGGAAAAGGATATAACCCTTTCACGCGCAGCGGAGCTTGTTCCGGAGCTTAAGAACCTTTGCGAAACGGATGACAGCGTGAAGCGGCTCATGATGCTTGCAATGAAGGTGGAGGGACTGCCCAGAAACACTTCGACTCATGCGGCGGGTGTTGTTATTTCATCCCTTCCGACGATGGAGCTTGTTCCGCTTCAGCGCAATGATGAGGCTGTCACGACGCAGTTCACAATGACGGAGCTTGAAGAGCTCGGAATGCTGAAGATGGATTTTCTCGGGCTTCGGACGCTGACCGTGATTCGTTATTGCTGCGAATACATAAAGCAGTCCGGGGGAACGCCTCCGGACTTTGACAGCAGCAATTACGACGATAAATGCGTATATGACCTTATAAGTTCGGGTGACACCGTCGGAGTTTTTCAGCTTGAGTCGGGCGGGATGACGCATTTCATGATGCAGATGAAGCCCACAAGCCTTGAGGACATTATCGCGGGCATTTCGCTCTATCGCCCGGGTCCGATGGATCAGATTCCGCGCTACATTGAGTGCAAACAGAATCCCGGAGCGGTGCAATACGAAACGGAGCTTTTGCGGCCGATTTTGAACGCAACCTACGGCTGCATGGTCTATCAGGAGCAGGTAATGCAGATCGTCCGCGACCTTGCGGGGTATTCGCTCGGCAGGAGTGACCTCATCCGCCGCGCAATGAGCAAGAAAAAGCACGATGTTATGGCGCAGGAGCGCAAAAACTTTATCTACGGCGTTGAGGAAGACGGCGTTGTGAAAATTGACGGTGCACTGCGGCGCGGCGTTTCGAAGGAAGCGGCGGAGAAGATTTTTGATGAAATGATGGACTTTGCATCATATGCATTCAACAAGGCTCATGCGGCGTGCTATGCGGTGGTTGCTTATCGAACCGCGCTGCTCAAATGCCTGTATCCTGCGGAGTTCATGACAGCGCTCATCAACAGCTATCTTACTGCGGCGGACAGGGTCTCGTTCTATATTTACTATTGCCGCAAGCAGGGGATAAGGATTCTTCCGCCGGATATAAACCGAAGTGAGGCACGTTTTTCGGTTGAAAACGGTGCCGTAAGGTTCGGCCTTGCCGCGATACGAAACGTCGGAGAGGGAGCAATGAACGATGTGCTGGAGGAGCGGAGCCGCGGCGGAGCGTTCTCGGATTTTTCGAATTTTCTCCGAAGAACTTCCGACGTGCTGAACAAACGCCTGCTGGAAGGGCTTATAAAGGCGGGCTGTTTCGACTGTTTCGGTGTTTCAAGAAAATACCTGACGGCGCATTTTGAACAGGAGTTCACTGCGGCCGCCGCCGAACGGAAAAGACTGGAAACAGGACAGCTTTCGCTTTTTGATTTCGGCGGGGAGGACGGCGGAAGCATGATAAACACGGTTTCCGAAGCTGATAAGGCCGATATGAAGACGGAGTTTGATCTTGATATTCTGCTCCGTGCCGAAAAGGAGGTTCTCGGCGTATATGTCAGCGGGCATCCGCTCATGGAATATGAGGCTGCGCTTTCTGCATTAACACCCTGCATTGAACTTGCGGAGGCGGACGGGTCGGGTGCAATACATGATAACCAAACCGTGACGGCAGGAGGGATAATCGGTTCCCTGAGAACCCGTGCGGTCAAATCCGGCGCGGGACTGATGGCGTATGCGGTGTTGGAGGATATGAGCGGAAGCATTGAGATTGCGGCGTTTCCGAGCATTTACCAAAAGTATGCTTCTCTTATCGCAAACGATAAGTGCGTTGCCGTCCGCGGCAGGTTCTCCATGCGGGAGGACAGGGATAATTCAATATTGATTGACGAAATTGTTCCGCTGCAAAAGGGTTCAAAAAACGCGGGGGAAAAGCGGCTTGCGCTGAATTTTCCTGCCGATGCGCTGCACCTTCGGAATGCGGCTGTTGATCTGCTGCACAGATTTCCCGGAAATACGGAGGTTTTGTTCCGCGATGCGGCAGCGGGAAAGGTTTTGCTTGCGCCGCGCCACTGCTGCGTGAACTGTGCGGAGGAGCTGATGCTTGAATTGAGGCGTATGCTTGGGGAAGAGAATGTAAAAATTGTACGCAAAAAATAATATCGAGATATAATAAGTAATAAAGGAGCAAAAGATGAAACGAATCGGAGTTTTAACGAGCGGAGGCGACACTCCGGGTATGAATGCGGCGATACGCGCCGTTTTCAAAACAGGGGTGGACATCGATTTGCAGGTAATGGGCATTTATCACGGCTACAAAGGCCTTATTGAAGGCAGAGTCGGGTACCTTACACATGCCGATGTTGAAAGCAAAATGCACAAAGGCGGAACGATACTCCGCACGGCACGGAGCGAGGAGTTTAAAACGGAGTGCGGAATCGAAAAGGCGATTTCCGTTCTGCGTGCATACGAAATCGAAGGGCTTATCGTCATCGGCGGAGACGGCAGCTTTAAAGGTGCGGATGCTCTCGGCAAGCGCGGCATCCCCGTTGTCGGCATTCCGGGAACGATCGATAACGATATGGGATATACGGATTTTACTATTGGGTTCGATACAGCCGTGAACAATGTTATGAACGAGATATATAAAATTCGCGACACGATGCGCGCGCACGACAGGGTCGGCGTTATCGAGGTCATGGGAAGAAGATGCGGAGATATTGCTCTTTGGGCGGGTGTTGCAGGCGCGGCCGACATAATTCTCGTTCCGGAACGCCCTCTTTCATGGGCGGATGCGGCGAACCGGCTTGCCGCAAACAAACTCCGCGGACAGCTCACAAGCATTGTTATGATCGCCGAAGGCGCGGGCAAAGCGGAGGATTTCTGTGAATATGTCAGAAAATATACCGATGTTGAAATAAAGGCGACGGTGCTTGGCTATATCCAGCGCGGCGGCAACCCGTCCGCATTCGACAGAGTGCTTGCCGCTAAAATGGGGCAGCATGCGGTCGAACTGCTTGCGGACGAGGCGCATATGCGCGGAACGGACCGTGCGGGAAGCAGAGCGGCGGAAAATAACGATTCGCGAGAGACTTTCGGATATGCAGTCGGCATAAGGGAAAACCGCATTATCAGCGTTCCGCTTGCGGAAGCCGTTTCAACGCGGGATTGCTTTGATGATAAACTTTATGATCTGAATTCGGTTATGGCAAAATTCTGAGTGCGGCGCAGAGAACGGAAAAGGAAGCAAACAGAAAAATTCATGGATTTAAACAAAAAACGAATGAATGCCGGCATAACTGCCGATGATGACAGCTCGGAGCTGTCGGCAGGTTCGACGGTGACGCTTGAAATCACGGCGTACGGTTCGGAGGGGCAGGGGATTGCAAGGCATAACGGCATGGCTGTATTCGTGCCGGGCGCAATTTGCGGAGAAACCGTTGAAGCGGAAATTAAAAAAGCCGCACCTTCATTTGCGGAAGCGAAACTTCAAAAAATCCTTCGGCCGTCGGCAGAAAGGGTAATTCCGCCCTGCCCGCATTACGCCGAATGCGGGGGCTGTGATCTTCTTCACATGAGCTATGCGGAGCAGCTCCGCATGAAGCGCGAAACCGTGCGCAGCGCAATGGAGCGCATAGGAGGCTTTCGCGGGATTGAAATTCTTCCGTGCATCGGCGCGGACAAGCCCGAACATTACAGAAACAAGGCCGTTTTTCAGTTTGCAAATGCCGAAAAGACAAATAAGAAAAACCTTCGGCAGGTTCTTTCGGGCTATTACGAACAAAAAAGCCATAAACTCGTGCCCGTTGAAACATGCATGATTCAGAACGAAGAGGCAATGACGGCGAAAAGAATCGTTGCCGAATGGGCGAATTTGTTCGGCATCCGCGCCTTCGATGAAAAACAAAAAAGCGGAACTTTAAGGCAGCTTATGGTGCGCAGAACAGAGGGCGGAGCGATGGCCGCGATAGCAACAACAGGCGCACTTCCGCATTCGGATGAGCTTGTTTCAATGCTGAAACGCGGTCTGCCGTCGCTTGCATCCTGTATCCACGGCATCAACCGCAACCCGCGTGATCCGGGTATCGGCAGCAAAACCGAGCTGCTGTTCGGCAGCTCAGAACTTTCCGAAACGGTTTGCGGATTGAAATTCAACGTCAGTGCGCACAGCTTTTTGCAGGTGAACCCCGAACAGACGCAAAAGCTGTACCTTGCCGCCGCAAATGCATTGAACCTGACTGCAAACGATGATGTCGCGGATGTTTTTTGCGGGATAGGCACGATTTCCTTGCTTTTGGCTCAACGCGCCCGCTCCGTTCTGGGCATTGAAGCGGTTCCGCCCGCCGTTAAGGATGCCTGGAGGAATGCAAAACTCAACAACATCAAAAATGCGGAATTCATCTGCGAAAATGCCGAAACTGCCCTGCCCCGTCTCGTTGCGGAAGGCAAACGCTTCTCGGCAATTTTACTCGATCCGCCGCGCCGCGGAGCGGAAAAGCCCACTCTTGATGCAATTGCAAACAGCGGAGCCGAACGCATCGCGTATGTTTCCTGCAACCCCGCAACGCTTGCCCGCGACTGCAAAATACTCGCCGCCGCAGGCTATGCCCCGATGTCGGTTCAGCCCGTGGATATGTTCCCAATGACACATCATGTCGAGACGGTTGTCCTCTTGTCGCGGGAAGCTGCCGCCGGACTGCATTAAACAAACTGCATTAATACATATCAGGTAATACATGAAGCATTAAGGAAAGAGGAGAGCAATGATTTACCGGATAAACGGTGCATACGGCGTCGGGAAATCGACTGTTGCGGAGCAGCTTAAGGCGAAGCTGCCGAAAGCGCATATATTTGATGCGGAAGAGGTCGGTAATGTTGTCAGGGACAATTATCCCGAGGAATGCAAACACAGCATTATTTTTGAGGGGTACCCGCTTTGGAGGGAGCTGAACTGCAGACTGTTGAAGGACATAAGCAGCAAATACGATGGAGATATTATTGTGCCGATGACGCTTGTGCCTGATGTTTCGTATACGGAAATTATTCAGCGGCTGACGGACGGCGGTATTTCGGTCGGGTATGTTATTCTTGACGGCGATCGGCAGACAATTCACGACAGGATAATTAAGCGCGGAGAGGATGAGGAGTGCCGGTGCATGAACAATATCCGAACATGTCTTGATGCACAATGCGGGGATATGCGTGCCGAGCACATAAACACCGTCGAAAGAACGCCGGGCGAAATCGCGGATGAAATAATTAAACGTTTTGAAAAGCTTTGAGAGAATCCGCAATTTCGGGTTTGTAACATCGGACGAGGGCAGAGGATATCGGCAGATGATTGAAAAACAATTCACGGCGTTGCTGCGCAGTTTTGTGCAGGACACTGCGCCGAAAACGGAAGAATCGTGGAACATGGCGGAATTGCAGCGGGCGGCGGCACAGCAGAACATGCTGCCTGTGTTGGCGTATGAAAACAAGCGTTGGAGGCTCTCGGCTGATTCGGAAGTTTGCCGCCGATTTGACGGTTTTCTGTACGGTGCGATTGTCGGCAACCTGAACCGACGCGTGGACTTTGAAACTTTATCAAAAGAATTTACGGTTCGGGGCATTGCGCATATGCCCGTTAAAGGCTATTATCTCCGAATGCTTTATCCCGTTCCGGAGCTGCGCACGTTTGGAGATATTGACATGCTGATCCATCGGGAAGACAGGCAAAAGGTACACGAGCTGATGCTTTCGCTGGGCTATTCGGTGAAACAAAACTGGGAGCCGACTTATTCTTATATTAAAGGTGCGGAATATTATGAAATCCACACAAATTTAATGGACGGCAATCTGGATAACAGAGCCGATTTAAAGGCATATTTTGATGCGGCGTGGCAGTATGCGGAACCGGATGACGGGCTGCGATACAGGCCGGATTCGGATTTTCATTTCATCTATACGGTGTGCCACCTTGCAAAGCATCTGTACAGCGGCGGCGCGGGGCTGCGAATGTATTTGGATATTGCCCTGTTTATGAAGAACGGGTGCGCACGGCTGAACATGAAAAACATTGAGCGGGAGTTGGCAGCTTTGCAGCTGACCGAGTTTTTTCATACGGTGATGAATGCATGCAGCGCATGGTTCGGGACGGAATGCGGCTGTTTGCTTCCGCCGCCGGATGAGGCGGCAATCGAAAAGCTTCTTTGTTATACGTTGGATTCGGATCTTTTCGGTCATTCCCGCGACCACGCGGTGATAAAGCTGCGCAATTCGGAATCGAAAAAGCCCGCAAAGGGCAAATTGATATGCAATATGCTTTTTCCGCCTGCGGGGGAAATCGAATCGCGCTATACCTTCCTTCAGGGAAGGCGCTGGCTGCTGCCGCTGGCGTGGATCGTGCGTGCGGTGTCGAATTTTCGCCTGATTCCAAACAGACTGCACAGCATGAAATCCGTTGCCGAAACCGATATCGACCGCGTGGAAACGTATGACGGGTTTATGCGCCGAATCGGACTTTGAAAAATGCACGCATCGGGGCAGAAAAAGCAATGCGGATGGAAATAAAAAAGACCGCCGGTAAATTCAGCGGTCACAGTCTTATGAAGATTACAAAACCCGAATATCGTGATTATTCGGCAGTCACGGCCGAACCGAGCTGTTCGCCGTTGATTGTCATTTCGTTGATGGCAGTGCTCCAAGCCTCGAAAGATTCGGTATCATACAGTTGTGCGGTGAACATTGTCAGCATATCGCCGGAGTAGATGTAGCATGCAATGACGTATGCATGAACATCTTCAACATCAACGGTTGTTTTATAGTAAATAACCGGGTGATCACCGACGGTCAGTTTATAACATTTGTCGTCGGAAACGGTTCCGCCGAAAGCTTCTTTGAAATAAGCTTCGATTTCTTCGACGGACTGGCTGAAATTGACAGCGGCGTCATCACCGATGGGTGCATTCATGTAAATGACTGCATTCTGTGAATTTTCATCCACGCTGCTGGCAAAAGCAATGATTCCGCCGATGTCCATAAGCATATAGCCTTCGGGTGCGGTCAGCTTGATGAAGTCGGTTGTAAACTCGCGTGTGGTCTGGTTGAAGCTGTAGCTGTCGGCAGGTTCCGCAGTGGGTTCTTCCGTGGGCTCCGCAGTGGGTTCCGCGGTAGGTTCCGCGGTGGGCGTTGCGGGAACTTCCGTG
>CALAXO010000145.1 GCA_937894955.1 uncultured Clostridia bacterium
TCATGCAGAGATATTCCTTCTCGGTCTTGTACTGCCACTTGCCCTGTTCATCCAGTGGGCGCACCGTCAAGAGAATGTGAGCGTGGGGATTGTGACCGTCGGTGTCGTGTCCCTCCGCAATCCGCAGACGCAATTGCTGAAGATTCTGGAGAAAATTACAAACGCCGTACAGCTCCGCAAGGGCATGAATCTGAAAGCGGCACCGGGCACTGTCCACGCTATGTATCCGATCTGCTCCGATTTTGAGCGTGACTTTATGTCCCTGACCTTTGTGCTGGCAACCGGCATCGGAAGGTGCATTTATCGCCTACCTATACACGCAGCACCATATCAGAAACTTTTTCGTGGTCGCTCCCAATACCACGATATTTGAGAAGCTGAAGAAGGATCTCAGTGATAACAACAGTGCCAAGTATGTGTTCAGGGGGGCTTGGCTGTTTCAGCACGCCGCCGCAGATCATCACGGATGAAGATTACCGTGAAAAAACGCTCTCCCTGTTTGAATCCGATGTTCACATTTTCGTGTATAACATCGATAAATTCAACAAAGATGGCGAAAACATGAGAAAGGTGAACGAGCTCATTGGAGACTCTTTCTATCAGGCGTTGTCTGATTTGCCGGACCTTGTGCTCATTATGGATGAGTCGCACCATTACCTGGCAGAAAAAGGGGCACAGGCGCTGAATGAACTGCATCCGCTGCTGGGATTGGAATTGACAGCGACACCGTTGGCGACCAAGGGGAACAAGCAGGTGCCGTTCAAAAATGTGGTATATGAATACCCTCTGTCCAAGGCAATTGAGGATGGCTATACCCGCACCCCATATGCCGTGACCCGCTCGGACATTGATTTCTATAACTTCGGTGATGAACAGCTGGATAAAATGATGCTGCTGGACGGCATCACCGGCCATGAAAGAACAAAGCGCAAATTGGAAGTCTATGCTGCCAATCATGGCAAGCCTGTTGTGAAACCGTTCATGCTCGCAGTTTGTAAGGATACGGATCACGCAACCTGGGTGGAGCAATTTGTAAAGTCGGACGAATTCAGTGGTGGTGCATACCGCAACAAAACGATCATCGTTCACTCCAAACAGAAAGGCGCAGAGACCGAAGCGAACACTCGTCTGCTTCTGGATGTTGAAAACCCGGAAAATCCGGTGGAGATCGTGATCCATGTCAATATGCTCAAAGAAGGCTGGGACGTCAACAACCTCTATACCATCGTTCCGCTTCGGACAGCCGCATCCAAAATTCTGCGAGAGCAGATGGTAGGTCGCGGCTTGCGCCTGCCCTATGGGGAGCGCACCGGTGACCGGGATGTGGATGCCGTCATGCTGACTGCACACGATAAATTCAATGATATTCTGGTGGAGGCGCAGAAGGGTGATTCAATTTTCAAAGCCGGGAATGTTATTAAAGCAGAAGAGAATCAAACCCGAAGAAGTGGTCCATACCCAGCTGACAATAGAGACCGATCCGGATGCCGGGCTGGAAAAAGCGTATGCTCATACTCAAATTAAAAAGACGGATGCTACAGATGCACTGATCAAGAAGGCAGCTGATTTGATCAAATCAGGGGTTGAGCAGCACATTCAGCACACCCCTGCACATACGGTCACCCCTGTGCAGGCGCAGCAGATCGTAGAAACGGTCAAACAGAAGGTTTCCGAGGATAAGGACCCGGGACAGACTTTCAAGGAGAATGAAATGCCGCGCTGGCAGCATGGATGCTCTACCAAACCGAGGAAACGCACAGAGCTGCCGTGAACAAATTTATTCCGATTCCCCACATCAAGGTAACGGATGCCGGTGTTGAGGAATATGTGTTCGTAGGCTTTGATTTGGACATGGCAGATTTTACCCATGTGCCGATCAAGAATGAGCTGCTCGTTCAGAATCTTGAGGATATGCAGGACCGCCAGCGCATCAAGGGCGGTGCAATCGATTTTGAGGGCTACAATCCGAAAAAGGTCATACCGGAGCAGCTCCGGCAGAAACCGGAGATTGACTACGAAAAATGCTCCAAACTGCTGTTCAAGCTGATCACGCAAGTATGCGACCACTATGAAATACACTACGGCACCAATGGAACGCAGAACATCATTATGATGTATAAGCGTGATATCGGAAACAAGATCTATAAGCAAATGCTGCAGCACTTCTATTGTGAGAAAGGCTTTTTGCAGGAAGAGGCCGTCGGCACAAGAGATTACAACCTGCAGCGGTCTTACAGCTGTGCCGAACGGGTCGATCTTTTCTTCGATAATTATACTGGGAATATCCAATCAGTTCTGTTTGAAAGTGTCAAGCGGGGCGTATTCAGCGCCGCCAAGTTTGACAGCCGCCCCGAACTGGTACTTGCACGGGTGTTGGAGACGGACACCAATGTGCAGAACTGGCTTCGCCCTGCTCCGCAGGAATTCAATATCACCTACAATCACGGGCATAACTATGAGCCGGATTTCGTTGTGGAGACCGACGATACGATTTATCTTGTTGAGGTAAAAGGCGAGGACAAGCTCAGTGACCCGGATGTTATCGCCAAGAAAAAGTGCGGTATCCGGTACTGCGAAGTTGCCTCTCGCCGGGGAAAGGCGAACGGTTATAAGCAGTGGCAGTATCTGTTTATTCCGTCCAAGCAGGTCATGCCGAACTCGTCGTTTATGCAGTTGGCGCTAAGATTTCAAGAAACATAAAGGAGGGGGAGTCACATTGTCTCTTGATATAATAAAAAGTGTATTCGAAAATTTGAGTTCCGGTACTAATTGATCGCTGCAATTGCTAAACATCAAGACGTCAAAACGCACGGGTACGGGTTATAGTAGCAGGCAGATTACCCTTATGCCCAGCGAACGGTTGGGAGTCCTGATAAACGATATAGTGGCCGTTTATACCGGAAATGGTAAGAAGGCAATTAATGCGTATCAAGCTGTGCGAGAGTATGATGAAACTACGGATGCGCGTACAAATTATAAACTCTCCTCTACCCACGAACTGATTTCTGCGTAATATAATGCATTTGTACGGGTTATTGCCGATCCCAACAACGAAGATGATCCCTTCGAATACACTTCGGCATATTTGTTGAAAGGACAGCTTAACATAAGTGGAGAAGATATTGGAATCAAATTAGTTTCAATGCAAAATCCTGTTATCATGTTAAAGCACAAATTTCTCCGAAAAAGAGGATAGTTTGAAGAATTGTCATATAAGATACTATCATTGAGACCAACAATGGGTATCCTTGTGGTCGGGCAGACGGTATATTTTTTGACATTAGCTGGAGAAAACTTATTTAATATGGAGCGTTCTTACAAAGCAGTATGCCATCGGAAACTTGAAGATATAGCGCAAGCTGATATTATCAATGGCATGGAAGACTTCAAGTTCGCTGCAGCGGCAGGTCGCAATCCTCGAAAGTTTATCTCCTTCAACGCAAACCGATTGACTGCGTTAAAGAAAAAGAGTGTTCGTGTGGCTATGGCAAGACAGTTCTCAATTCCCTTAGATGCTGATGGGGATAAATTCGATGCATCGGTGGAAGGCACAGCTGAGAAAATCGTAAAACTGTTGTGCAATAAGGGAATGATAGATCCGTTTGAAAAAATGGCAGTAGAAGTTGTGGCGCCCGTCAACGGTAGTGATTGGGCGGAAAATACAGTGTCAGTAATAACCGACTTTTGTATGTTTTTCCCACTTTGGATTTCAGTCCTATTTATAGATATCAAAAGCATCTTGGAGGGCAATCCAAATATATGGCCGGAGATTATAAGTGTTTCATTGATTCTGCTTGTTTCCATTATTTCGCTTGTTGTGCTAATGCATGAGCTAAACCCTCGGAATACAAGCAATCAACAAGAATACAGAATCGTTTCGGCGAAGGAAGAAAAGACAATTACAGCAGAATACTTATTGTAGTATATACTGCCATTGTTTGCATTTGATTTTACATTATGGGCCGAAGTGGTATTATTTCTTGTTTTCTCTTCTGCATTTTTATCCATACGTCGCAGCTGTTTCCCGGTTAATATATTGCTTGAGCTGCTTCGTTACAAATTTTACTCTTGCGAACTTTAGAATGGCGATGAAGTATCGATCGGCAAAATAGTGGTATGCCAAGAGGTTTTCTCGGCGCAAATTGGTGGAACGATTTCTGCACGGGCAATAAATAATGAGTATGTAGTTAAGCTGTCCAATAAATAACTATTATACAAAAAGGCCACACAACCGACTACGGTGTCGGCCGTGTGGCCTTTTTGTTGATACCGCTTGAGGATGTCGTTAGAAAATGATCGTTGTTTTCGATAATCCCTAAGTCCGACCCTCTAACGTTGGGACTTTGTTGTGAAGACTGAAAATAAGATTTTTGTTATCGAAACGAATTTCTACGCATCATCCGGTTCGAAGCTGAACGAAACTGCACGAAGCTATAAAATGATTGCCGAAGAGGCAAAAGAAATTCCGGATTTTGAGTTCGTTTGAATAACGGATGGTGCAGGATGGAAGGACGCAAAACGGAATTTGGAGGAGACATTCATTGTTCTTGAAAATCTTTATAATATAACCGACATGGAGAACGGGATCCTTAACAGGATTTTTAAATAAAAAAGCAGTAGATTTGGGAGAAATACACAATGCCTAACGGCGAAGCGGATTGCAGCTCTCGATTTGATTGTCCGTGCAAAGATGATTAGCTGATTAGCATAACGACAAGTTAACCGATATGACAACTTTATGTGCAAGAGAAGCCTGCATTTTAATTTGAAGAAGTGCAGGCTTTTTGGCTGTATTGAACGCAAAACAAACGATAACATACCTGCAAATTCACGAAATCGTCAATAATCGGATTGAACTCAGGTGCAAAATGTGGTACAATATTATAAGTATATTTTGCGGAGGCTTTATGCACAACCCGGGTGAAACGAACAGTGAGCGGCAGTATTTTGCGCTGATCGGAGATATTATTGACTCGCGGCACGAACAAGATCGTTATGATGTGCAAAAAAAGCTGCAATCGATTCTTTCTTCCGTCAATGCTGAACATGCGGCGCATATTGCGGCAGATTTTTTGATAACGCTCGGTGATGAGTTTCAAGGGCTTCTGTTTGCGGAAAAGGGTGCGGATCCGATTTTTGTTGCCGACAGGATAATTGACGAAATGTTCCCGGTTCGCATAAGAATTGCAATCGGTTTCGGCGGCATGGCAACACAAATCCGAAGGGAAGCGGCGATTGGGGCGGACGGAGAAGCATTTTATCGTGCGCGGCACGGAATGAATTTGCTCAGAAAGGCCGAAAATCGCGGCAGAGCGTGTTCAAGAATACTGCTTGACGCCGGAGGCACGGAATGCGATCGAAATATGCGGCGGAGGGAACTTGAAACCGGCGTGAATACCGTTTTGCTGCTTCTGTCCGCATTGCGGCGGGAGAGAACAAAACGGCAGAACGAGGCGGCAGCGATGTATGTTCGAAATGCGGTCACAAACGCTGCACAAACCCAAACCGAGCTTGCAAAGCGGCTTGGAATAACACAGAGCACATTTAATATAAGCCTTTCCGTTTCAAATGCAAGGGAGTATGCCGAAGGTCTGATTGCTGCGGAAGCTTTGCTTTCGGGACTGAAAACCGACAGTGAGTTTTCGGAAACCGGTGATAAACAATGTGCCGATAAAACCATTTAACTTGAATTAAAATACGACAGCAGAGGATGAATCGATGAAGGAATACACACTTTTGATGCTTGCGCATATGCTCGGAGATTATTATTTTCAACCGCAGTGCCTTGCAAAACTGAAGAGCAGGAACACACTGTATGTTTTGATTCATGCAGGGATTTATGCGGCAGTAATGTTTTCAACGCTGCTGCTGTGTTATTCGAATGCATATTTATATGCGGTTGCGGCCTGTGCCGTGACACATGCGGCGATTGACATTGTGAAGCAGCTGATCTTAAACGGCGCCGCAAAACGCGGCAGTTTGACCGTGAAGCAGGACAGAGCTGCATATCTTATCGACCAGGCACTGCACCTTTCAATAATTCTTGCCGTATCTTTCGCTTCGGCATTTTGCGGTGCGGGGCGCGGAATAGAATTTTTGCAAAATGACATAAAAAATCTCGTGGGTGTTAACGGCTTTGCAATGCTCAGCATACTGACAATGCTGCTTGCCGTGCTGAAGCCCGCAAATGTTTTTGTTCAAAAGGTGCTTGTAACCGAAAAGCCTGATGAAACGGTGAAAACACGCCTGAAGCACGGCGGATGCATCGGTTCGTTGGAACGATTTATAATAATTTGTATGCTCCTGCTCGGGCAGTATTCGGCAACGGCACTTGTGTTTACCGCGAAATCGATAGTCAGATTTAAGGACTTTGAAGATCGCTCCTTTGCGGAATACTATCTTTACGGAACGCTTCTGAGCGTTGCGGTCAGCATCGCACTCTTTGCCCTGCTGAAAATTTTCGGCGCATAAACCTGTGACCGGCGGGACAACAGAACCATGGATAACAACGGAGATAATATAAAATGAAACTGATTGCAATTGACGGCAACTCACTGATGCACAGAGCGTATTACGCGCTTCCTAACATGACCGACAAAGCGGGTACGCCGACGGGCGCACTGCACGGCTTCCTTTCGATGCTGCTGAAGCTTGTCGATATGCGGCCGGATTACCTGCTTGTTGCGTTTGACATGCCGATAAAAACTTTTCGACATGAAAAATATGCCGATTATAAAGCCGGCAGGAGGGAAACTCCGGACGATCTCCGCAAGCAGTTCCCGCTTTTGAAGGAATTGCTGAAAAAAATGGGCATTGCCGTTATTGAATGCGAACGCTACGAGGCGGACGATATTCTCGGCACATTTTCCCGTCGGGCGCAGAAGGAGGGCGTTGATTCTCTGCTTGTGACCGGGGATCGGGATGCTTTGCAGCTTATCACCGATAATGTGCACGTTCTGATGACGAAAAAGGGCATCACCGAAACCGTCGAATACGATAAAGAAACTCTTTTTGCCGAATACGGGCTTGAACCTGCCCGCATGGTCGATCTCAAAGGCTTAATGGGCGACAGTTCAGACAATCTGCCGGGCATCAAGGGTGTCGGCGAAAAGACTGCGCTTAAGCTGCTTTCAAAATACGGAACGATGGAATCCGTGCTTGAAAATGCGGAAAATGAAAAGGGCGCATTGCGGCAGAAGCTGCTTGACGGTGCGGAGTCCGCAAGAATGAGCTATGAACTCGGAACAATAAACACCGATGCTCCGGTGAGCGAGCGGGTGGAGGATTGCAGGTTCAACCCCGCTTTGCTTGCAAACGGCACGGCGGAGCTGACAAAGCTTGAACTTCGCGCCGTCCTTAAACGCGTGCGTGAACTTGCAGGCACGCAGAATCAAAATGCGGAAAACATGCCTGAATCAAACGGGAAAGATGCTGCCGAGGCACGAACTGCCGACTTCGATCTCCGCGATGTCAAAAGTGATGAAGAGCTGCAGGCCTGCGTTGATACGCTTCTGCAATGCACTGAAATTGCGTTCGATATTTGTGAACAGAGTGTCACGGTCGCTGCAATGATGCGTGAGGGCACGGTGCTTTTCAATGCCTCGGTCGGAGGCGATCTGTTCAGTGCGGCATTGCTGCCCGAACAGGTTCTCTGCGCACTTAAACCCGCCTTTGAGTCGGAAAAAATCAAAAAAACCGTATTTGACGCCAAATCAAAACGGCATATCCTTGCGCCGTTCGGTGTTGCGCTCAACGGTGAAATTTTCGATGCCATGCTTGCAGATTACCTGCTTAACGCACTGCATCCCGCAAAAACACTTGATGTGCTTGCCGAGGAGAGCGGTATCGGTGAGCGCGGAGCGGCTGCGCTTATCGTTTTGAAACCGAAGCTGGAACAAATGCTTGAACGCAGCGGCATGACGGAGCTGTATCGGAATGTTGAAATGCCGCTTGAACATGTGCTGTTTGATATGGAGAGCGCGGGGTTCATGCTCGACAGGGAGGTTTTGAGTTCTCTCGGCGAAACCATGGCGGCGCGTTCCGAAGAGCTTGCGAAAGAAATTCACGCGCTTGCGGGGGAGAGCTTCAACATCCTTTCGCCGAAGCAGCTTTCCGTGGTATTGTATGAAAAACTCAGCCTTCCGCCGCGAAAGAAAACAAAAACGGGATACTCAACCGACAGTGAGGTGCTTGAAGGGCTGAAGACCATGCATCCTATCGTGGGCAAGGTGCTTGAGTACAGATTCCTGACGAAACTCAAGTCAACGTTCATCGATGCAATGCTCAAAAAAATCGGTTCGGACGGACGAATCCGCACAACCTTGAACCAGAATGTTACCGCAACGGGACGCATTTCAAGTCAGGAGCCTAATTTGCAGAACATTCCTGTCCGCACGGAGCTTGGACGCGAAATCCGCCGCGCTTTTGTTGCAAGCCCGGGCTGTGTTCTTGTCGGAGCGGACTATTCACAGATAGAATTGCGCGTGCTTGCGCACATCAGCGGGGACAAGGCTTTGATTGCCGCCTTCAACGACGGGGATGATATCCACACACGCACGGCGGCGGAAGTTTTCGGTGTTCCGCAGAACGAGGTGACGCGTGAAATGCGTTCTGCGGCAAAGGCTGTCAATTTCGGCATTGTGTACGGCATAAGCGCATACGGCCTTTCCGAACAATTGGATATTTCGCCGAAGAAAGCTTCGGAATACATTGAAAAATATCTTGACCGCTGCACGGGAGTGCGAAACTATATGAAAGCTGCGGTTGAAAACGGCAGGGAGAAAGGCTATGCCGTGACTATTATGGGCAGAAGGCGCGAGCTTCCCGAAATCGTATCTTCAAACCGCAACACGCGGAGTTTCGGTGAGCGCGTTGCGATGAATATGCCGATTCAGGGTTCGGCGGCAGATATAATTAAAGCCGCAATGGTGAAGGTTGCAAACAGTCTTAAGGAACAGGGGCTCCGCGCACGGCTGATTCTTCAGATTCACGATGAGCTGATTATAGACACGCCGGAGGAGGAGACGGAGCGTGTGAAGGCATTGCTTTCGGATTGCATGAGCAATGTTGTAAAGCTTCGTGTTCCGCTTAAAGCGGATGTTGAGTGCGGACACAGCTGGTTTGACACAAAGTAAAGCATTATCATAAAGAAAAGGAGGAAATGACCGGCTCCATGTACAGCGAAAGAATAAATGATTTTGACGAAAAAGCTATTGCAGGAAACAAGCGGATTCCGCTGCTTGGGCTTACCGGAAGCATGGCGGCGGGCAAATCCACCGTTTCGGCAATTCTGGCTGAGCGCGGTTTTTTTATTGTTGATGCAGACAAAACGGCGCATGATGTGATTCAAACGGAAAAAGTATTAAGGAAGCTTACGAATGCGTTCGGCGAGGGCATACTGGATGAATCGGGCAATATAGACCGAAAAAAGCTTTCAGAATGCGTTTTCGGCGAAAAGAACAACGAAGTGCAGAATAAAGCTCGCCCGCGCAACGCGGAAAATGCTTCAGCGGAGCGAAATGCAGCTGAGAAAAAGAGTCGTGTGGAGCTTCTGAATGCCATTGTTCATCCTGCCGTGATTGAAAGCCTGTTCGAACAGGCGGAAGCGGCGAAACAAAACTCGGATTTTCCGGGAGTGGTGCTTGATGTGCCGCTGCTTATCGAAAGCGGGCTGCATAAAAAATGCGACAGCGTGATTCTTGTGACGGCGAATATTGAAACACGTTATGCCCGTATAATGAAACGTGACGGACTGTCGAGGCGCGAGGCGCACGCGAGAATGGCAGCGCAGATGCCGCAATGGAAGAAAAAACGCTATGCGGATTACATAATCGAAAACGATACGACCGAAACCGAGCTGCATTTGCGGGTTGATGAGCTTATCGGAACATTGCAGAAAAAAGCGGCGGAAAATAATGCGCAGCCGCCCTGCGAGGCATAAAACGCTCCCGCAGAAATAAAAATGCATACGGAGCGGAGGATATGGCAAAAAGAAAAAATACATGCAAACATACCGTCAGCCGAAAGAACGGCGGCAGGAACAGGCTTCGGCTCATTTTTGCGGGCTGCTGCATTGCGCTTGCGCTTGCGGTCACAGCTGTGTTACAAAAACCTGTGCGGAGGCATTTTTCCTATCCGATGGAATTTGAAGCAGAGGTTCGAAGCGCGTGCAAAAAATACGATCTTGATCCATGCCTCGTATTTGCGGTCATAAGAACGGAGAGTTTTTTTACTCCGGATGCCGTATCGGGTGCGGGGGCACGGGGATTGATGCAGATCATGCCCGAGACGGGTGAATGGATCGCATGGCGACAGGGGAAAAAGTATGACGAAAGCAAAATATTCAAACCGGATTACAATATTGATTTGGGCTGTTGGCTGCTCTCGTTCCTTTTGGAAAAATACAACGGGGATATTGAGCTTGCTGCCGCTGCGTACAATGCAGGTCACAGTGCCGTGGACCGTTGGTTGGACGACCCGAAATACTGTGACGGAAAAAATCTAATCATTCCGTACGAGGAAACCGAAAATTATGTTAAAAAGGTTAAAGATGCATATGAAAAATACCAATTTCTGCGAGAAAGCGAACATGAAGCGGGACGCGAATAAGGCCGAACCCGCAATGCGGTTTTTGTTAAGAGCAGGAGCTGTTCTGCTTGCCGTTTCGGTGTTTTTCTGCACTGCATGCGGAAATCGCAGCAGCGATGCAATTCAGACGAATCTGCCGCAATCTGCGGCACCGCAAACATCGGAACCCGTTCCGCAGCAGGGCGGAACGCTGAAACTCCCCATGCCGCGCAACCTGAATAAAGACAGTTTGAACTATAACCCGCTGACAGTAACGACGGAGGAAGCACTCGGGCTCTATTCGCTTGTTTTCGAGAGCCTTATCGGAATTGACGAAAGCAACAGGCTCGTTCCGTCGCTTGCTGTGAACTGGAGTGCGGATGAAGAAAATGCGAATTCGTGGATTATTAACCTGCGTGAAAACGTTAAATGGCATTCGGGGGACATATTGACCGCGGCTGATGTTGTGTATACATTTAATCAGCTTTACACTCTCGGTTCCGAATCATACTATGCTTCTGCGCTTTCAAGCATTAATCGAATTGAAATGACAGATGCGACAACCCTGCGCGTAACGATGAATTCTGCGGGCATCGGAGAGCTTTATTCGCTCAGCTTTCCGATAATACATGAGAACGCAGAACCGTTCACCGGGACGGGTGCATATCGTGCAAGCTATGTTTCAAACACAAAGATAACGTTAAAATCCAATGAGGAATGGTGGGACAGGTCGCCTTATATCGATACGGTCGAATTCCACGCAAGAGAATCAAATGCAACCGCGCTTGCTTCCTACGGTGCGGGGCAGCTTAATTTTGTGCCCACTGCGCTTCTGACCGTCGGACAATACAGCAAAGCGGGAAAAACCGTTGTTACGGATATGATGACTCAAAATATGGAAGTCATGCTTGTGAATCACAATCGCGCGTTCGTGTCACGCGTTGAGTTCCGCCGTGCAATTGCACATGCGCTGAACAGGACCAAGCTGATAACAAATGCTTACATGAACAGAGCGCGTGCTGCCGATGTTCCTGTGCCGCCGGATTCATGGCTGTATAACAGCAATGCCGTTCAATATGATTTTAACCTGAACAGCGCAAATGCAATTCTTGATGAGCTCGGCAGCCACATCGGTGCGGACGGGCGAAGAACGCTGAACGGAAGTCCGATTGAGCTTACGCTTTTAACAAGCGGCACAACAGAAAACACCGTTCGAAGCGAGGCGGCGGGCATGATTGCCGAACAGCTTGCGGCCGTCGGCATAACGGTTAAGGTCGTGATCGCTGCACATTCATACGGCAGCGCGGACAGCGAATATATGGCCGCGCTTGCGGCAGGCGATTGGGATCTTGCATTGTGCGGCTTTAACCTTGCGCAAAGCAATGACCTTAAGCCTTATCTCAGCACAAACGGAAAGAACAATTTCGGGCATTATAATGCAGGCTTGTATTCCGGGGTTTCGACCGCACTTGACAAAATGAGTGCTGCTGCGGATGAGGAATCCCTTCGCAATGCCGCATATGAGCTGCAAACCGCTTTTGCCGATGAGCTTCCGTTCATTGTGCTTTATTTCCGCCTGAACAGCGTTGTGTATTCCGCAAAGCTTCAGGCGATCGGGACGATGCGTGAACCGGCTTTGCTCCGAAATATAAAAGATTGGTATTTTGCAAAATGAAATCGTGTCAGTCGCGGAGTCGCTCCGGTATTTCGCAGCCGTGGTCTTTGAGCCATTTTTCCTGTGCGCGGTAGGTTGGAAAAACACGAAGGACTTCGGCATAGAATTTTTGCGAGTGGTTCATTTCCTTGCGGTGACAAAGTTCGTGAACAACAACGCTGTCCAAAACCTCCGGCGGAGCAAGCATTAAAAGGCAGTTGAAATTCAGATTGCCTTTGCTGCTGCAGCTTCCCCAACGGGAGGTTTGGTTTCGAATCGTTATTTGCCCGTATGTAACGCCGATGAGCGGAGCATAGTAAGCAGCGCGCGCGGGGATCACTTTCAGAGCCTGTTGAGCAAGGTCATGAAGCTCTTCGGGCGTAAGTTTCGGGATGCTTTCCGCAGCTTCTTCGTGGGAGCGTGATTTTGCAAGATGGGTCTCAATCCATTGCCTGTTTTTTTGGATGAATCGCCTGATATCATCATCGGCTGCCTGATGCGGGGCACGAATGATAAGTCGACCTTGTTTGATTTCGGCAGCAAGTGTTTTTCTGCTGCTTTTTATCAGTTCATATTCCGGTTCGTTTTGCATTGATTTCTCCGAGTTGATGTTTTGTTTCAATTTTAACACAGGTGCGGGCCGTTAGCAAGTCCCGCTTAGTTATTGATGTTTGTAACAAACCAAGTTTTTTCTTTAAATGCCTTGACTTTTCTTAAGAAATGTATTAAACTTGAAAGGTATATACCAAGGCGGAAAGCGTAGCCATATAAATTTTTTATCCCGGTGCGCAGACTGCCGCATTTATTGGAGATTTATATGGATTTATTTGACAAATGCAGGGTTGAGATAGTCGAGAAGGCAACAGCCGAAAACGTTTATCCCTATTTCCACCAAATCGAATCGAAGCAGGCGCCGGAAGTCATCATGGAGGGTTCACGGCGCATAATGCTCGGTTCAAACAACTACCTTGGGCTGACTTCCAATCCCGACGTTATTGCGGCGGGCGTGCGTGCACTCGAAAAATACGGCTCAGGCTGTTCCGGTTCGCGTTTTCTGAACGGCACGCTTGATTTGCATGTTCAGCTTGAGTCGGAGCTTGCCGATTTTTTGAAAAAAGAAGACGCTATGACGTTCTCTACGGGTTTCCAAAGCAATTTAGGCATCATCAGCGCGATTGCGGGCCGAGGCGATTACATCTTTTGCGACAAGGAGAATCATGCAAGCATTTACGACGGCTGCAAACTGAGTTATGCAAAAACGATTCGCTTTAACCACAGCGATATGGCACACCTTGAGGCTGCGCTCCAAAGTGTTCCGCTTGAAGCGGGCAAGCTTATTGTGACAGACGGCGTGTTCAGCATGGGCGGCGATATATGCAAACTGCCCGAGATTGTTGAGCTTGCGCAAAAATACAAAGCGCGCGTTATGGTTGACGATGCTCACGGCCTCGGCGTTATTGGAAACGGCGGCAGAGGTACGGCAGATTATTTCGGACTGACCGATAAGGTTGATATCATAATGGGCACCTTCAGCAAGTCACTCGCTTCTCTCGGCGGCTATATGGCAGGCGATAAGCGCGTTGTGAACTATGTTCGTCATGCCTCGCGTCCGTTCATTTTCTGCGCAAGCATTCCTCCCGCAAACTGCGCAACGGCGATTGAGGCACTGCATATTCTCCGCAGTCATCCTGAAATGCCCAAGAGGCTTGTTGAACTTGCGGCTTATATGCGCAAGGGGCTGCTTGAACGCGGCATTGCCATACGCGACAGCATAACGCCGATTATCCCCATCTATACCTATGATGAAATGCGCACCCTCCGCAAGGCGAAGGAATTGTTTGACGCGGGTGTTTATGTGAACCCGGTTTTGCCGCCCGCAACGCCTCCGGGAGAGAGTCTGCTTCGCACGAGCTACATGGCAAATCATACCGAGACGATACTTGACGAGGCTCTCGATATTATTGAGAGAATTGTGAAAAATGACTGATAATCCGAAAAGAATCGTACTTATCACCGGTGCTTCGGGCGGAATAGGGCTTGCGGCCGCAAAACTGTTCTTTGCCAAGGGAGACAGAGTGTACGGATTGAGCCGCCGTCCGTGCCCGGAAGCGGGAATTGAGAGCATCTGCGCCGATGTTACGGACGAGGCTGCCGTCCGCAATGCGATTAAAACAGTGATCGGTCGGGAGGGAAGGCTTGATGTGCTTGTCTGCAATGCCGGGTTCGGAATTTCCGGTGCGGTTGAGTTCACAACCGATGCGGACGCAAAACGCCAATTCGACGTTAACTTTTTCGGAACTTCCAACTGTATACGTACTGCCTTGCACGAAATGCGCAGACAGGGGGGCGGTATGATAATCGTAACAAGTTCGGTTGCGGGAATGTTGTCCATACCTTTTCAGGCATATTACTCGGCATCAAAAGCTGCACTGAATTCGCTTGTGCTTGCAACGGCCAACGAAGTGCGTCCGTACGGGATCCGCGTTGCGGCAATTATGCCCGGCGATATAAAAACCGGTTTCACTGCCGCAAGAACAAAATCGAATGCGGGCAGCTCCGATTATGCGGCACTTTCAAAATCCGTTGCAACGATGGAACGCGATGAGCAAAACGGCATGTCCCCCGATGTTATCGCGCGGTGCATGTATTCAGTGTCCCACAAGCGCAACCCGAAACCGCTCCGCTCCGTCGGGCTGCAATACAAAGCCTGCTGCCTGCTCGGAAAGCTTCTGCCTTGTCGGTTGTCAAATTGGATAGTCGGCAAAATGTATGCGTCAAAATAGCAAACAGATATTAACGGTATTCAGTGTTGTTTGGTACCTCAGCTGCGGCTGCAAAAACAGAACCCGTCGACGGATGCTTGCCGTCAGCGGGTTTTATAATAAACATAATTGCATGTGCCGTGCAAGGGCATTTTCGCTCCCGACAGCGGCTTCCGTCAGAATCGGAAATAGATGAACGGATTATAACCGCTTGAAACGAGCGATGCAGTGCAGAGAACAAGCGCAATCAGCACAAGCGCCGCATCGGCATAGCCGCACCACGCCCTGTTTTCGATTTTTTTATGAAGGTTGCTGACCAACGGAGTGGAGGCAATGATTGAAATGATCAGCACGGGAAGATAAGCAAGCGTATAAACCAGTGCATCATGCGAAATCAAGCCGACACTGCCGCCGTTGAAAAGCGAAACGATGAAATCACGCATCTGCCCCATGTCCGTAAAGTCGAACAGAACCCATCCGAAGGTGAAAAGGAATATCGCATACAGGTGGGAAAGGAATGCGGGGGCATTTTCAAGATATTTCCCAAGGAACAGTTTTTCGATTATGATGATAATCCCGAAATACACTCCCCAAAGCACGAAATTCCAGCTTGCACCGTGCCAAAGTCCGGTGAGCATCCAAACGATTGCGGTGTTAAGCAGGGTACGCGCAAGTCCGCGTCGATTGCCGCCGAGGGGGATGTAGACATATTCCTTGAACCAGGTGGAAAGGGAGATATGCCATCTGCGCCAGAACTCGCTGATACTGCGGGAAATATAGGGGTAATCAAAGTTTTTGAGAAACTCAAACCCGAACATTCGGCCGAGACCTATTGCCATATCGGAATAGCCGCCAAAATCGAAATAGATATGCAGTGTGTATGCAATGATTCCGACCCATGAACCGAGGATGCCGTTGGTTGCAGAGCTTTCACGGAGCACGTTCCAAAGAGCGATAAGCTGATTGGCAAGCAAAACTTTTTTTGCAAGCCCGACAGTGAAAAGCTTTATTCCGGAAGCGAATTGATTGACGTTTTCGTGTCTGTTTTCAAGTTGATCCGCAATATCGCGATAGCGCACTATGGGACCTGCGATAAGCTGAGGAAAGAGTGCGACATATGTACCGAAATATATGGGATTCTTTTGAACGGAGGTGTCGTTGCGATAAACATCGATAACATAGCTCATCGCCTGAAAGGTATAGAACGATATGCCTATCGGCAGAGGTATCATCGGCGTTGCATAGCTGCGCATGAACGGAAAAACAGCTTTCAGCGTGTCGACAACAAAGCCCGTATATTTGAATATGCCCAGCAGCGCAAGGTTCAGCACGACTGAGGCGATGAGTACGGCTTTGCAGCGTTTTTTGTTGTTTCGATATTTCCCGACAAGCAGACCGGCAAGCCAGTTGAACGCTATGGAGAATATCATCAAAAGCACAAAACTCGGTTCACCCCAGCCGTAGAAAATAAGGCTGAGAACGCAAAGGATTACATTTCGATAAACACGATTAGGCACTGCATAATACAGTGCCAAAGTTACAACAAAATAGATGAAGATGAACAGCAGGCTTGAAAAAACCATCAGCCAATGTTCTCCTGCATGATTTTCATGAGAGCATTGTAGTCGCTGCCTGCAACCATGTAAACATAATTGCCTGCACGGTGCACTTCCACAGGATCGAGCTTTGCAGTCTCGGTGGGTGCATATTCTTTTGCAACCTTGCGAAGTCTGTCGAGTCGATTTTGAAGAATGCGCTGCAGTTCTTCAGCATATGCCGCATCGGAAACTTCAAAAATCGAAACTTCGCCAACGTTGACCGCATAGTTTTCGGACAGGTACATTGCCCACTGTGCAAGCTTTGTTTTGTCGATTCCGTATACCTCTTCAAGATCCCTTTCGGGCACTTTTGTCATTGACGGAAGCTGACCGGATTCAACAAGCTTTGCATAAACAGCTTCAACATCCGCCTGCTTGGGCTTGTTTTCATTGCCTTTGCAGCCGATGAAAAGGAGCACGGCAAGAGCAAGAACGGCGGAGAGCGCAAAGGATACAGTGCGTTTCATTGTTTTTCCTCCATGGTATCTTTTTTGATAATAAAATCCGAGAAACATCTTTCTGTGTATCGACTGAAACCATATTGCACAAAGTCGGTCTGAATAATTCGCGAACGGCGATTCAGCCGATTGGATTTATTCGAAAACAAGCCGTCCTTGTCCGGTTAGATGCCTTGCGGCAAGACTGCGGAGAATATCCGCCCAGACAGCATACGCAGAGTAGGTCTGATGAACGTAGTTGTCGGAGCAGTATTCCTGCGGAAGAAAGCCGCTCTCGTCAATGAGATTGCTTGCGATATTAACAAATTCATAGCCGTTTTCGCGGCACATTTTCGCAAGCAGTTTGTTAAGTGCATAGATATTCCTGTTGTTCAGCTTTTCGCGTTCGCTGCCTTTGAACATATACATTGCACTGATAACGTAAATCTCCGTCTCCGGGTTTTCGCGGCGAATATTTGAAATGACTTCGGCATAGTTGTCCGCAGTGCCCTGAACACCCAAAATGGAAATGTCGTTCAATCCGAACAGAATGAAGACCTTTTTTGCGCCCATTTTCTTAACGGCGTCCCAAATGTAGCATTGTTCTCCGCCGTAAACGGGGTGCAGACTGGAATCCGAAATCGGCTCAAGCGCATGTTCGACGCCGTAGCTGCCTTCGCAGAGGAAGCGCGTATTTCCAAAAAATTCGGGATTTTTTTCGAGCATGCGGTTGTTGTAGTTTTTCCAACCGATTGTGATGGAATCTCCGACAAATACCGCATCGGAAAACCAACTTTCGCACTCGGCATTGCTTATGCCGTAAGTTTCCGTGGGCATTGTGTTGCGTGCGGGAGCGGTTTCACTGCCGAGGGACACGATAATTTCTGCCGAAGATTCGGTCGGGGTTGGGTTTACATCCGATGTTCCTTCCGAAGTGGGTGCACTTGTGGATGAACCGCTGTTCGGGGTTGCACTGTCCGCAACCGAACCCTGTTGAGTTGCGGAAGCGCCGGTTTGGTTGGGGGATGCGCTGCCGCCGATGTCGATAACGGGATCATTCGGTTTTTTGCATGCAAATAACCCTAATGCAAGCAAACAAGCAAGCAGAACAGCAATAATTTTATTTAACTTCATAAAACTAAGCCTCGTGATATTGTTTTTCGCGGCACTCCGAAATTGCGATATGCATATCCGCAGCTGCCGCTTCCGTTGAAGGATTTTACCACATTGGGGCGAACTTGTCAATTGCAAGCGCAATTCAGCTCAAAAAAACCAAACCCGGTTGCTTTTTTGCCGCAAAATCAAATATCCGGAAACACCAAAATCTGATGAAAAAGATATCAATCGTTCAACATGATGCCTGCAATGCCGGAGTCAAGCATTCCGGTCAGTTCCTCCCCGAATTCGCTCACAACATAATAAACATAGCAGCCGCTGCGTTTAATTTGAGTGCTTTTAATCTTGTCATACTGCTCAACACTGTAGCTTTGAGCGAGCTGCGCCTGCGCCTGAATTCGTGCTTTGAAGATTCGTTCAAGCGTTTTGGCATAGGTTTCATCAACGGCTTTGAATATTGCGGCTTCATCCGCCGAATACGAAGGATTTTCGGCAATGTAAAACACGGAGTCTGCAACCTTTTCCGTTTCGATTCCGAAAACGGGAAGGTAATCTTCTGTCGGAACGGCAGTCAAAGCCGACATTTTGCCTGTGCTGTTGATTTCGTCAAAAAGCTGCTGCAAGGTTTTTGCATTGCTGTTTTCGGTGCATCCGAAACAGATGCAGAATGCGAGCAGAAGTGATGCTGCGCCGATAAAAAGCATAATACGTTTGATTACTTCAGGATACCTTTTTAGTTTTTGATTCATTTTATCGCTGCCTGTGTCCTTTCCTTGCTCAATTCAATGCATTGAGCGATGATGGTAACGGTTAATGCCGGTATTATTTAATGCCGCAGCGTCACGCACTGTTGTTTGATACAGTGATGCGCGCAGGTCTCTCTTCCGTGCAGGTTTTATTGGCGGCATCGGAAGTGCTGACGAAATGTTCTGTGCTTCTTGAGTATCCGCGAACTATCGCATAGCATGCCCTGCGACAAACTATGATATGTTCCTGCATATCGATTCCGACTTCGTTGAGCAGAAGCCTGAGCCGCCTCGTATTCTCAATATCAAGTGGGGAAGGCTTCGGATCGCCGGACGGATGATTGTGTGCAATGATTATTGCATTTGATTTTTGTGCAAGTGCGATTTCAACAATTCGCCTTAACGAAAACGGTGTTTCGGTGCTGTTTCCCCGCCCGACAATTTCGCTGTAGGTTACGGCGGATTTTGCATTGAGACAAACAGCAAGGCAAACTTCCTCGCGTTCCTCCGCAATCAATGCACTGCAAAAATCCATTGCATCATCGGTATTTTTCAATTGCTTCCCGGCTGCGTCGGCAATTCTTGCGCGAAAGTTGATATCACCGACCAACTTAATCAAAACGGCCGTGCTTTGCGAAATACCTTCTTCCGCAAGTTCGGAAAAGCTTGCTTCAAGCACTCCGCGAAGTGAACCAAAGCGGTTGATAAGGCGGTGTGCAAGCGGATTTACATCCCGTCGGGGAATGGCATAAAACAGCAGAAGCTCAAGCAGCTGATGATCCCTGAGAGCATCGCTTCCGTTGCTTTTGATATAGCTTTCACGCAGCCGCTTTCGGTGCCCCTCGTGAATATTGCTGCAGGTTTTATCACTCAAAACTGTTTCTCCGTTAATATGGTCGGGCTGTTTGTTTTCCGCTGTCGAAAGCGCGGCGGCGGTTAATCCTGCTGCGCCGCAAGGCGAACATATTCGCGCGCCAGAAGGCACACATGTTCATAGTTTTCATTTTTTATTGCAGCCGTATTGAAAATTCCAGTGCTGATGCCGTATGCACACGCCCCCGCTTTTTTAAAGAGCAAAAGGTTTTCGGGTGTAACTCCGCCGACGGCCGCAACGGGAATGTGCCTGAGAGGTGCTTTGATCGCTTTGAAATATTCCACCCCGAGCGCACCGGCGGGAAACAGTTTCACAATATCCGCACCTGCCGCATGAGCTGCCGTGATTTCCGTCGGCGTCATTGCGCCCGGAATCGAAATCAGCCCGCGCCGCTTGGTTTCCTTGATTATATAGCAGTCACTGTTCGGCGAAACAATATATTTTGCCCCCGCCTGTGCTGCAATGCTGAGCTGTTCGAGCGTCAGCACCGTGCCTGCACCGACAGCCAGTGCAGTGCCGAATTTGCGAACAAGTTTATCCAATGCTTCGCCTGCAATTTCGGGTGCAAGGTTTTGCTCAAACGTAATTTCAACGGTTTTGATTCCGCCGCGTGCAGCCGCATCAACGGCGCGGAGCAGAGTGTCGCCGTAATTGCCGCGGGATATTGCAATGATGCCGTTTTCAAGTATTTTTTCAAGCGTGTTGTTCGATTCGATTTTTGCCATTGCTGCAACCTCTTTTATCATATGGGCAGATGCGCCCGAATTTAACAAAAAGTTATTTATAACGGAACGGGATTGAAAAGGCGTCACACAAGCCCGGCATATCCGTTTTGGCGCAAGCCTTCGTAAACGACGATTGCCACGGAGTTTGAAAGGTTGAGTGACCGCAGACCTTTCCGCATGGGAATGCGAATTGCATCCGAGCTGCGCCTTGAGAGCAGCTCCTGCCCGAGTCCCGCCGTTTCCTTTCCGAAAACAAGAAAATCACCGGGCAGGAATTGTGCTTCGGCAAAGCTTGCTTCCGCATGGGTGGAAAGCAGATGGAACCGTGCATCGGGATGAGCCGCTTCAAGCTCTTCAAAGCTGTCGTAATAGTGAATCTCAAGCTCGTTCCAATAGTCCAAACCGGCGCGTTTCAAATACCTGTCATCAACGGAAAAACCGAGGGGACGAACAAGGTGCAGTCTGCATCCGGTAACGGCACAGGTTCGGGATATATTGCCGGTGTTTTGCGGAATTTCCGGCTGAACCAAAACAATGTTAAACATACTCGTTAATCAGGCGATTTGTATAAATCCCTGCAAAATATATCGAAACATTCCGAGAAAGAACCCGGACAAAAAACAAGCAAGCATTTTTTGCGGAAGCCTCATTCAGACGGTGTTTCGTTGATTTGATAAAAGCTTTCCCGGTCGGCGTGGCCGCCCCGGTGCGGCACGGAAAATGCGGAACGGGAGCGGCTGCCGATGCGGGAAACGATTCGAATAAGCAAATGCGGAACATTCCCGGAAAACAGTCCGAAATAAGCGGAATCGTCTTAAAAACCGCAGAAACGGAAATCGGTTATGACCTCAGCACCGCATCAAGACGGAATTTGAGAGCCTTCAAAATGGTATTCACCGCACGGTTGATATCTTCATCCGTAAGCGTGCGTTCATCGGAGCGGAGTTCAAAGCTGAATGCCATGCTCTTCTTGCCTTCGGGAATGCCCTTGTCACCCGCTTCTTTGGGATAGTAAACATCGAATACCTTTGCGTTCTCAACAATAACCTGCGTTTTGGCTGTGTTGATGATGTCAATGACAGTCTGCGCTTCAACATTTCTGTCAACAACAATCGCAATATCACGCGGCACGATCGGGAATTTGGGCAAAGGCCTGTATTTGCGTGAATTGTTCGTGTGCGCCGCAAGCTTGTTGAAATCGATTTCGGCAAGGTAGGCGCTGCAGCTCAGGCCGAAATTCTTTTCAACGCGGGGGTGAGTGCAGCCCATTTCGCCGATGACCTCGCCGTCAATCGAAACAACGGCTTTCTGGCCGGGGTGCAGATATGCTCCGCCTCCGCGCTCAAACCTTGCGTTCTCAATGCAGAGTATTTCAAACAGTCTTTCAATAATTCCCTTAAGCGTGAAGAAGTTTTCGGTATTGCGGACATTTCCTGCGCCGCCGTATGCAATAATGCCGAGCATCTTGCGTTCCTCGGGCAGATCGGGGTTGTTGAAGTGAACATTGCCGATTTCGAAGAATCTGCCGTGACCGCTCTTTTTGTTGCAGTTTGTACGCATCGTGCGGAGCAGGCCGCCGATGAGTGTTGTGCGCATAAGGCTTTGATCCTCGCCGAAGGGGTTTTGCAGTCGAACGGTGTTGCGTTTTTCATCGTTCTGCGGAATAAGCAGCAGATCATATTCCTGTGGAGAGGTAAAATTGTAATTATAAAGCTCCATGAAGCCCATTGCAGCCATTGTATCCTTCACACTGTCTTCAATTATGACAGAGCGGGAAAGCCTGCCTTGGAAGGAATCGCCGTGCATAAGCGTCGGTTCGATGTTATCGTAGCCGTAAAGCCGTCCGACCTCTTCCGCAATATCCCAGTCGGTTTCGATGCCGTCCTCGATATCCGTGCGGAAGTGAGGAACCTTGATGCGCAGCCGGTTTTCACAAACGTCGGCGGGAATGCTGATGCCCGAAAGCAGCTCCGCCATGGATTCGCCGCTGAGTTTTGTGTTAAGAATACGGTTGATATGACAAACATCCGCATTCACAATTTTTTCGGAAATATCCGCATTGCAAACATCGATCATGCTGCCGATGACCCTGCCGGCTCCGAGAATGTCAACAAGCTCAATCGCACGGTTGACCGCAAGCGCCGCATTCACGGCCTCAACGCCCTTTGTGAACCTTGCGGAGGAGTCGGTTGAATGATGCAGCTTCTGCGTTGTGCGGCGGATGTTTGCGGCGTTGAACACTGCACTTTCAAACAGCGTGACCTTTGTATTCACGGTGATTTCGGAATTCAGCCCGCCCATGACGCCTGCGATGCCGACACCCTTGTGCGGGTCGGCAATGAGCAGCATGTCCGGTGTTACGGCGCGCTCTTTGCCGTCAAGTGTTGTTATAACCTCGCCCTCAACGGCGTTGCGAACAACAATATGCGCATCTTCAATGCAGGCAAGGTCGAATGCATGCATCGGATGACCGTATTCGAGCAGAACATAATTTGTGATATCAACGATATTGTTGATCGGACGGATTCCCGAAAGCTTCAGACGCAGCTGCATCCATTTCGGTGAGGGCTCGATTTTCAAATCGGTCACAACCCTTGCGCAATAGCGCGGGCAAAGGTTGGGATTGAGCACGGTGACCTTTGCATAATCCGCCGCACTGCCGCTGCCGGCAACGGGTTTGATGACAGGTTCGTGGAATTTCTGACCGAGAGCACTCGCAGCCTCGCGGCAGAGGCCGATAATGCTTTGACAATCGGGGCGGTTGGGCGTGAGTTCAATGTCGAAAATGACATCGTCAAGTCCGAGTGCTTCCTGAATACGCATACCGTTTGTGTATTTTGTGCCGCCGTTCAGAATCAGAACGCTGTCCGCACCCGCACCCTCGTATTCAACATCGTTGATGCCGAGTTCCGCACCGCCGCAGAACATTCCGCTGCTCAGCACACCGCGCATCTTTGTGGGCTTTATTTCCATGCCGTCCGCAAGGATCGCACCGCCCAGCGCAACGGGAACCTGACAGCCTTCATACACATTAGTCGCATTGGTAACGATAACAAGCTCGTTTTCCGCGCCGATATCGATATTGCAAACGCGCAGCCTTTCTGCATTCGGGTGCTGTTCGATATGCGTTATTGTGCAGACAACAACGCTGCTGACCTTCATTTCGGGGATGATATCCGCAACTTCGAATCCGCGCAGGAGCATTTTTGAAGCAAACTCTTTGTGCGTTACGTTATAGTTAACATAATCTTTCAGCCATTTAAGCGGTAGTTTCATCATTATTTTGCCCTCCTTAGTTACAGCTGCCTGAGGAAACGCGCATCGCCTTCGTAAAGCAGACGAATGTCGCTGATGCCGTATTTCAGGCACGCAACGCGGTCAACTCCGACGCCGAATGCAAGCGCGGACCATTCGTTGGGATCGAGTCCGCAGTTTTGAAGTTCATGCGGGTTTGTGATGCCGCAGCCCATAATTTCCATCCAGCCCGTGCCCTTGCAGGAGCTGCATCCCTTTCCGCCGCAGATCGTGCAGGAAATATCAACCTCGGCAGAAGGCTCCGTGAACGGGAAATAGCTTGGGCGGAGGCGTGAACGGACGTTCTCGCCGAAAACGGCCTTAACAAAAGTGTCAATAGTGCCTTTCAAATCGGCAAATGTCAGGTTTTTGTCAACAACAAGCCCTTCAATCTGCATGAAAACAGGGCTGTGGCTTGCATCGGGCTCGTCAACGCGGAAAACTCTTCCCGGAATAACAAGGCGGAACGGGGGTTTAAGCGTCATAAGCGCACGCGCTTCGCAGGGGGATGTGTGCGTGCGCAGCAGAACCCTGTCGTTGATGTAGAAGGTATCCTGCATATCCCTTGCGGGGTGATCCGGCGGAAGGTTCAGCTTTGTGAAGTTAAAATCATCATATTCGATTTCAGGCCCTTCAAAGGTTGTGAAGCCCAATCCCACAAGCGCATCGCGAATTTCGCGATATACTTTGGTAAGCGGGTTGAGCTTGCCGGACGGCAGCTCAATGATGCCCGGAAGGGTAACGTCAACGGTTTCTTCTTCAATACGCTTTTGCTCCGCAAATGCATCAAGCATTGCTTTTCGTGCTTCAAGTGCTTCGGCAATGGATTGTTTAACCTCGTTGGCCGCTTTGCCAAGCTGCGCGCGCCTTTCAGCGGAGAGTTTGCCCATTGTGCGCAGAATTGCCGTCAATGCGCCGTTTCTGCCCAAAACGGAGGTGCTCAGTTCGGACAGCTCTTCTTCGCTTTTGATTTTCTCAAGCCGTTTAAGCGCGTCCTCACGGATTTTTGCAAGTTCGTCAAGCATTTTGTTTTTCTCCTTTATTTTTTCAAATCAAAGAAATTTGTTCCGCAAAATAAATCAAGCGCATCTGCCCCCTGAGGGACGAGTGCGCTTTTCTCGTGGTACCACCCTGTTTCACAGCCTGAAACGTGCCGAATGCATCCGCCAAATCGCGCTCACAAACAGCAGTCCGAGGCTGCCTCAAAAAGACTTTATCGGGTCTGACGCGGCAGCGACTACACATCTGCTCCGCTCGAAACCCTTTCATCCGTGAATGAGCCTGAAAGAACTCTTGCAGGCTCGGCAAAAAGTCTGAGATTCGGAAAGCAAAACTTCACCGCTGCGGCTCCGGAGCGAACTTTATGAGCTTTAATTGCAGCTCGCTCCCAGCAAATGCAAACCTCTCTTGGGCAACCGCCGCTCTTTTCTCCATCAAAGCCAAATTTAATTTGATGAAAATTTTAACACTTATCTTTGACAATGTCAACCCGAATCAGCAATATAAAAAGCAAATGTAAATAAACAGAGAAAATATATATAATTTTTTCAAAAATAATGCTTGACAACCGCTTCCGTGCATGTTATCATAACTCCTGCATTGCGGAGCGAAAGTTCCAAAGGCAATGATCATCGCGGGGTGGAGCAGTCGGTAGCTCGTCGGGCTCATAATCCGAAGGTCGGGGGTTCAAGTCCCTCCCCCGCAACCATTTCAATTGCGGTCGTGCATCAGCCCCTCCGCACGAATACGGCGGCATAGCTCAGCTGGCTAGAGCATTCGGTTCATACCCGGAGTGTCATCTGTTCGAATCAGATTGCCGCTACCAAACAAAGGAAGCATTCGTTCGATTGCTTCCTTTTGTTTTGCAAAACGGATGCCGTTGTTCTTCCCGCAACAAAAGAAGGCTGAAAAATGAATGAAAGAAAAAGCAGCAGCGCAGAGAGAATGAGTAAGGCATGCATTCTGTCGGCCGCCAAACAATTTGTGAAGAAAAATACAGTAATGGTCATCGCGCTTTCGGCTGCGGTCATAACCATGTTTTTTGTGCCTCCGGACAAGCTTTATTCGGAGTATTTCGATTTCAAAACTCTGACATGCCTGTTCTGCGTGCTTGCAGTTGTGTGTGCGCTGAAGAACATTAACTTTTTTTACATGCTGGCACGCAAAATAGTTCGGCTTTTTAAAAACGCCCGCATGAGCGTGCTTGCCCTTGTGTACATAACTTTTATCGGTTCCATGCTGATAGCAAACGACATGGCTCTGCTGACATTTTTGCCGCTGGGCTTTTTTGTGCTCACAACAACGCACAAAGAAAAATACATGGCATTCACTTTCATAATGCAGAATATAGCCGCAAACCTCGGCGGAATGCTGACTCCGTTCGGAAATCCGCAGAACCTGTATCTTTATACAAAGTTTGAAATCCCGAACCTTGAGTTTATGCGTATCATGGCACCGCCTTTCTTTTTTTCGGTTGCTCTTATCACGTTTTGCTGTCTGGTATTTGTAAAGCCGGAACCGCTGGAGCTGAGCGATGAAAAGTTTCGGCTTCCGCTGGTGCGTCTTGCGGTTTACCTTGCGCTTTTTGCGTTGGCAATTGCGATAGTTTTCAGAGGGATTCCGTATTGGATAGGCTTGGTTATAATACCGGCTGTTTTGCTTGCGGCGGACCGAAAGGCACTGCTCGCAGTTGATTGGCCGCTGCTGCTGACATTTGTATTCTTCTTTATTTTTGCGGGAAATATGAGCAGAATAGGCATCGTTCGGCAGTTTCTGTCCGGGCTTTTGGAGCGAAACACGCTTGTGTTCAGTGTTCTTTCGTGCCAGTTCATAAGCAATGTTCCGTCCGCAATTCTGCTTTCGCAGTTCACGGAAAACTATGCGGATCTGCTTGTCGGAGTGAATATCGGCGGCGTCGGCACGCTCATCGCATCGCTTGCAAGCCTCATCACTTTCCGTGAATATGTAAAGCATAATCCCGGAAAATCCGGAGCATATGTAAAAGAGTTTTCCCTGTTTAATTTTTCCTTTCTCATATTGCTGACGGGGTTCATGCTTCTGCTTGAAACCGCCGCGCAGCACGGCTCTTAAAAAAGTCGCTTAAATGTCACAAAAATAAACAGCCCTTTCCGATGTCGATGCATTCGGAAGGGCTGTTTATGCATACTTTGCGTACTGTACAGTTGATTGGAACAATACGGTGAATGTCGGGATACTCACCCCGCACCGTTTCGCCGCAAACTCACGGCCGCGGGCGAATGCCGTCGCCTATTTGCGATGAAACGATCGCATGAAGGTCTATGATGAACCAATCTCCGATAATGACTTTGCTCTTTTCAACAAAGCCGGAACGGTGTCCGATTCGAACATAGTACCAGTCCCCGATTTCAAACCAAACGCGAATCTGTGCACCTTCACTGAGTGACACGATTTCGGCTGCATATTGAGAAGGGGAGGTACGAAGGGCGGCCGCTTCGGTTGTTTTTGCCTCGCAGACTCTTTGCTGCGCAGCAAGGGGTGCCGGGAAAAGCTTAACGTCGATATAATCGCCGCGAACATAGCCGAGTTTGCCGTCCGCAATGCAGCAAATCCACCCGTTAACGGCATTGATAACGTCAACATGCGTGCCCGTGTTGAACTTGCCCAAACTTGTGAATGATGCGGAGGGACCGGAACGAAGGTTGACGTTGGTAGTGTTGAACTCGCCGTATGCCTTGATATTAAGGCTGTATGCAAACGGACGCTCGGGATTCAGCTCGCAAACATCGGTAAGCTTCATCTTCCCGTAGTAAAATTTAAGCACCTGCTGATAAGTCTGCCCCTCACGCGCGCGTGCCTGGGCACCGTATTGCGACATTCCGAGACCGTGACCGTAACGGCAGAAATAGATGTTGTAGCCGGTGTCGGTACGTTCTCCCCAATACATCTTGTAATTCTTTGTGAAAACGCCTTCAGCCTTCAGCGTGTCGGCTGCAAACTCAACGGAAACTTCCCGCTCACCGCCGTCGGTGTCAACAAGCATACGCACGGCAACATTCGCCATGTTGCGTTCACAGTTTTCAAATTTCGGTGTGTTCACATCCGCTTCAAGAATTGAAATGAGCCGAACTGAAGAACCGACAGTTTTTGCTGCCTCCCTGCAAAGCAGAGCGTTAAATGCTTCGTTTTCGGATGCTTCACCGTATGTAATTTCAAGATTTTGCCTGCAAATCGGGTTGGATTCGTAAAAGTCAATGTCATCAAGACGGATTTCATACAGCGGGTCAAGCGAATCATAACCGAAAAGGTGCGACGGCAAAGCGGTTTCGCCGCCGTTTGTTGCGCCGTAAAACGCAAGCGGGATTTCGTTATCGACAGACAGAATGACGCCCGTTGTTTCAACGCAGGCACGCATACATTTTTCGCAGCCGGGTTTATAGCCGCGATAACCCTGATAGTTAAACGAATCGGTTATATCATAATCATCACCGGGCATGGTAAAGCCGAATGCATAGGTTTTTGAGGCGACCGCCTGGCATTTGAGCGATTCGATGGGGCAGGACTCACTCATTTCGTAAGGCACGATGCCATAGAGATAATGCGCCGTCGGAACATTGTTAATGACTCGGAGTGTTCCGTCATCATTGATGCGGAAAACAAGGTTGCCCAAGTATTTTCTTTCGTTTGCGTTTCCGCTGCAAAAGAGCTGGAGCCAACCGGCGGATTCGTTGTAATTCACGCGCATGAGCGTTATTTCGGAACCCCGATAAACGGTTGAACCGCCCGAGCTGAGCGTAATTTTACCGTCTTCAACGGTGACGGCAGCTGCACGGGGGGAGCTTTCGCTGCCGACAACAGCACGCATATTCTCTGCAACATAATATGCGCCGCAAAGATCAAGGCGAACACTTGCCGTTTCTCCGACGGACAGCTTGACATTTATAAACGAAAAATCAGAATTTACACTTCTCCGCACATCGCGCTTCAGTTTCGGAACACCGTCGGCATTCATAGGAATGCCGTTGGCATCCATAGGAATGCCGCTTGAAAATTCCCGTTCATCGTTCGAACGGAGATTATCGGCTGCTCTGCCGGTTTGGGCTTTGGCAAAGCACGCCGCAAAGTTCCCGGCTGCCGATGCTGCCGCAGGCAGTGCCGCGCTGAGTGTGATCGCGGCAAAAAGAAGCACGGCGATCGACGACGAAATTAACCTTTGCAGTCGCATTTTATTGTTATTCATTAAAACTTATCCTCCTTTTTCGTTCAAGAATTGTGCGAACGGCCTCCGAAGCAAGAGCAAGCCCGAACGCTCCGGGAACAAAGGGTACGCTTGCGGGTGCGTTCAGCTTCATATCCGGATCCGGAACGGGAATGACGGGTGTTTTCGGCTCTTCAACGGAATAAACAACTTTGAGTTTTTTTATACCGCGCTTGCGCAATTCCCTGCGCACAACGCGGGAAAGCGGGTCGATGCTTGTTTCAAAGATATCCGCAATGCGAACTTTATCCGGCTCAAGTCTGTTGCCCGCGCCCATGCTGGAAAGGATCGGAATGCCGCATCGTGACGCCGCCTCAATGAGTGCGATCTTTGCCGTAACATTATCCACGGCGTCGATGATTATATCAGCGTCCGCAGGAATCAGCTCTTCCGCATTTTCACGCGTCACAAAACAGTCGAATGCTTCGGTGATGCAGTCCGAAACATCCGCAATATGAAGGCTCATAGCTTCGACTTTTTTCATGCCTACGGTGGATTTTTTTGCACAAATCTGCCTGTTCAGATTGCTCGGCTTGACCTTTGCCGAGTCAAAAATTGCAATTCGGCCGAGGCCGCAGCGAACCAATGCATCAACGCAGTGTCCGCCGACTCCGCCGACTCCGAAAACCGCCGCCTTAGATTCAAACAGGATGTTTTCCGCACCCTCGCCAAGCAACATTGCCGTTCTGTAAAAAGTTTCTCTCATTCCGAAACCGTGTCTCCGAATATCTTTGTATCTCTGATTGTTCGGCCGCTTTGGGCTTTTTCGGGCAAATGTACAAGCATTGCCCACCTGTTAAGCGGCATTATATCAAATCGGAACGAATACTGCAAGCTTTTAGATGTGCAGCCGTTTTTGTTCCAAATGCCGCAGTTGACGCAAAACATGCAATGGGATATAATGCATCCGGATGAATTCGGTAAGTTCTGCCCGGGCAGTTCCGCACAGGTTTGTTTCGGTACAAATAATAATTATGCATAAGGCCTCTGTGCCTGCGGCGACGAGATGAAAGGAAGAGAAAAAATGTTCAGAAAAATGCGCAGATTCAAACAGGAATTGTGTGACCGTGAGTGCATTGAAATCCTGAAATCCGAACCGCGCGGCGTGCTGTCCGTTCTCGGGGATGACGGTTATCCTTACGGAATGCCAATGAATCATTGGTATGATGAAAAAAGCGGAGAGATCTGTTTTCACGGAGCCTCTGAGGGACATAAAATCGACTCCCTGCGTGAAAACAACAAAGTATCGTATTGCGTATACGATGCGGGATACAGAAATCCGGGAGAGTGGGCGCTGAATATTCGCAGCGTTATCGTCTTCGGCAGGATATCAACGGTCTGCAATCGGGAAAGAGCGATTGAAATATGCACGAATCTCTGCAAAAAATTTACGGATGATGCCGCATATCTCGAGCGTGAGCTTGCCTCCGGGGGCAGCAGAGTGTGCTGCCTTGAGCTTGCGATTGAGCACATGACGGGAAAAGCCGTAAAAGAGAATTGATTATCCGCCGCGAAGCAGGACAGACTGGATTGAAGCCGGAGATTATTGTTTATGAAGAAAATAGTTGTTTTGACAGGAAGCCCGAGAAAAGGCGGAAATACCGATAAAATGGCAGATGCATTTATTGATGAAGCATCAAAACTCGGATTTGAAACGAACAAAATTGAGACCGCCTTTTTAAATATAGCCGGATGTCGGGCGTGCGGCTGCTGTGAAAAGAGCGGCGGAAAATGCGTGTTTGACGATGATTTCAATGCAATTGTCGATAAACTGCTTGACGCGGACGGGATCGTTTTTGCCTCTCCGGTTTACTGGTACACGTTTTCAACTCAAATTAAGGCAGTTATTGACAGATTGTACTCGGTGAACAGAACTCCGAAAAAACTGCACGGAAAAAGAGCTGCGCTTATTTCAGCCTGCGCCGATGACAGTGCGGATACATTCGACGGAATTCTTTTTTCATTCGAAAGGTCATTGAGGCTGCTCGGTGCAGAGATTGCGGGCTGTGTGTTGATTCCAAACGTGTGGAGCATCGGCGATATTGAAAAAACAGACGGCATTGCGCAAGCTAAGGCACTTGCACACGAATTTTTGCGGTGAACATAATTACACATGCAAAGCTGCAATGGATATGGAGCAAAACATATTCTGCGGACGAAAACGAGGTGCGCATTGCGGAACCGGACAAGATGAAATTCAGGAGTGAATTGTGGGCTCATTGCGCGACAACGGATTATTGGCGTGTCGGCAGGGGAATACGCTTCAAGAGAGGAAAAACACGAAGCGCGCGAAAAGGCCGAATTCAAGCCGAGAACTCAGAGTTCGGGAAGCCGCTGCTGCTATCAAGCAGAAATACGAAAAAAATGCTTTACTCAAGTTTGCTCAAGGGTATGAATTTCAAAAGCGGTGCAGCCGCAAAGGACAGAAATGCGCAGATCGGTGGGCAGACGGGAGCGAAACGAATGCTTCGTGCGGGACAGGCATTCTGCATGGGGACAGAAAAAAATTAAACAGGCCTGAAAGTATTGAATACATGCTGCGGCAAAGACAAATGCTGAACAAAAAAGAACGGAGAAATAACTGTGGAAGAAACGGTGTTTGAAAAAATTTATAAAGTGGTTCGCAAAATTCCGCGAGGCAAAGTTGCAACCTACGGGCAGATCGCTGCCCTTGCCGGCAATCCGCGCCGGGCACGTGTTGTCGGCTATGCTCTGCATGTAAATCCGAATCCCTCCGAAATACCATGCTATCGCGTTGTGAACAGGAAGGGTGAAGTTTCGGCCGCATTTGTTTTCGGCGGCGAAAACATGCAGATTCAGCTTCTTTCCGCAGATGGGGTCGAGTTTGTTGACGGGCATGTGAACATGGAAAAATATCTCTGGCGGCCCGACGGGGACGAAAAATAAACCAAAGCCGGAGTCTGCGTGCCGGTGAACCGAACGCAGCATGTGTTTTTATATTCATACTGTGCCTCCTTTCTGCATAAACCGTTAACGGGAAATCCAAAAACGGGCGCAAAACGCGAAAGGAAGGCAAACATGGAATACAGACGCAGACGAAAGAACACAAGGCGCAGGCGCGGGGGATATGCGGCACATTCCGCCGACGGCGGACGCGGAGAGAGCAGGGGAGGATTCGGATTGCTGATACTCCTGCTTCTGATGGGCGGTATTATTTATGTTATATTTGCAACTTCGGTCGGCTCATGGCTTACAGAAAGCGTTTTCGGCAGAGAACACGTCGGAAACACGCCCGCAGTTACCGAACCGGCGGCGGCAACTCCGAACCTGAGTTTCTCAAATCCCCAAACGCAAAAAGTGCATTTTTCGGGGCTGGACATGTATGCGCTGCGGCTCGGCAGTTTTGAATCCGACGCCGAAGCCGGTGCGCTCAGTGCTTCCGTACGTGCACTCGGAGCGGCAGGCTGTATTATCGACAACGGGGACGGAAGCGTTTCGGTTTTCGCCTCTGCGTACACAACGGAAGCGGGTGCAGAAAGCGTTCGAAAACGCCTTGTTGAACAAGGGTACAAGGCGGAAATCGTGCCCTTTGCATGCGAACCTGTCGAAATCGAGGTCACGGCAGAAGCGGAGCGTTTGGACGGAATTGCGGAAGCTGTCGGGTTTTCGTTCGGAATAATTAATGATTTAAACAACGAAGTGATAAATTACGACACAGCCGAGCGCGGCATTGAATACGGAAAGGCCATCGGAAGCGAACTGCTTGAAAATATCCGAAGCCTGCGTTCAGCATTGAACGGCGTGCGCGACGGCAGAGGTGTCATGGATGCGCTGGATGAGTACTATATGCAGCTCACCGCACTTGTAACAGCCTTCAATTCGGCAGAAACGCAAAATCGCGTTGAACTGAGCGGATTGCTGAAAAACTTGCAGATAGGCGCAATTAAAGCCTATATGAATATGCTCAACGCAGTTGCAGACATGTGAAAAGCACAAAACACTCCATCCGTAATTCACTGCAGGGAGCGATTTAAACCGTTGATGTATACCTGCAATCGTGTATAATATAAGTGAAGTTTTCCCTTGCGAAACCTGTGGATTTATAGTAAAATTCTAATATTTATTAGGGAAATGCGGTGCGGATCTGCTGCAAGCTTTTTTGAAAAATCGGCACTTTTGCTCGCACAACCCGAAAACACGGAGGGCGTTCGGCATGAAACTTTTGGAGGAGCGCATTGCGCGCGAGGGAAAGGTTCTTCCCGGCAATGTTGTAAAGGTTGACGGTTTTTTGAACCACCGCGTTGACGTTGCTTTTTTGGGCAAGCTGGCGGATGAATTCATTGCTCATTTTGACATTGGCGGACTGACAGCGGTTATGACTGTCGAAGCATCCGGCATTCCGCTTGCAACGGTTTGTGCCGAAAAGATGTGTGTGCCGATGATATTTGCAAAAAAAGCAAAGAGCGATAATATCGAAGGCGGACTTTTTAAGAGCGAAATCATGAGTTACACTTACAAAAAGAAAGTTACACTCATTGTTTCCGCAGAATGGCTGCATCCGGGAGACAGAATCCTGATCATCGATGATTTTATGGCGCGCGGCGAGGCAATGCGCGGGCTTGTTGCGATCATTGAACAGGCCGGTGCGGAACTTGTCGGCATCGGTATTGCGGTTGAAAAAGGCTTTCAAGGCGGCGGCGATGCGCTGCGTGCAAGAGGTATCGATTTATATTCGCTTGCAATAATCGAGGAAGCAGCACCCGACGGAATCCGTTTCCGTGAACAGTAAATTTGCGGAAACAACATCTTGTTTACAACAAAACAGTTTACATAAGGAATACTATATGGAGAGAATTGTAATCATCAATTTCGGAGCGCAGTATAACCAGCTCATTGCACGCAGAGTGCGTGAAGCAGGGGTTTACAGCGAGCTCCTGCCGCCGGATTCCCCGATCGAAAAGATCAAGGGCGACGGTCTGTGCGGTATTATTCTGTCCGGCGGGCCGGACAGTGCATATCTTGAAGGCGCACGAACCTGCTCCGATGAGCTGTTCAATCTCGGCGTGCCTGTGCTTGGCATCTGCTACGGAATGCAGCTTATGTGCCAAAAATTCGGCGGCAAAGTCGGCCCTGCTCCGACGCGTGAATACGGCAAAACACCCATGCATTTCAAACGCAGCCCGCTGTTTAAGGACATGCCCGATTCAATAACGTGGATGAGCCATAACGACTCCTGCCTTATTTGCCCTCCGGGTTTTGAAATCATTGCAAGCAGCGACAATTGCGAAATCTGCGCGTTCGCAAACGAAGAGCGCAGGCTGTACGGCGTTCAGTTCCACCCCGAGGTTAATCATACCGAATACTGCAAGCAGTTTTTCCACAATTTCGTTTATGAGATCTGCGGCTGCAAGGGCGGTTGGTCAATGGCAAACCTTGCGAACCGACTCATTGAAGAAGTGCGCGCAAAGGTCGGAAACGGCAGAGTGGTTGCGGGCCTTTCGGGCGGCGTTGATTCTTCCGTTGCGGCAACCCTTGTGCATAAGGCGATCGGCGACAGGCTGACCTGTATATTTGTTGATCACGGCCTTCTTCGTCTGAACGAGGCGGAGGAAGTGATGGGCTTCTATCGCAACGAAATCGGCCTGAATGTCATCGAAGTCAATGCAAAAGATCGTTTCCTTTCAAAACTTGCAGGCGTTACGGAACCCGAGCGCAAGCGCAAGATAATCGGTGAAGAATTCATTCGCGTTTTTGAAGATGAAGCAAAGAAAATCGGCGCGGACTATCTGCTTCAGGGCACGATTTATCCCGATGTTATCGAAAGCGGTGCAGGCGGAGCGTCCGTCATTAAAAGCCATCATAACGTCGGCGGTCTGCCCGAAGATATCGCATTCAAAGGTCTTATCGAACCGCTCCGCATCCTCTTCAAGGATGAGGTTCGCCTCCTCGGCGAAAGCTTGAACATGCCTGCTCCCCTTGTGTGGCGGCAGCCCTTCCCGGGTCCCGGACTTGCGATCCGCATACTCGGAGACATTACGGATGAAAAACTCGACATTCTGAGAAAGTCTGACTTCATCCTCCGCGATGAAATTGCGAAAGCAGGTCTTGACCGTTCGGTTTGGCAATATTTCACGGTATTTACGGGAATACGCTCAGTCGGCGTTATGGGCGATCGGCGCACCTATGACTACGCAATCGGCGTTCGCGCGGTAACTTCGACCGATGCAATGACGGTCGAGTTTGCAGAACTCCCCTATGACCTGCTCCGCACAATCAGCAACAGAATTATTGCCGAAACGCCACACGTTAACCGCGTAATGTTCGATATTACGGATAAACCCCCGGGAACGATTGAGTGGGAATAACCCACCGATTCCTGCGGGCTCTGTTGACATGGGTTCACTTATTAAAATAATACACCGCCGCATCGGACAGTTTTGATGCGGCGGTTTTTGCCGTACACGGTTGAAACGTTTCAAAAGCTGTGCTATCATAATAGAAAGTCACAGCAAGTATCACTGACGGAGAAACTAAAAATGAAGAACGTAATTCATATTTTCGGAGCTTCCGGTTCGGGCACAACAACGCTTGGCAAAAAAATATGTTCGGAATTGGGTTATACATTAATGGATACGGACACATATTATTGGATTCCGACGGAACCTCCGTTCAAGCTTAAACGTCCGGCGAACGAGCGGATAGAACTGATGAAAAATGATATCAATAAATCAGCAAATGTCGTTATATCCGGTTCGCTTGCAGATTGGGGAGATGAGTTGATTCCGTGTTTCACTTTGGCTGTAAGAATCGAAATGAAACAGAGTGTGCGCATGGAAAGATTGCTGAAGAGAGAGCAGGCGATTTACGGTTCGCGCATTGAACCGGGAGGGGATATGTATCGACAGCACGTCGAGTTTTTTGAATGGGCAAAATCCTACGACAGCGGCGGTGCGGAAATCAGAAGCAAGGCAAGACATGATCAGTGGCAGGAAAAGCTTTCGTGCAGGGTTCTGCATTTGGACGGTGAAGCCGAAATTGATGAAAAATTCAAAAAAGTGTCGGAAGCGCTCCGCCTTTTTGAAAAAAGGACTTGACAATTGCAGACTATTGCGATAGTATAGACTACAGAAATAGTCCGGAGGCGAAAGAATGAGAGAAAAATTGTTTGACAGTGAAGCGAAGGTTATGGAAATAATTTGGGCAAGGGGCGCGATTTCCGCAAAGGAGATCAGTTTGATTGCTGCCGACACCATCGGGTGGAACAAGAACACAACCTATACCGTCATAAAAAAACTTGAAGCGAAGGGCTTCATTCGCCGTGACGAACCCGGATTCATCTGCACTCCGACGGTTACTCGGGCGGAAATGCAAAAAAAGGAGGCCGTATCACTGCTCAACAAGGTTTTCGGCGGTTCGCGCAAAGCACTGTTTTCAGCTTTGTTGGAGGATGAAAAGCTTACGGAGAGCGAAACGGACGAACTTCGACGATTGATTGAAAAAAGGTAACGGGCCATGCTCGGAGAGTTTTGCTGTCAGATAGTTAATATGAGCATAACAGCCTCCGATATGGGGCTTATCATTATGGCTGCAGACAGCTGTCAGCGCTGGTTGATATAGGCGGTAGTTCATGCAGCAATCATTCGTATGCCGACAATTAGTATTACGACTCCGACTATCCAAGCCGCAAATCTTATTATTGTGTTATGCTTCGGCGTCATCGTCCTTGAGTTTGCTCTATGCGAGAAACCAAAACATTCATTTCTCGTTCAAACAGAGCCTTGTTATAAAGTATTCTGCGTTTCTTATTGGTTGCATCCGTGAAAACCAAATAGTAAAAATAATGTGTTTCACGAACACCTCTGTTACGAACAGAGCCAAATTTTTTCCGTTCTTCCACCAAATTGCAATCAATTATCTCACTATATTTATAGTATTTGCCGTCAAATGGGTTCGTGCGGCAATAAAAGCCTTCTTTTTGAATTTGTATTTTATAGAACATATTATGGATAATCATTACCACAGTAGATACTGTTGCCGGTGCGATAGGAAGTATATAGGTGATTGGTGGCAATCCTTGTTCTGCAAGCGACTTTGCTAACAGTAAGAAAATTGCAAGAATAAAGACTGTAACTGCAATTCTGATACCGCCTTGAACTCTGCCGCTGATCACAAGTTCACGACCGTCATCTGTTGCTCTGCTGCTGTCTGCGGTTTCTGCGGATTCAACCCGCTTCATTAAATAATCAACTGCATCAAGGTTTACGCCCAAAAAGGAAAATCTCGAAATCTTACCTTCGTTTGTTTCAAAATTGCAGTAGGTCATCTGTTGTGAATTAGTTTCATTACCGGAGCTGATCCACATCGTGCGGATTTCATGGTAATGATAGTATCTTCCGTTGCCGGGCGCTGTTTGATAGAAAAAACCGTTTTCATCAATAAGCACCTTAAAAAATACTGCACGGTATAAAGCAAGGACAAAAGCAACTGCTGAGAATATAACTAATATCCTGCCAATAATTATTGCATCACTCTGACTGATGTGAAACCAAATTGCCAAGCCGCCAAAGACAGTAAGCATAATAAAGGAAAGGATAACTCCCGTCAGTCCGCTTGTTATTTTATATCTATATGTCTTAGCTTTCAATCCTATCCCCCTAATGATCCGTTATAATATCGGCTGCATGACAGTAATTAAAAACTATCCTGACGAATTAAAGTCATTTTTCAATAAACGCCTCCCTGCGTTTAAAAGCATTTCCGCAGCGCAAGCGAGATTATTGCCGCTGCATAACTTTTGCGGCGCTCACTCGGGCGGATACCGTCGCCGATATGGCCGCCTGTTTTCAACAGTTCTTCATTCAGATAATGTCGAATATTGACAGCACCGACAAAGATGTTTCGATCCTTGTCAAGGCAAAACAGCGTTGTGTCCGGAACATGTCCGTCCGCATTCCCCTCCTTGATTTCGAGGCTTTGAAGACAATAATCAAAATCGTGAAAATCATTGCGGAATATTGCATATGGTTGATGTTGGGCTTTCGTGCTGACAGTAAAATCCAAAACCGCAGCCGGACACCATAATATCCGGCGGCAGCTTTTTGTTTGCGTTTGTTGATTTACACTGAGTGGATTTTATTCCTCGGTTTTGCAGCAGGTGCCGCATTTTGCGGAAGCGTTGTCGCCTGCGCAGCTGTCATCGCAGGTGCAGTCATCGGTGCACTCGTCACAGCAGCAGTCGTCATCACAGCAGCAGTCGCCTTCTTCAAGCCTTGACTGAACGATCTGGATCAGTGCGTCCATATCCTCTTCGGCGGGGGAAACAAACTCTTCGGTGTCCTCTGCTTCATTAACAACAACCTGCATGATGTAGACATTGGTTTCGCAGTCGCACTCCTCGTCTTCGCAGTCACATTCATCGTTGGTGTCGACGAGGACAGCGTACTCTTTGTCGTTATAATCGAAATAGTCGATAACGTCAAGCTCGAAATCGTTGCCGTCGTCATCGGTGAATACTACAAAATCTCTCTCTTCGTTCATGGTAATATCTCCTTTGGGCTTAATTTAATTGTACCCCATGCATTGTACCCCATTTCGGCGTTTATTGCAACCGGTTAAACGCATTTTTTTTCGAAAAAAAGGTCGAATCCGCGCACGCCGGATAAAAAAGCGTATTCGAAGCAGAAAACAGCCTGTTTTTTGCCGCCGCAATGACGGGATATTGCTATTGAGTTGATTTGAAACATGTGCTATACTGTTTGCATACGGTTGGAATGCCAAACCTGCATCGTTCGGTTCGGGTTCAATCAGGCCGACAGCCGAAGCGGCGGTTCTTTAATTCAGCCTGCCGACGGAACAGGCGGCTCAGTCAGCGGCAGGGCGGCAGAAAGGTGATACGAATATGAAATTTAAAAAACAGATTCCGAACATGCTCTC
>CALAXO010000146.1 GCA_937894955.1 uncultured Clostridia bacterium
ATTCCCGAAACATTGCAACATTAAAACTCCTGTCTTCGATGTCAACACAGTCAATCAGGTGGTGCGGAATGCCGCATTGTTCCTGAACGGATGGCTTTGCAGAACCGATATCGAGTCCGCGGTAAATTTGAATCGAATCCGCAGAAATGATCTCTGCGTTCATTCGCTTTGCAACGCCTATTGCCGCTGCCGTTTTTCCGCTTGCGGTGGGGCCTGCAATTATATAGATCCTCTGTTTCATCACAATACCCTTTTAAATTGTTTTTCAAGATCGGTTTTTTTTACGCTGATTATCACAGGCCGGCCGTGCGGGCAAGTCAGCGGAACATTGCCGCCGCAATATGCCTGAACGAGTGCCTTCACCTGCTGTTCGTCAAGCATATCTCCGCCTTTCACAGCGTGCTTACACGAAGCTTTTATGAGCTTTGAACGAACAAGTTCCGTTTCGTTCAAACTGCCGTTCTCTTCAATGATCGCAATTGCCTCGTTAAGAAAGCTTTCAATTCCGCGGACGTTTTGTGTGCGGCCGTTCACAATGTTGAAGTTCAGAATATCCGGCACGGCATTAATTCGAATTGTAAGTTCACCGCACAGCTCGACAGAAAAACCGAGTTCCTCGATTCGTTCAATATTATCCTCAAGGCAGGAATACGCAACAGGATCAAGTTTTATATAATCCGGCATAACGAGCAGCTGCGAATAAAAGCGAAGTTCTCCTGCGACAAGCTTTTCATAAAGAAGTCTTTCGTGAGCCGCGTGCTGGTCGATATAGTAAACCGCATCATTTTGCTGCACGATGATATATGTGTTGAATACCGTGCCGATAACGGTGCACGAATCGGCATCGAGTCGAATCTGCTCGGGCTTTTCAAGCTTTTGCATCGGCACAGCATTGCTTGAATAAAACGGTATCGAACCAAATTTCTTTTCGAAATGTGTGTCCGGCATAAAATCAGGTATTGCAGCGGCTCCGCTGTCCCGAAGCATCCACTTTGACGGTTTATTAATACTCCAGTCAATGTTTCCTGCGGCGGTTTCCGCACTGAGGCAGTCACCCTTAACGGTTGAAAATTCTTCACTTACAACTTCCGCTCGAACAGGAGCTGATTCGTTCGACTGCACATTCTTGGTTGATTCCGCATAATCGTAGATGTTGTCATGTCGGTCGGGATCTGCGTTTGATTGGCCCGCCGTTGAAATAATATGAGCGGAGGCGCTGTCAGAATCGGAATCAGAACTCATTACGGTACACGGCTCTTGTTCGGCGGCGCATTCAGAAAACGGATAAGCCATTGATACGCTGTTCATTGCTTCCGCAATCGCGCGGGTTACGGAAAGAGACACACGTTCCTCGTCACGGAAACGAACGGATAACTTGTTCGGGTGAACATTAACATCGATTTCTCTGCTCGAAATCGTGATATCAAGCACGAAAAACGGAAATCTTCCGTTCATCAGCCTTGTATCGAATGCGCGCTGAGCAGCATTGCTGATAAGTGAAGATTTAATGTATCGCCGATTTACGAATATGCTCTGTTTTGCACGGTTCTTCCCCGCAATGCTCTCACTGCCGACATAGCCGCTGACTCGAATGTAACCGTTGTCGAATTCAATAGGGTACAAAGAGTTCGAAATCGTGTTCCCGTAGACGCAGAACAATGCGTTTTCAAGGCTGCCGTCACCCGTACTGTGGTAAACTGTCCTGCCGTTATTAATGAATTTTATCGCCGCGTCAGTGTTTGCAAGTATTAAACGCACGACATAATCACCGATAAATGCGGCTTCGCTTCGCGGAGACTTAAGAAATTTCAGCCTTGCAGGAACATTGAAAAAGAGTTCGTTGACTTCAACGGTTGTACCTGTCGGGCAGCCGCATGGTTCAAAACACGTTTCGAAACCGCCCTCAATTGCAATATAAGTCCCGGAGTCATCATCATCGGTTCTCGTTCGCATTGAAACTTTTGAAACGGCCGCAACAGAGGCAAGTGCTTCTCCGCGGAATCCGAAAGTTTCAATATGGGTCAGCTCTTCCTCAGAAGAGAGCTTGCTTGTTGCATGGCGGAGAAAAGCTGTGCGGACATCATCGCTCAGTATGCCGCTGCCGTTATCGGTTATTCTGATATAGTCGATTCCGCCGTTGCGTATCTCCACGGTTACGGCACTGCTGCCTGCATCAAGAGCGTTTTCGACAAGCTCCTTAACAATGCTTGCAGGACGTTCAACAACTTCGCCGGCAGCAATTTTGTTAGCCGTATTCGGTTTAAGTATAATAATTCGTTTATTCATGCTGCTTAATATAGAAAATCAACTGAATTTGGTATTGCTGAAAACGTCCCGTTTCAGCTTTTTACAATTTTAACGCGTGAGCTCAGCTCATAGAGCTTGCTTAACGCTTCCATAGGAGTCATTCTGTCCGCATCCGTTTTTGCAAGTTCTGCAATAACGCCGGAACATATCTCATCGGCATCGGCACCTGTTTCACCGATCAAACTCATTTGCGTCGGCTTATCTTCTGTTTTTACGCGCTGTGATGCATTATTGATATCCGAAGCTTCAAGTTCGGACAAAATATTTTTTGCCCTTTCAATAAGCACAGCGGGAAGCCCCGCAAGCTTTGCAACCTGAATTCCAAAGCTTTTATCAGCACCGCCGCGGACAATTTTTCTGAGAAAAATAATGTTGTCACCGATCTCTTTGACGGAAATTCGATAGTTTTTAACTCCGGACAGTTTGCCTTCAAGTTCGGTAAGCTCATGATAATGAGTTGCAAAAAGAGCTTTCGCTCCGCATTTTTCGGGACTTGAGATGTACTCAAGTACTGCCCAAGCGATGCTCAATCCGTCAAAAGTGCTTGTTCCTCTGCCGATTTCATCAATAATGAGCAGACTTCTCGAAGTTGCATTGTTCAGAATGTCTGCCGTTTCGCTCATTTCAACCATAAATGTGCTCTGGCCTGTTGAAAGACTGTCCGACGCACCGACACGTGTAAAGATTCTGTCCGTAATGCAGATATTAGCTGCCTTTGCGGGAACGAACGACCCTAAATGCGCCATCAGCGTTATCAGTGCTACCTGGCGCATATATGTGCTTTTGCCCGCCATGTTCGGGCCGGTCAAAATGATCAGGCGGTCGCTCTGCATGTTCATATCCGTTGAATTCGGCACAAATGCATCCTTCATGCCGGGCTCAACAACGGGATGCCTCCCGTCGGTGATTGAAATTCTGCCTTTGGTATTAATGCACGGGCGGACATACCTGTTTGCAACCGCAACCTTCGCAAACGAACAGAATACATCAAGCTCCGCAATAACGGCAGAATTAAGCTTGAGTGCGCTGAGGTAATCGGAAAGTTTCTCGCGAATTTCAGTAAACAGTCTGTACTCAAGCTGAATGCAGTTTTCCTTTGCGCTCAGAATCTTTTCCTCGGCTTCTTTGAGCTGCGGAGTTATATAACGCTCTGAGTTTGCAAGGGTTTGTTTGCGCTGATATTCCAGCGGTACGCTTCCGGCGTACGATTTTGAAACTTCAATGTAATATCCAAACACACGATTATAACTGACTTTAAGGGTCTTTATGCCTGTTCGTGTTTTTTCGGCAGATTCAAAGTCACGGAGCCATTTGCCTCCGTTTTCAGCAAGACTGCGCAGCTCATCCACTTCGGCATTATAGCCGCTTTTTATAATATTTCCGTCCTTTACGGATATCCCCGCATCATCATTTATTGCAGATTTAAGCAGCTCTGCAATCTCCGTCATAGGATCAATGCGTGCGGCAAGTGACTGAAGTTTTGAACAGGCAAAGCTGTTTGCGGCAGCATAAATCAAGGGCAGTGCAGCAAGCGTTGAACACAGTGAAAGACAGTCCTTTGGGGTGGCTGTTCCGTATGCTATTCTGCTGCACAAACGTTCGATGTCATAAACATCGGAAAGTGCAGAAGAGAGAACTTCCCGTTCGCGTGCAGCTTCCGAGATTGCTTCTACAGCATCGAGCCGTTCATTGATCTGTTCTTCAATCTGAAGGGGACGTTCGATCCATTTGCGAAGCAGTCGTCCGCCCATTGCAGTCTCCGTTTTGTCAAGAACATACAGCAGAGTGTTTTTCTTGCTGCCATCATATCTCAGCGGTTCCGTCAATTCAAGGTTGCGCCTTGTCGCCGCGTCGATGCCCATGAACTCGCTGCGCCGAATTTTCGTTATCCGGGTTATATGCGTCAATGCGTTTTTTTGAGTATCTTCAAGATATCCGAGCAGAGCACCGGCGGCGGAAATATCCGGTGAGTCATTGCGTATGCCGAATCCCTGCAGCGTTGCAACCCCAAAATGCCTGCAAAGCTTTTCGGTGCCGCGTTTAATATCGAATGCTCTCTGCTCTGCCTGTTCGGTACAGAACCTTGCTTTTACGCGCTTGAGCAGCAGTTCATCCTCGAACATTTCCGAATTTGCAATGAGCTCACGCGGCGATATTCCGACAAGCTCATTGAAAAGATCCGATGAAATATCGCTGCCTTCAAATGAAGTTACGCAGAATTCACCCGTTGAAACGTCGCTGTATGCAATTGAGCAGGACGGGTTTTTCCCGGTGCGCCTCAGGTACACGGCGGCAATATAGTTATTTTCCTTGTCGTTGAGCATCTGAGTCTCAATAACCGTCCCCGGAGTGATAACTCGAATAACATCGCGTTCAACAAGTCCTTGCGAAAGCGCAGGATCCGTAAGCTGTTCGCAAATTGCAACCTTATATCCTTTATCGATAAGCTTCGTTATGTATGTGTTAACCGAGTGATAGGGTACGCCGCACATCGGTGCGCGCT
>CALAXO010000147.1 GCA_937894955.1 uncultured Clostridia bacterium
GGCTGTATGAACCTTGAGCTTATGGATTTTTCCGACATTATGGACAGGAACGAGGATACGGATCTGTTCTTTTGGGATAATCAGCTTGAGATCGATCGGAGAAAACTCGGTCGGGAAAGCAATTTCACAAGCGTAACCATTGAGAAGGCGTATGTCAAGCAGATTGTGGATGAAACAGAATCCGAAATCACGGCGGATGTGTATGTCTTTACGAGTCATCCCACTTGCGATTTTGACGATGACGGCATCGGCATGGATTTTCGGATCACAGTTGATAAACAGAGAATGGTCATAATCGCCTACTCGGAACCCGATGCATGTGCTACTCGATACAAAAGCTGGCTCGGTTGGCTTGCCTCAAACTATCGTAAGGAAGGGCTGACCTGGCAGGAAGCAAATAAAAAGGCGTATGAGGAAATCTATGCCGAATATGCAAATTAAATTCTAAATTAGGAGGTTAAAAAATGAAAAGATTTTTATCGATTATCCTTGCGATAATCCTTGCCTGCGCAGGAACTTTTGATGCAGTTCTTGCAAGCGGAGCTGCTACCTCGGACAAGCTGCCCGAAGGCACAAAATCCGTGACCGTAAGCTATGACAGAGCCGCTGCCGTGGCTTATGCGAGGAGATTTGCCAATGTAGATAATAACGGTATCTTCAAGAGCATGGGTTTGGATTGCACAAACTTTGTTTCACAGTGCATGTGGTCGGGTTACGGCGGCACCAAAGGTTATTCTTTGGACAACACCGCCGCATTGAAGGCAAGGGTCGCTGCCGACTACAGGCAGACATCGACCTGGTACGGCAGGAATGCCGACTCACCGTATCAGTACGGAAGCGGTGCGTTTATCAGGGTCGTTGATTTTTGGGATTATGTAACAACCAACACCGGGCACGGTCCGCGTGCAACGGGATACAATAACAACAAGGTTTGGACGCAGCTGACCGTCGTTCCGCGTACCGGGGATATTCTTCAGGTCTATAGCACATCCAAAGGAAGGTACTCTCACTCTGTTATTGTGACTCAGGTCAAATCCACAAGCCTTACCGTCAATGATAAAGACATGTGGCTTGAAAATATCATTGTTTCGCAGCATACACCCGGAATATTAAACCGTACTCTCGGTAATCTTATTGACACCTATGGAGATGCCAACTGTAAGATCCGCCTGATCAGGCCGAAGAGTGCGACTTTTTCGAAGTAACCCCCGCCTTTGCGGGCGGAATTGAATCAACCGCCGCCTGCCGCTCGGGCTTCATCACTCGGGCGGCAGGTTTTGTTTCTGCCGTTTTTACACCGTGAAAAATGAATTGTTAACAAATTGTTCACAATTCCAGGGCAAAACGGGGTTGACATTACTTCTTTGATATGTTATTCTTTGATTGTATATCGGTTTATATTTGAATTTCGGTTAAATCGTTTCCGATAAAAACGATATAAAATGTGAAAGTGTGGTATTTATGAAAAGATTTAAAGCTGCGGCAATATTGGTCATGTTTGCGGGCATTATCCTGCTTTTGCAGGCCTGCACACCGAAAAACAGCGCGCCCACGCCGATCGATGCCGAAGAAACGTTTTCAAGGCTGCTTAAAGAGGTGCACTATGCCGCCGAACTCGAGGACTCAAGTGAGTATTCGGAATACGTTCTCAACGGGCTACCGAATGATGTTGAAGTCCGAATGTATCTCTGCGGCGGAGGACGCGCCGACGCACTCATCATGTGCAAAGCGAGCAGCGACTCGCAGCTGCCCGCAATTCGTGCCGTGCTTGAAGAATACATTGCATTTGGCCGAAAGAATGCGGAACGATATAACCCGAGCGAAGTCTCAAAATATGATAACTCCGTTTTGATCGAAAGCGGACTTTATACATTTGTTTGCATAACTGCCGATACCGACGGGGTTAATGCCATTTTGAGATAATTTATTTTACGGAGGTTACTTATGAAAATCAAAAGTTTTTTTATTCTGTTGCTTGCGTGTGCACTGCTTTTTGCGGGCTGCAAAGTTGAAACCGATGCCCCCGATTCGCCTGCTTCACCCGCTCCGTCCGCTGCACCTACGGATTTTGTTTTATACAGAGCGGATTCTTTCCGAATCGGCTCGCAGGCATATGAAAAATGCAGCTTCAATGAAGATATTGAAAAAAAATACGCCGCACTCATCGGCGAAGCAGCCGATGCGCTTGCGGGGGAAACGCAGGTTTACTGTCTTGTTATCCCGACTGCATACGGCGTGCTTCTTCCCGACGATATGAAGGAAGTCATTCCCGATTATGCTGATATGGAAACGAACATTTCTTCAATTTACGCTGCTCTTCCCGAAAATGTCGAGCCCGTCCCGGTTTGGGATAAGCTCCGGGAACACAGCAGCGAGTTCATCTATTTCCGCACCGATCCGCACTGGACGGCACGCGGTGCATATCTCGGATATGAAGCTTTCTGCGAAGCCAAGGGGATTGCGCCGATTCCGCTTGATGCTCATCGTGCCGTAAATTTTGACGGTTTCCTCGGCACACTTTATTTTGAAAACGGATGCGATGAAAAGCTCCTGCCGGAAGAGACCATTGAAGCATTCTACCCTGTCAGCGACGGAGTAACGCTCACCGTAACAGATGCGGATGACAACACAACGGATTGTCCGATCGTTACTGATGTGAGCGAGCTGCATGCTCTGGCAAAATATCGAACTTTTTCCGGCGGAAACAATCCGTTTTCCGTTGTGACCAACCCCAACATAAAGGATGATTCCGTGCTTATTTTAGTCAAGGAAAGCTTCGGAAATCCGCTGCCCGCATTCCTTTGCGACCATTATTCAACAATTTACATTATTGACTATCGCAGCCGGTACGGCAATATCATCGATTTTGCACGGGAAGTTCATGCCGATGATCTGCTTTTTGCAAACAATATCAATGCGGTAAACTCCGGAGGAAATGTTGGATTCATCGCAATGAAAATCAAATGAACCAAGCAAGCTTCGCTCAAATGTTTTGCAAATCAATTGTTAACAAATTGTTAACAATTTCGGGTTAAAACGGGGTTGACATTATTACTTTGCTATGTTATCATGCACTTGTATACAAGAATTGCATCGGAATTCGCTCCTTTGCAAAAAAACTGCGCAGATC
>CALAXO010000148.1 GCA_937894955.1 uncultured Clostridia bacterium
CTCTATATGCCGGAGGACGCCAATGACATTACAAAGCGCGTGAGGGTGATCTGATTGCTCGGTATTCATACTTATTCATTTCGCACATACAATTAAGCAGCGGCAGCGGATATGCGCGGGGCATTCTGTCAACTGCTTTGCGCATTCCGAAATACGCAGCTTGAAAGGACAAAAAGCGAATGGATAATTTGAAATACGGCAGTCGAGGCACGGATGTTGAGCTTTTGCAGCTTGCGCTCACACGCAGCGGATACTATAATTCGCCGTACGGCATTGACGGCATTTTCGGTGCGCACACGCAGAACGCGGTGCGCAGGTTTCAGGCTGCATTCGGGCTTGCGGCGGACGGCATTGTCGGCAGGGACACGAAAAAGGCTCTGCTCCCCTTCCTTCTCGGCGGGTTTACAACAAGAATTCGCAGCGGAGACACTTTTTACCGCCTTGCAAAGCATTACGGAACAACGATTGCCGCAATTGCGGCGGCGAATCCCGCATTGAATCCGGAGGCATTGGTTCCGGGAACGGAGATTTATATTCCGTACGGCTTTGACCTTGTGCCGTCCGATGTTCGGTGGACCTTCAAGCTGAATGAACTTGTGCTTGAAGGGTTGAAGCTGCGCTATCCTTTTATCGGAACGGAAACATACGGAAAATCCGTAATGGGAAGGCCGCTTCGCGCAGTTTCAGTCGGTACGGGTGCGGCTGAGGTGTTTTTCAACGCGTCACACCATGCGAACGAGTGGATAACAACTCCGCTTGTGCTGAAATTTGCAGAAAACTATCTGAAAGCATATATTAACGGAGGCAGCATTTTCGGAAGGGATGCGCGTGAACTTTTTGCAAAAACGCGGCTTTTCATCGCCCCGCTTGTCAATCCGGACGGCGTGGATCTTGTTAACGGTGCATTGGATGAAACAACGCCGCTTTGGCAGTCCGTGAAGCGCATTGCGCGGCAATACCCCGCGGTGCCTTTCCCGAGCGGGTGGAAGGCAAATGTTGAAGGAACGGATCTGAACCTTAATTACCCGGCGGGCTGGGATACGGCAAAGGAAACGAAATATGCTCAAGGCTGGGTTTCGCCCGCGCCGCGCGATTTTGTCGGCACTGAGCCGCTTTCCGCACCGGAGAGCCGTGCCGTGTTTGATTTCACCGCCGATCACGAGTTTCGGCTTATCCTTGCCTATCATACGCAGGGCGAGGTGATTTATTGGAAATACCTTGATATTGAACCGCCGAACGGCTATGATATCGGGCGCGCGCTTGCTGCCGTCAGCGGATATAAACTGGATGAGGTGCCGACGGAGAGCGGCTTTGCAGGGTACAAGGATTGGTTCATCCTGTTTTATAATCGCCCGGGATACACCGTCGAGGCCGGGCGCGGCACGAATCCCCTGCCGCTCAGCCAATTCGGAATGATTTATAACGATAATGTCGGAATCATGGCAACGGCACTGTCGGAAGCGGGAAAACTTTAAGAAATTTTCGAAGTAATTTAAATTTACGAAACATGAACCGAAACCTGTGCGGTTTTTGTGTAAAACATGTTTTGAACGGCACTTTTCCGGGCAGGGTGCCGAGCATGAATTCCTTTCGATATGCAAATAAAAATAGCATGGAATAAATTTTAACACAATATGACAACATTTTGACTGTTGACAGAATGCGGCCGCAGGGGTACGATTAGTACATACTCTGGAGGTATGCATTATGGATAAAAAAGTTGTCACTCTGCAAGATATTTCATGTTTCGGCAAATGTTCGCTTACGGTCGCCTTGCCGGTCATTTCAGCAATGGGGATAAGCTGCTCGATCATTCCGACAGCGGTATTGTCAACACACACCGGCGGGTTTACAGGCTACACTTTCCGCGATCTCACGGAGGACATTCAAAAAATCTCCGACCATTGGAAAACCTGCGGAATCACCTTTGACGGAATCTACACGGGCTATCTCGGCAGCTGTCATCAGGTTGATGTTGTTTCGGACTTTATCGCGCAAAACCGTCGTGAAGGGGCATTGGTCTTTATAGATCCCGCAATGGCAGATAACGGCGTGCTTTACAGCGGATTCGACAGCGCATTTGTTGACTCGATGCGTGAGCTTTGCCGTGAGGCTGATATCGTTGTGCCGAACATAACGGAAGCATCCATGCTGCTTAAAACGGAATACAAACAGAGCGGATACGACGAAGAGTACATTCGCGGCATGCTGCGCGAACTCTGCGCTCTCGGGCCGCGCCGTGCGCTGATTACGGGCGTTTCTTTGGACAGCGCGCATCAGGGCGTTATGGCATATGACAGTGCTGACGG
>CALAXO010000149.1 GCA_937894955.1 uncultured Clostridia bacterium
TTTTTAAGCAATATGCAAGCACTTTTGCGGCATTCGGGCATATATATTAACAAAATTTCAAATAATGCTGATGGAAGCTGCAACTGAACGCGCAAAAGCGGCGGCAAATCCGAGCCGCATGGGGTTTTCGGAATGCAGCTCCGAAAGCAAATAAGCAAAGTTGAAAGGAATCTTTTATGAAATCGAAAAAAATCAACAAAACATGGGTGTACATCGTTTCAATTGCGACTGCACTGGCGGCGGGAGGGATATCTTCCGTCTTTGCAATGTCCGCCATGGAGGAGTACGGTGCGCTCAGACAGCCGCCGCTTGCACCGCCGTCGTGGCTTTTCCCGGTTGTGTGGACAATTTTGTTCGTTTTGATGGGGATATCGGCAGCAAAAATATATATTATCGGTAAGTCGGATCGCAGCGGAAAAACAGTTCGGCGCGGAGACAATTCGAATATCGGCGGGAAAGCGGCGTGCGCACTCCGCGTTTACCTCGCTCAGCTCATTTTGAATATGCTCTGGACGCCGCTGTTTTTCACGCTTAATCTTCGCCTTGCGGCATTTGTTCTGCTTGTGATGCTGCTCATCACCGTGATTGTAATGACATGCAGGTTTTTCAAACTTGATAAAGCCGCGGGCATTTTGATGCTGCCGTATATCGCGTGGCTGCTTTTTGCAGGTTACCTGAATCTCGGAACATATATTCTGAACGGCTGAATCCTGTCGAAACAACAGGACAAGACGGCAGAAATATTAGAAAATATTAGAAAAAATATATAGACAAAAAACTCGGTTTCGCGGTTGAATAAGGCATGAATTAGCGTTATAATCAATCCAATGGGAATTTCTCGGGAAAAGGTTGAACAGCATTGAATCAACTGCCGCCCGACTTTCCCAAAACCAAGCGAACTATTTTTTCTAAAGGAGTTTTTGCTATGAAATACAATCGTGTTTACAACTTCTCCGCAGGCCCCTCCGTCCTCCCCGTTGAGGTTCTTGAGAGCGTGCGCGACAACCTTCTCAACTATGAAGGCAGCGGCATGTGCGTCATGGAGATGAGCCACAGATCCAAGGTTTTCCAGAAGATCATCGATGAAGCCGAGCAGGATCTTCGCGACCTTATGAACATCCCCGATAACTACAAGGTCATGTTCATTCAGGGCGGCGCAACGCTTCAGTTTGCAATGCTGCCCATGAACCTTATGAAAAACGGTGTTGCTGACTATATCGTAACCGGCAATTGGTCCAAAAAGGCATATAACGAAGCAAAAAAATACGGCAAGATCAACCTTGTTGCAACCAGCGAGGATCGCAATTACAGCTACATCCCCGATTGTTCCGATCTTCCCATCAGCGAGGATGCGGATTATGTTTACATCTGCGAAAACGAGACGATTCACGGAACCACATACCGGACTCTTCCCAACACCAAGGGCAAGATTCTTGTTTCCGACCAGAGCTCAATGTTCCTTTCAAAGCCCTGCAACGTTTCCGACTACGGCGTTATCTACGGCGGCGTACAGAAAAACATCGGCCCCGCAGGCATGGTAATCGTAATCATGCGTGAGGATCTCATCCGTGATGATCTGCCTCAGTTTGTCCCCACCTACATGAGCTATGCCACCCATGCGAACAACGGCTCAATGTACAATACTCCCAACTGCTGGAGCATTTACGTCTGCGGTCAGGTATTCAAGTACCTCAAGAGGATCGGCGGCCTTGAAGTCATGGCAAAGATGAACGAAGAAAAGGCAAAGATTCTTTACGATTTCCTTGATGAGTCCAAGATGTTCCGCGGCACGGTTGAAAAGGAATTCCGCTCTCTCATGAACGTTCCCTTTGTAACCGCTTCCAAGGAAACGGATGCGGAAGTTGTTGCAGCAACCAAGGCAGCGGGCTTTGACAACCTCAAGGGCCACAAGAGCGTCGGCGGTCTCCGTGCCTCCATTTACAACGCAATGCCCAAGGAGGGCGTTGTTGCTCTTGTTGATTTCCTCCGCAAATACGAACAGGAAAATTATAAGGGCTGAGCCTGAGTCCGTATGCTGTCACTAAAAATGCAGCAGACTGCTGCGGACAGCGTTCCGCGCCCTGCCTGCGGCAGTTTTACCCAATCGATAAATTATACATTATTAAGGAGATTATACTATGCGTATTCTTGCATCAGACGGTATGGAAAAGAATGCTGTTGCCGCACTGCGTGCACAGGGTCATGAAGTCGTTGAACAGTTCTATGAGCCGGCAGAGCTTGCAGAACAGGTAAAGAACTTTGATGTTCTCGTTGTTCGTTCCGCAACCAAAGTTCGCGTTCCCATCATTGATGCGGCATGCGAAACCGGCAAACTGAAGCTCATCATCCGCGGCGGCGTCGGCATCGACAACATCGACCACAAATATGCCGAGGAAAAGGGCATCAAGGTTATGAACACTCCCCGCGCTTCCAGTGATGCTGTTGCAGAGCTTGCAATGGCTCATATGCTCTCCTGCGCTCGTTTCATCAGCGTTGCGGGTCACACCATGCGCGAAGGCAAATGGGAAAAGAAGGCATACAAGGGCATTGAGATTCACGGCAAAACCCTCGGCATCGTCGGTTTCGGCAGGATCGGGCAGGCTCTCGGCAGGATGGCTAAGGGCATGGGCATGAATGTTATCGCATTCGATATTTTCCATATTCCCGGCATCGAAGAGCAGACCGGCATCAATTATGTTGAAATGGACGAGCTGCTTGCAAAATCCGATTTCATCAGCGTTCATGCTCCCGCAGTTGACGGCGGCGCAATCATCAATGCTGCAAATATCGCAAAGATGAAGGACGGCGTTGTTATCATTAATACCAGCCGCGGCACAAATGTTGACGAAGCAGCTCTGCTTGATGCACTCAACAGCGGTAAGGTTTATGCGGCAGGTCTTGATGTTTGGGCAGAAGAACCCAGCAAGAACGAGGCTCTTTACACTCATCCCCATGTCAGCTGCACCCCCCATATCGGCGCTTCCACCACCGAAGCTCAGAAGCGCATCGGTGCTGAAATCGTTGATATCATCGGCAGGTTCTTTGCATAACTGCGTAACACGGAATTGCCGAACATGCAGGCTCTTTGCGCAGCACAGAGTTGACAAATATTAAATTTTTTCTTCGCAGTCGAGGGAGAGCTTCGAGCTGCGACAGAACATGAAATTGCCGCAGCAGCTTTGTGATTCCCGTTTCGGAACCGACACGGCTGCTGCGGTTTTGCTGTACCGTAAAGCTGCAACGACTGTGAACAAACAATAATTGGAGGGAGCTAACCTGAATATGAACGAAAACGATGAACTGAATCTGTTTGTTATCTACACCGCAAAACCCGGAATGCGGGAAGCGTTTCTGAACGACGTGAAATCGAGCGGGATCCTTCAGCTGATACTTGATGAAAGGGGCTGCCGGCGGTACGAATACTTTGCCTCTGTTCAAAATCCCGACACACTGATGCTTGCCGAAACATGGGAAAATGCGGAACTGCAAAAAATCCATATGACGCAGCCGCATATAACGGAATTGAGGGCGATTAAAAAAAGGTATATAGAGTCTGCCGAAATCGGCAGGATGATTAAAAACTGACGGCTGAATCCATGTTAGTGAACCCATGTTAACATGAAAGAACGGCGGTCGGCCGAAAAAACAGATAAAAAAGAAAGAAGTGCAGACGGGCGAAATCGCTCTTCTGCACTTCGATTAAACATATTCGCCTTTTTAAAATGAACAACAGCAAAGCTGAGGCATTTTGAAAAAACGGTGAAGCAGGATGCAATTAATACTTGCGTTTCCTTGCAGCTTCAGCCTTCTTTTTGCGTTTTACGCTGGGCTTTTCGTAATGCTCACGCTTTCTTGCGTCAGCAAGGATACCTGAACGAGCACATTTACGCTTCCAACGTTTAATTGCGCTTTCCAAGGATTCATTTTCACCAACACGGATTTCCATTATCAGTTTCCCCCCTCTCTCTTGCGGGAAATGAATGATTCAACTCGACTGCAGCCGACTCGAATTACTGATACATTATACTCAATGTTCATCGTTTAGTCAACCTGAATAATGCAAATATATTGAAAAAACAGGAATATACTTATTTCGCTGTATGAGAAGCGGCTTTATCGGGCATTTGAAACGTGTCGGACAACGGTTCGGCAATTTTTTTGCAGCGAAGTTGTGATATAATAAGTAAATACCGATTAAGTTCGGATATGCGGCACGAAACTTACAAAACTGTAAGCACGGCTGAAAGCCTGTTGTAAGCATGGCATGCTATACTTTTGTTTGCTGAAGGGCGGCGAACATCGAATGATGCACGGTCGGGAACTCAGACAAAATCGTGAAAACACGGAAAGGAATGAGCAAAATGAAAAAAGAGCTTTTTAAACTTGCGCTGCATGGGCTGAAAGGGAAAAAGCGCAGCAGCCTGCTTACGGTTATTATTCTGACAATTTCATTTGCCGCTGCGCTTGTTACGCTTTGCATAACGGGCAGCATTATAAAAACGAATGCGGAATACAGGCTGAACACCTACGGCGCATGGTACGGCGCAATACCGTACGGAATTGAGGGCGATGCGGAGTTTTTGAGCACGGTGAACGGCATCGGAGCGATCGGAACGGCGACGGTGTATGGTCAGGCAGTATCAAACGGCGGCGCAGCGGTCACATCCGTAGGTTCGGCGGACGGGGATTTGCTCAAAATCGGACGAATTGAATTGCAGGACGGAGAGTTCCCGCAGCATGATAACGAAATAGCGTTGGAGGCTTCTGCTCTTTAAAAACTCGGAAAGAATTATACGATCGGACAGGAGATTGACTTCACCGTTCTTTTTGAGGCCGAGTCCGTTGATGCTGAATCCGAAGAATCTGCTGAAGGGATAAAAATCCCGGTTGAATGCACATTCACACTGTGCGGTGTTTTGCGCGAATACTCGAGCCTTTGGCAATTGAGCGAGAATAAGCTTTCAAAGCCGATTTGCGGTGCTCTGATCACAAATACGGCGGGAGAAAATTTGCGAACCAAGGCAATTGAAACAGCCGCTCAGCTGAATGCGCAGTCCGAAAAGGGGGCGATGCATGTTTCGGTTGCGGCAGCAAACCGTCAATTCTTTTTTGAAGTTGATGAAGCGGAACGCGGACAGGCAGCGGATAGTATCAATGCATACATGCAAAAAACACGTCGCGGGACAAATGCGGACAAAGCTGTTTGCATAAACACCGCCGCGTTTTCGGATAAGGGTGAAGCGAATTATCATTCGTTTTATATTTGCCTGATTCTTGCCGTGACCGTTATTGCAGTGGTCTGCATATACGCTGTTCAGCTCCGCAAGCAGGTCAGAGGAATCGCTCTTTTTCGAAGTATAGGCATAACAAAACGGCAGCTGAGACTGTTGCTGACGTTTGAAACGCTGATTCTGTGCCTGCCTGCGCTTGGGGCGGGAACACTGCTCGGAACCATTATAACAAAGCTGGTTCTGAAGCTGTTTGTGTATGCAAAATCCGCACCGGTGCAGGTAGACGTTCCTCTGTCGCAGCTTGCAGTCACGGCACTGTGCTGGATTGCAGGGATATTTGCGGCGCGAATGGCTGTTTTTCGCATCGCGCTTTCAGAGCCGCTGACGGGCAGGATGCATACAGCCCGCCGACGTGCGCATGCGTTTGAAGTTTTCCGCCGCACTGCGGTCGTGCTGCTTGCCGCTGTATTCTGCGGTGCGGTTATATTCGGCATTCTGGAATCACTTCATCCGAGAGCCGATATGCATAAATGGCAAAATCAACCTGCATATGTTCTGAATGCGGAATCTTCCGAGGTTGCATTTATCAGGGATGGTCGAAATGCACAGCTTATTACTGCGGATATGCTGAAAACCTATCAGAGCATACCCGGCGTCACAAAGGCAGCTGCATTTAATTCGATGACGGTGGAGCTGATGTTCGACGGCGACAAAAACAGCAGCCTTTTCACCGCTTTGCGTGAATATGACCCGCGGTTTGAGGAAGGTGCAGCCGTGTGCCTGTATGCCTTATCGGAGGAAAGCCTCGGCGCATTGATTGACTCTTCTGCTGTTGACGCGGCGGCATGGCAGGCGTTTTCAAACGGAGAAGGCGTCATAATGTCCTTTCCTGTCGGAACGGACGGCGGAGTGTTTTTTAATCGTGAACACTTCGGCGCAGCCGATTTATCGGCCGGTGATGAAATCTCAGTCGGCTGCTACGGTTCAAAACTCATTCGGGAGGAAGATGCATACAGGTTAGGCGCTTACAGAAAGCTGCTCACAAAAAACGTAAGCATCGCTGCCGTGGCAGAATTCAATCACGAAAAAACCAATCTGCTTCTCACAGGCGCTTATCAGCCGTACACAATATTCTGTTCGGACGAATTCCTGAAAAACATCCTGACGGAATGCGAGCCGGGCAACATTTGTGGGAGCTGTGTTACGGGTGACAAAAACGCTGTTGAAGCCGAATACGGCTGTAACACTGCGAATGTATATACCGACCTTAACGCCGGCTATGTTTCAACTGACAGTGTGCTTGCGGAAATTACGGTAAAGCAAGGCATTTCAATGAGCAGCGGCCGAGAACGGTATGCAGCGTATATACAGGAGGATTTGCAAAAGCTCATATTGATTTACTCGGGATGCGGCTGCATCGCACTTGTCATGCTGCTGCTTATCGGAAACATTCTGACGCTTGAAGCGGAGGGGGAAGAGCGCGAATTCGGCATTCTGCGTGCGCTCGGAATGTCCAAACGTCAGCTCCGGTGGCAGCTGAATTGCCGTGCCGCGCTGTGCGGCGCAGCAGCAGTATTGTGCGGCTGGCTCGTGTATGCGGCATATATGTTTGCTTCTGCAATTTCGCGTTATAACCATCGGCAGGAAGTGAATGCAGACATGAATGTGCTTGATTTCGTGCAATCCGGTTTTTCGGGACTTGCACAGGGGGGAGCGAACGCGCTGACGGTTGTGCTCATTACGGTTAGCTGCGCAGCGGTACTCATCCTGCTCTCCCGTGCAGCAAAGCATCGACTGACGGGAAACGATCTTGCGGCAATGCTTCGCGGACGCTGAACGGCCTTAAGTAGGTCGGCGGCGATGGTCAAGCAGGCGGGCAATGCTTCGCGCGCGCTGAACGGCCGTTCTGAACAAAAGTTAAATCCTGGATGAAAAACTAATTGCAAAATATAAGGAGAAAAATTATGTCAATTATTTTACGGGCAGAAAAACTGTACAAAGAGTACAAAACATCATCCGGAGCGGTGAACGCATTGAACGGAGTCGATCTTTCGATTGAAAAGGGACTTTTCTATGCGATAATCGGAAGAAGCGGATCGGGAAAATCCACCCTGCTTCATGTTCTGAGCGGACTGGACAGGCCGACATCCGGAAAAGTGCTTATCGACGGCGTGGATATGTTCTCGTTCTCTGACGAAAAAATGGCAATCTTTCGCAGACGCAGCATGGGCTTTGTGTTTCAGCAGTTCAATCTGCTGGATGAGTACTCCGTGCTGAACAACATTTGTATGCCGCTGAGGCTGGACGGCAGGAAGCCGGACGAAACATTTCTTGCAGAGGTTACAAGGATGCTCGGAATCGAAGAAAAGCTGAAAAAGTACCCTTATGAGCTTTCCGGCGGTGAGCAGCAGCGTGTTGCAATAGCGCGCTCGATTCTTGCAAAGCCGCATATCATTTTTGCGGATGAGCCGACGGGCAATTTGGACAAAAAAGCGGGGGAGGACACGCTTAACCTGCTGAGCAGCTGTGCGGCGCGTTTCGGACAGACTCTGATAATCGTTACCCATGATCTTGAGATCGCAAAAAAAGCGGACAGAATAATTAAAATTGAGGATGGAAAGATTATCTCGAATCAGCTATAATAAACAATGAACCCCGAACGGGAATGCGGATGTTGTTGGTTGAATGACTGAAAAAAGGCAGGAGGTGCAGTGCCGTGAACAAACACATACTTGTCACTGAAGACGATAAAAACGTTGCCGATGGGCTGCGGGAAATTCTTGAAAGCGACGGCTATACCGTTTCATGCGCGGACTGTGCCTCTGCCGCAATGCAGACAATGCGTGACGGCGGTGCGGATCTTGTTATTCCGGACGTGCGTTTGGGGCAGGATGACGGTTACGAGCTTTGCCGCAGGATAAGAGAGTTTTCAAATGTGCCGATACTTTTTTTAACTGCATGCAGCAGCGAAATCGAGCTTGTGCGCGGCTTCCGTGCCGGCGGGGACGATTATGTTGCAAAGCCGTTCAGGATGCATGAACTTCTTGTCCGCATTGAAGCTCTGCTGCGCCGCACATCAAAGAAGAGCAGCGGAGTCCTGAGAACGGGAGAACTCAGCTACGACAGCGCAAGCTGCCGCATCAGGCGAAAAGGGAACGTGCTTGAGCTGACCGCAACCGAAACAAAGCTTGCTGCGGCATTGATAACGCATTCGAAACAGACCGTGTCCCGTGAGGAGCTTCTGTATCTGGTTTGGGATAAGGATTCGGCATTTGTGGATGCAAACACCTTAAGCGTGAATATCAGTCGGCTGCGCGACAAACTCGGAAAAGTTAACGGCAAGCCCTACATTGAAACCGTGCGCGGCATAGGTTACCGCTGGACATTGCCTGTTACGGAGCAATAAGAGTTTTTACGGAAGAAAACGAACGGAGAAAACGCAATGCAATGGCTGATTTGGCTTGCCGTCCTGCTTGCAGCGGCGCTCGGCGGTGAATTATTTCATATTTGCAGGCAAAGACGTGAGCTCGACAGGCTTTCAAAGGCGGTTGAGCATTTTTTGCTGTACCCGGAGGACGGCATTGAAGAAACATTGAACGAAGGCGCCGTTGCGAATCTTCAAAACGCATTTTCCGAGCTTACGGCACAGTTTTCGCTCATGCGTGCCGCTTCCGCGCATCGTGAAGAAGAAATGACGCATTTTGTTGAAAACATTGCGCATCAAATCAAAAACGCAGCGACCGCATTGCAGATTCAACTGGATATCCTGCAAATGAAATTGAAACTTCCCGAAGAGGTTGAAGCTTTGAAGAAGAGTCAGCTTTGCATGAACCGCCTCACGGACGAGGTGGACAGGGTATTGAAATCAAGCCAGCTTGCATCCGGCAAAATAACGATGGTTCCGGAAAAAATCGATCTTTCAGAAGCAATAAAGGAATGCTGCGATGAACTGAGCCCTCTTGCCGAAGCCCGCAGCGTTGAACTGCTTTTTGAACCAAAGAATTCAATTTGCATTTCCGCGGATGCTTTTTGGCTGCCGCAGGCGATAAGCAACATAATCAAAAACGCCGTTGAGCATACCGCCCGCGGAACTGCCGTTAACGTCATAATCAAAGACTGCATACAGAACATTGAAGTTCGCATTGAGGATCACGGTGCGGGCATTCCGGAGGATGAACTTCCGCTCATGTTTGAACGGTTTCATCGCGGAGCCGCCGCAAAAGCAGGCTGCGGAATCGGCTTGTCAATGGCGAATGATATTGTAAGAGCGCACCACGGCAGCATCAGAGTCGTGAATATGCAGTCAGGCGCGGCATTCACAATCACTTTGCCGGTGTTCGACGGCATAAAGCCGTATCTGGATGCGTAAGAGGATTAAATCCTGCGTTTTACCGCAATTTTTTGCAAAAAACATCCGCAGATACAAATTCGCATTTAAAGCCAACACACAGGACGTCAAGCTCACGGCGGCAGACAGGCATAACCGTTAATTCTTTGTCGAAAACAACAAATATATTGCAACTTTCGCTCAAATTACTGTATAATTGATAGCATGAAAAAGCAAAGAAATAAAAAAGGGTCCTTACCCATCGGTTTGCGTATCATCGGCATTATCATTGCCGTGCTTGCTGCCGCATACGGTTTATATGCCGGAATGGGTAATTCCACAGGAAATTTTGACGGCGAAATGCAGATATTCGCGCTTGACGTCGGTCAGGGCGATTCATTCTTCGTTATTTCGCCGAACGGCAAAACGATGCTGATTGATTCCGGCGAATCCTCAAACTCAAAGCAGATTGAGCAGTTTATCCGCGAAAAGGGTGTTCGGCAGCTTGATGTTGTTATCGGCTCACACACCCATTCGGATCATGTCGGTTCAATGCCGTATCTGCTCGATGCCTTTGATGTCGGAAAATATGTGATGTCCGAAGCTGGACTTGAAACGAGGATTCAAAAACGAATCAACGCCGTGCTTGAAGAAAAAGACATTCCATGCAGTTATGTATGGGCGGGAGATGTTATTGATTGGGACAGCGACTGCAAGGTGACTGTTCTTTCGCCCGTACCGGAAATTGATGAGTATTCAAAGACGGATTGGAATGAATGGAGCCTTATCATACGCGTGGAATACGCAAACCGCTCGATGATTTTCACCGGAGATGCAACCGTGCGTTCCGAACAGGCTGCAATGCTGAACAATGAGAAATATTTGTTCGATGCCGATGTTTTGAAAGTGCCGCATCACGGTTCAACGACAAGCTCATCTCTCGGTTTTTTGGAGGCTGTCAGCCCGAAATACGCAATAATTTCCGTCGGAAAAGGCAACAGCTACGGACATCCCGACTATGATACAATTCAAAAACTGAAGCAGGTTGGTGCTGAGATTTACCGTACGGACGAGCTTGGCACAATAAACATTGTTTTCAGTGCGGACGGCATAAAAATTACATACTAAAGCCCGAAAAAATCTCGGGTAAATAATGATTGGAGGAAAAAATGTATTGTCCTGATTGCAAAATTGAGGTTGAGTCCGGCGAGTACTGCCCGCTTTGCGGAAGAAAACTCGTGAGGGATTCACACAGCACGGGAACCGTTGTTGATGACAGCTTCAGCGGTGAAGCGGCTCAGGTTTCCGGAAAAAAACGCTGCAAATTCAATTTCAGCAAACCGCTTTGCGCTGTGTTCGCATTGCTGTTGATTTTGAGCCTTGCGATGCCGTGGTTTCATTTGAATGTGAAATATGTTTCGGCAAATGTTGTTGACGACAGGCTGACAATTCTTCAGCTTAAACCGCAGTTCTCATATTATTGCGGCATGGTGTCAAGACTTGCCGGAACTTTCGGCACGGATATGAATCAATATGCGGATTTGATCACGGCAGCGGAGGGCATTTTGCTTGCAGCTGCAAGCTATTTTATGCTCTGCGGAATTCATTTCCTGCTGTTCGGGATTATAGGTTTGTTTTCAAGGGGAAAACTGCGCTACTATTTTGCGCGTGTCGGCAGCACGATGTACATTATCGGATTGCCGGTGCTGATGATTGCGGTGCTTATCGGCAATGCAAAACTCGGCGCTGCCGTTGCAGCGTTTGGTGCGCAGAATGAGCTGCAAATCTCCGCCTCTGTCAAGCTTACTGCGCACCCGTACATTGCGCTTGCGGCCGCACTCGTTTTCAGAATTTTCGGGATTCGCCTGCTTCGTTATTTGAACGGCGTAAGCTGCCTGAATCGCGGAATAATGGATATTGCAAAGCGAGAGTTCTCACTGATTCACTGCGTGAATAAAGTGCCGAAAACGTACTCAAAGCCCAAACATCGCGGCAGAACGAATTACACGTCCTACGGTGATTCGGAAAGCTTCGACGATGGAATCGTAGACTGATATTTGATTTTGAATAACGGATCCCAAAAGCCTTGCTTCAATTGTGCAGGGCTTTTTTGAATACCAGATGAATATATGCATTCGGAAGAATACCGATATGCTGCGCGGGAAGACTAAACATGAAAGAAGGGCTGAGCGGAGGGATTGTCATGGCGGAGCAGGATAAGGAGCGGAGCATGAAAAGCGACAGAATGCATCGGAACATGAGGGTAATGCTTCCGATTCCGGCATTCATGCTTTTGTGCATGGTTTTCATTGTGCTTGCGGGAACTGCGGCGGCGATAATGCCGTTTCCGTCGTCGGAGCCGTTTTCGGTTGATGAGCTGCTGTCCGTGTTTTATGATGAAAAATCTTCGCATTCTGATGAAAGCTGCGAACAGCCGAACATCCCGGCTTCCATGAGCGGAGAGCCCGGTGAAGAAGATGCAGCTCGCGTTGTGGAAGCATTGCAGAGTTTTTTGAATACGGGTGAAACGGTCAATTTAGAAAAAATGCTGCACCCTGCTCACCTGTCTGCACTGCGGGAAGGCTGCGGTAAGCTTGTTCCGACATCAGGCGTATCAAAACTCGGCGAATCGATTCGCGCGCTGCTGCTGCACAGAATAGCCGTTAAGCTTTGCGGTGACGGGGCGGCCGACTTTTATCCCGAACAGGTGGAGTACACCGTGGTTTCGGTTGAAAAAACGGATGCAGAGGAAACGGAGCGCATAGTCGAAAGCGCACGGAACGACGGCGCAGCTGATGCCTGCGGAGGAATGAATATACGACTGAGAGTAAGCTTTTTGAAAAATGAAAAATCACTCTGTTTCGCGGAATGCTCTTTGATTGCATTTGAATCGAACCACGGCTGCTGTCTGCTGCTGGAAAGTCTTATAAACGTGATTGCGTGATTTAAGATAGATACATCAAACCCCCGAGAAATCTGCTGACGGATTTCTCGGGGGTTATTGTTCGGATATTGCTTAGCTTATTCAGCTCTTTTCGAAATACCTATCAGGCAATGCCGAGGAACTGCTTTGCATAAGTGTCGATATACTTATCGTTCATGCGAATCTTTGTGTTGTTCTTCCACTCGTTGAAACAATCGGAGTAGTGCTCCTGCTCCATTTTTTCGGTGTAGAACTTCTTGGCGTTCCTGTAAGCTGCATCATCGTTCTCAGCTTTGATAACGGTATCGCCTGCATCAAGTCTTTCGTTGATGAAGATGAAGTGTACGCCGCCGCCGGAAGTCTTTGTGGTGACTTCTGCGATCTTCTGACCGTCGGTGGTGGTGTATATCTTGATGCCGTACTTCTTGACGGGGTCGGTCTCGTCGTCGGCGGGTTTATCGGTGGCGGGAGCATCCGTTGCGGGAGCATCGGTGGAAGCAACATCAGTGGTTGCGGGAGCGTCCGTTGAAGCAACATCGGTGGTTGCGGGAGCATCGGTTGCGGGAACATCCGTTGCGGGAGCATCCGTTGCGGGAGCATCGGTTGCATCGGGTGCGGGGGATGCGGACTCAACGGGAATCTTCCAATCATCGCCGTAGAAAAGCAGGCAGGCTGCTGCACCGAAACCGTCGAAATATTTGCTGAGCAGGTCTTCGTTCATGATGTAGCCGTGCTCTTTGTAGCCGCCGGGGGAATCGGGATCGGCAGTGGGCTCGGGAGTTGCATCGGGGTTGGGAGTTGCCGAGGGGTCGGGCGTTGCGGACACGAATACGGTGTCGCTCTGGTAATCGCCGTTGGTGACATATTTGTCAACAAATTCGTCGAGGGAGATGCCGCTCTCAAGTGCCTTGCGGATTTCGTCAAGCTTTTTGTTCTGTTCATCGGTGAAAACGCCTTCAACGGTATCGCTGACTTCGTCGGAGTTGTCATACTGAACGAGCAGGTGCTTAACGGTGAACATGTCGTTGGGAGTGTAGAGGGGGATCATGCCGGAACCGCTGATGTAGGAGTTGTAGGCGGTCATGAACGCGGAAACATCCTTGCCGTAGCTCTCCCTCTGGGTGAGGGTGTTCTCGCTGATGTATTTTTCAAAAGCGGATGCGTCAAATTGAACTTTGGAATAGATATTTTCCTTAAGCATTTCCATCATCATGGACTCAAGCTCGGACTGTTCAAGGGACTTCATGTATGCTTTG
>CALAXO010000150.1 GCA_937894955.1 uncultured Clostridia bacterium
CTTCCGTAAAAACTGTTGTTGTTGAAGACGGCATGCTTAAGAGCTTTCTTCACAATCTTAAAACCGCACGAAAGGCGGGCGTTGCCTCCACCTCCAACGCCGGGCGCGCCGGTGTCGCCTCTCCGGTCGGAGTTTCTCCCAGCAACTTTTTCATTGCAAAAGGCGAAAAGAGCTTTGATACGCTTGTTTCCGAACTTGACAGCGGGATTGTTGTTACCGAACTCGGCGGCCTCCACAGCGGGCTTGATCCCGTCAGCGGCGATTTTTCGTTGATTGCAAAAGGACTGCTTGTTGAACAGGGCAGTGTCATCCGTTCCGTTGACCAGATTACCTGCGCCGGCAATTTCCTCTCGCTTATGAATTCCGTTATTGCCGCAGGCAGTGACCTGCGTTTCGGCTTCCCCGGCGGCGGCAGAGTCGGTTCTCCGAGTCTCCTTGTTGAAAAGCTTATGATTTCAGGTAAATAATTTAACCTTTCTTCGACTGTATTAAAAAGCCCCGAAAAGAGGTGATCTGAACCCCAAAAGTTAGACAAAAGAATTAAATAAAGCAGTCAAAAGGCTTGCTTTCTGTGAACAGAAGGATGCAAGCCTTTTGGCTGTGCTGTCCAAGCAAACATCATAAACAGAAATGCAGGCATATTTCCTCGGTTCGCATTTGCCATATCTTTCGCCGTGCCGAGGAGCTTTCGCCATAATTCCAAACCCGTGTTTCGGCATTACATCTCATCTTCGCAAAATTAAATAAATACAGAGTTGAAAATCAAGCCACAACTTTTCGAATTGATGTTGTATGCGGAAGCGGCACCCGAAAAAACATCAAGAAAAATCGTTATATATCATTGCAATTGTACCACAAAACCGCCCGGTGCGGAACACGAATAATATGAGTTTTACCGAAATTTGCGCATTCAATTTCGTTTGCAGGCGTTTATGTTATTCTCCCTGCGAATGTTAATTACAAAAACGGATCGCTGCATCCAACGACCCGTTTTGCTTTATTGCGGCGAAAATCCAACTTCAGGTTTTGAATAATTCAACTCCGCCGCGGTGCTTATGTTGTCTGAGCTTCAAATCAGTTGAGAGCCATTGCGATACGCATAATGCCGATTGCATCTGCAATGTTCACAACGCCGTCTTCGTTCACGTCGCCGTGAATGAGCTGAGTTTCGGTCAGTTCAATGAGACCGAGTGCATAACGCATTGCGAAAACAGCGTCCGCAGTGTTGGTATTTCCGTCGCCGTTGATATCGCCGTCATGTTCCTCAACAGGAGGTTCGGGAGTGGGCTCGGATGTGGGTTCCGGGGTGGGCTCGAGAGTGGGTTCGGGAGTGGGGGGAGTCGTGCCGGTGAAAACAACGTTATCAACGCAAACGCAGTCCTCGCCCTGGCTTCCGCCGGAGTCCTTCGTGTATTCCCAAACGAAGTAGTACACGCCATCCTCGGGAGCGGTGAAGGTGTAACGCTGCCAATCGGGCTCGGTAACACCGGACTTGCGGAGTTCAACCTGCTTGTTGACATAGAAGTTGAAGAAATCGTGATCGGCCTGGCTGCTGCAAATGTAGTCAAATGCCATCGTGTCACCACTCTGCATCGTCATGGTCAGCATGAGCTGGGACTGGCTGTTAACAACGCGTTTGTTGCCGGAACGTGAGAAAACCCTTGTTCCGTCATCAACAGCAGTGAAGGGATACTCGGTTGAAGTGCCGAACCAGAGATTTCCGCCTTCAACGTTGAGTGCTGCCGCAAGAGCCTCGTCACCGGTAACACTGACGGCGATAACAGCTGTACCGTAAACACTGCCGTTAACCATGACCGTGCCGGTCACGGTTGCGGTGCCGTTGCCGCTGCCGGTAATCTTTACCTTGCGCTTGTTTCCGTCAACGACAGCAACATTCTCATCGGAAGAAGTCCAGATGATGTCATAGAGGTTTGCATCTTCGGGCTCGCGGTTGAATTTGACGGCAACTGTTTCACCAACCGCAATATTTGCCTCGCTTGCGCTGATGGTGTAGCCCTCAAGTGCAATAGGTTCTTCGGATTCGCCGAAAAGGATCCAGTCGCAGTAAACCGTCTGTGCCTGGTCGGGATTTGCGGGGAACTCATCAACAGGGCTCATGACGATGGGCCATGCATCACCGTGAGGATCAACGGGACCCCATACGTTAACCATTGTTGCGTATGCTTCGGCAATAGTTCCTTCATCTTTCATAACATTCCAGAAAGTCTCTTCGAACTTGTAGTCTCCGACGAAGGTAACACTCTGAGAATAGCCGTAAACCGCACCGCAGCCTGCACGGAGGAGTGCTGCACCGGTAGTGCCGCGTCCGCTGAGCTTCATGCCCTCGCAGATAGCCATCCAAACGAACGGATTATCAAGTGCGCTTGTGATATGGTTCTCGATATATCTGCCGTCAATGAACGCTTCGTTGCCGGAGCGAACTGCCCAACCGTTTGAATAATCCTCATTGGTAATGCCCTGGTTGGTGGTGAGGCAGAGATAGGAGGAAGTACCGCTTGCGATGCCGTGGCTGTCGTAGATAACAGCACCCTTGTCGGGGAATGCAGCAGCGATTGCGGGACCGGTTGCATCATGCCCTGCAAGAACCGTCAGT
>CALAXO010000151.1 GCA_937894955.1 uncultured Clostridia bacterium
TGTTTCAGCGGACACTTTGCCCGCCGTTTCAGCCGCGCATGGGTTTAAAACGGGAAATAATCCGTTCGGCGGCACGCATTCCGTCAACCGCCGCGCTTACGATTCCGCCGGCGTAACCCGCACCTTCGCCGACAGGGTAAAGACCCTTAAGTCGGGTCGCTTCGCCGTTCTCGTCCCTTGCAATGCGAACAGGGGAGCTTGAACGGCTCTCAATTGCGGTCAGTACGGCATCATACATATCAAAATTATGTATCTGCCGTGCAAATGTGCGGATTCCGTCCTCAATGCCGTTTGAAATAGCCGGAGGCATGCATTTGCGAATATCTCTCGGAACGGCATTCGGCCTGTAAGTCGGCGCAACGGAACCGAAATGCTCGGGTTTTTTCCTGTTCAAAAAGTCACCCACGCGCATTGCAGGTGCGGAATAATCCCCGCCGCCGAGGCGGAAGGCGGCATTTTCAAGCTTTTCCTGGAAAATAACGCCGCTGAGCGGGTCTGCGCTTGCAAAATCAGAGGGATTCACCTGCACGATAACGGCGGAATTCGCATTGCGTCCGCTGCGGGGATGATAGCTCATGCCGTTTGTAACAACCTGATTTTCTGCAGAAGAGGATGCAACAACAACGCCGCCGGGGCACATGCAGAAGGTGTACACGCCGCGGCTGCCGCTCCTGCCCGTTAATCTGTATTCGGCTGCGCCGAGACGGGGATGTCCCGCAAACCGTCCGAATTGCGAACGATTAATGAAATCCTGCGGATGCTCAATGCGAACGCCGACGGCAAAAGGCTTCGGAACAAGCTCGATTCCTTTTGAAACGAGAAGGCGGTATGTGTCGCGGGCTGCCTGTCCGATTGCAAGCACGGCAGCGCAGCACGGCAGCTTCTCTTTTCCGTTAACCGTTACCGAAACAATGCGTCCGCCGCGTGTTTCAAAATCCGTCATGCAGGAGTTGAAGCGTATTTTAACTCCCATGCTTTGAAGAGCTTTTCGCATGTCGGCAACAACATGCGAAAGCACATCGGTGCCGATATGCGGCTTGGCTTCAACGGCAATATTGGTATCCGCCCCGAAGTTAACCAGCGTGTCAATAACATCCTCCGCGCGCGAGTCTTTGATTCGGGTTGTGAGTTTGCCGTCCGAAAAAGTGCCTGCACCGCCTTCACCGAACATAACATTGCTGTTTGTGTTCAGCAGCCCTTGGGAGAAGAATGTTTCAACATCCGCCTTGCGCTCCGCAATGGGTTTTCCGCGTTCGATAACAATGACATTGTAACCGCGTTTTGCAAGTTCATGCGCTGCAAAAAGCCCGGCAGGGCCGAGTCCGACAACAACAGCGGGCGCATCCTGCGGAACAGTACCCTGCTCCGGTTCACGTTCGGAACGTTCGGGAAGCTTGCCAACGTTTTTAAGACCCAAAAGGGCGACACGCTTGGCGTTTTCGGTGGAAAGTTCAAAGCTTACGGAGTAAATGCTCCTGATGTCGGCTTTATCCCTTGCGTCAAGGGAATGCCTTGTGATGCGCAGGGATTGAATATCCTCCTGTTTGACGCGGAGTTCGGATGCTAGCAGCATCATGAGTGCGGATTCGTCCGCATTGAAAGGCAGGCTGAGGTTTGTTGCAGCAAGTCGCATAAAAAATTTTTCCTATTCTTGTTCTTATCCGAGAAAGTTCCGATTAAGCTTTCGGAACTTTCCGAATTAATTTGGTTGTGTTGGGCTGTGTTGGGATAATTTGCCGGTTTTGAGCGGCAAACAACGGATCAGTCGCTCGGCGCATTTGAAATCACACAGATAATTGTGCCGACATCGCATTGTATTTTTGCATCCGAAAGCAAATCCGAATGGTTCGCAAGCTCAAGCGTCGGAACAAGTGTGTGCGTTCCTTCACTGCAGCCGCTGACATTGAGCGTAAGAAGAAGATCCGCCGCCGAAAGGCTGTTGACAAAGCCGGATTTGCCGCTGATGATAACGCTGCAGCTGCGGCTGTCGTAGTTGTAGATAAAGCGGGTGTGATCTTCACCGACGATGCGGCTGAGTTCGATATCGCTGAAAGTGCGGCTGATCGTTGCCTCTTCAAGCTGAACGGAAACCGTGAAATTGTTTTCCGTAAGCAGCTGGATGTTGGAGGGCAGTCCGAGAACGCTTCGCTCGAACAACCGCGTTTCGCCGGGCTGCATATCGCTTATATCAATCGGATCAACGTAAATAGTCGTTCTGTCAACGGATTCAAGTGCAAGCTTGATTTTGTCGATAACGTCCTGAGAAGCAACGATGCTGAGCACGGATGGTTTGACTGTATAGCTTGCTTCGTAGTTATCGTCTTTGCCTGTGGTTTCAATGAGCGTTTGCAAAACAATATCGTATTGGGGCTTGATATCCATGCGAACGATAACGGACGGGAGCGTGCCGACAATGGAGGAATCCGCCGCAATTTGTCCGATTGAATCAATGAGAGTCAGCTCAAACGCTTCGTTCACGCTTTCGGTGCGTCCGTCAAGATTGAGCACACAATTTGCGCGGACAATACTGCTGATTGAGCTGCGCGGCCCCGTGATGTCGATGTTTGTTGCCGCAAGCTGAACATCTCCGTTCCAATACCCGGCGGGCAGGTCGCCCGTCACGGCGCATGTGATGGGGATGGTACGCGTAACAAGCTCGTCAACAGTGATTTTGACCGTTCGCGGTTCAACCGAATAAACCGTGCCGATGGTGGTGGAAGCTATAACGTCACATTCGTATTCGCCGGGTGCGTTTATGCCCTGCAGGCTGACTGAAGCGGACACGATTTCGCCGCCGGCGGAATTGCTGAAGCTCGGAAGG
>CALAXO010000152.1 GCA_937894955.1 uncultured Clostridia bacterium
GCCCCGGCCACGCTGACTATGTTAAGAACATGATCACCGGCGCAGCACAGATGGACGGTGCAATCCTCGTTGTTTCCGCAGCAGACGGCCCCATGCCCCAGACCCGTGAGCACATCCTGCTCGCTCGTCAGGTCGGCGTTCCCTACATCGTTGTTTTCATGAACAAGGTTGACCAGGTTGACGACGAAGAGCTCCTTGAGCTTGTTGAAATGGAAATCCGTGAGCTGCTCTCCAGCTACGACTTCCCCGGCGACGAGATCCCCATCATTAAGGGTTCCGCTCTCCGCGCTCTCGAAGCACTCACCGCAGGCAAGATCGCAAAGGAAACCCCCGAGTGCCAGTGCATCTTCGAGCTTATGGATGCTGTTGACCAGTACATTCCCGAGCCCGAGCGTGCTTCCGACAAGCCCTTCCTTATGCCCGTTGAAGACGTATTCACCATCACCGGCCGCGGCACCGTTGCAACCGGTCGTGTTGAGCGCGGTGTTGTAAAGGTAAACGATCCCGTTCAGATCGTCGGTCTCCGTGAAACCAAGCAGACCGTTGTTACCGGCGTTGAAATGTTCCGTAAGCTCCTCGATCAGGCGATCGCAGGCGACAACATCGGTGCTCTTCTCCGCGGTATCCAGAGGTCCGAGGTTGAGCGCGGTCAGGTTCTGGCAAAGCCCGGTTCCATCCATCCCCACACTCACTTCAATTCTGAGGTTTACGTTCTGACCAAGGAAGAAGGCGGCCGTCATACTCCCTTCTTCTCCGGCTATCGTCCCCAGTTCTACTTCAGGACCACCGACGTTACCGGCGTCATCAAGCTCCCCGAGGGTGTTGAAATGGTTATGCCCGGCGACAACATTCGCATGGAAATCGAACTCATCACTCCCATCGCAATGGATGCAGGTCTCCGCTTCGCTATCCGTGAAGGCGGCAGAACCGTTGCTTCCGGCGTTGTTTCCAACATTATTGAATAATCTCAGGTAGTTTGCCTGTTTATCGCAGGTAACTTTTCCCTGATAAGGCAAGCGGCTGCCCGTTGCGGGCAGCCGCTTGCTGTACAGTCAAAATAACGAAACACATCGAAAAACGCGAAAATCACATTTCTTGCTGCGCGTAAAATCAATAAAGCCGCTGTTTGATTATTCCCACTTTGCGGCAGCATCAACAACATGCATCCACAGCCTGCGTATGGTTTTTTCGGCTTTTTGGCACAGCTTCGGAATCCCCAAGGCTTTAAAAAGCAATATGCGCACTTTGTCCGCCGCAAGTCCGACAACCAAGATAACTCCTGCCGAGGCAAGCACGGCGAACGGAATCAGCGGGAACGGAAGCCGCCCGATAAAGGCAAAACGATTGCCGATAACGTGTTCGAACACGAGCGGCGAAACATGCAGCAGGTAAACGCCGAATGCGGCGGGTGCAAACAAAACGGCAAATTCGATGAGCTTGCGGCCGGGCTTAAAACGGGCAAAAGCGACTGACAGCGCAGCGGCGCAGAGCAGCACCGTCGGGGAGGTGTCCCGCACGAAAAGACTTCCGGGAATGAAACAAAGCAGCCTGTCGCCTGTAATTTTAAAAAGGGCGGTGAACACGGCAGCAGAGAAGTAAACCAAGAGCGCTTTCTTCGACGGTATGCTTTCGGGAATGCGTAGTTTCTTCATTGCCGCACCGAAGATATACAGCACACCGAGCCAAAGCGGGGAGTGCCCCCCGACAAGCGCAAGGGGATCTTTTTTCCAAAAGGAAGCAAATGTATCATACAAACTGAAAACCGCAATGAGCATAATGCAGAGCGAAACAAGTGCGCGGCGATTCAGCCTGCGAACAAGCGCATTCAGCAGCGGAATGAAGAAAAACATGCCGATATATGCCGTGAAATACCAATACTGTTTTGAAGTCACGGGCAGAAATGCGTCCGCAAAATCCGAAACGCCGACGGAACCGACGCCCGCAATGCAATAAACCGTTGTTATTATCACCGAATAAAAAACAACCTGAAGCCAAAGTTCAATGCAGCGGGCAAGACGCAGAGGCTTCGGCCTGTCCGAATAACCGACATAACCGCTGATGAGCGCATAACAATTCACGGCGCAGTATGCGGCGGCTTCCAGCAGCCAAACTGTCGAATATGCAGCAAAGTTCCCTTCGGAAGCAGTGATAACACCGCC
>CALAXO010000153.1 GCA_937894955.1 uncultured Clostridia bacterium
ACGGCTTGACCCAATGGTCAAGGAGCGGGCATTAAGCTGCATACAAGACGGAAGCGAACTTGAACTTTGGAAAGGTGAAACAGAAACAACGTATCGCCACAGAAAAAAGGCATTGGCAGATTTGGAGGAAGCTTTGCTTTCCCCGCAGCGAAAAAGGACGGTTTACAGACAGCCCAAGGACTATTATTGCGGATGGGAAATAGGCGATGTTTACGCTTTGAAAATCAGTGAAGAGATGCAGCCCTTATTCGATTCAAAGGCGCAGTACCTGCTGATCCGCACAGTAGACACGGATAAATGGCAGCCATGGCAAACAGTTCCGATCGTACACGTTAAGCTTTCGAACGGTGACGCTTTGCCGAAAAACGTTAAAGAATATGACGAATGTGAATACATTCAAATCGGGTTTACGCGTTATGAAAATCGGTTTTATCCACTGGAAGGAGTAAATGATAAAGAATTAATAGCGGAAAGATCAAAAGTTAAATTCGAAGTAAATGAGTATGGTGTTTTGCCCAAATACAGAGTAACACTGCTGTCAACCTGCAAGAGGGTCATTCCAAAGTCTCTGATTTACGTCGGCAATTTTGCCGATGCCGTTCCGCCGAAACAGGAGTTTGTTCCGTTTTCAAAAAAGAATATCAGAGCCGAACGTTGGGGCGAAAACGGAAAGAATTTTGAAAATAGAATGCAGCAAATGTATCATGAACATAACTTGCATGAACTGGATGTATACTCGAATCCGGAGCTTTTGAAAAAAGGCGTCCTTCCAATAGAATTGTTCATGAAGTTTATGGAGATTTGCGAACAGCCATGGCATTAAATCAAAAAACGGAGAAAAACCTTTTGAATTTTTAATCAGGGGAAAGAAACTTTACATATTCGAGTGCGAGCGGGAAAAATCATGAACAAATCATATGTCGATGAATATGAGGAGTCTTTGCATTTTGAAGCGTTTGAGTCAGGTTGAAAAGCAACTTTAACCATATGGATGCAATTCTTTGGGGCGAAACCTGTTTACATTTTCCGTCGCATTATGATATAATGAGCGTGCAAAATAAATTGAAAAACGCGGGTGCTTCCTGTGTTTGGGCGGGAGTTTCGGCAGCATGCTTTGAATGTTTGCGCTGCCCGGGCTGCATTTTATGCAGAAATCTCGTTTGGCGTGGGAACCGTTTCCGCATCCGGAGGAATAGAAATGAGCGAATTTATTAACGTTAAATCTGAAATCGGCAGGCTCCGACGTGTTATGCTTCACCGACCCGGAATCGAGCTTCAGAATCTCATGCCGGACTATCTTGAACGCATGCTTGCGGAGGACACGCCGGATGTTCGCCGTGCAGGTGAGGAGCACGATGTTTTTGCAGGCATACTTCGCGCTAACGGCGTGGATGTCGTTTATATCGAGGATATGTTCAAGGAAGTTGTTAAAGATGATGCTGTGCGTAAGGCATTCATAAAAGACTTCGTTGAACTCGGGGTACGTGGACTCAGCCTTTCAAAAGCGGTCACGGAATATCTTGAATCCGTACCTTACGATAAGCTTTTCGATGCAGTTGCGAAAGGTATCACAAGAGCTGATCTCAGCGGAGTGACAGATAAACCTATTCAGTATTATATTAAGGAGGATTATCCCTTCCTTACGGATCCTCTGCCCAATCTCTATTTCACCCGCGATATCAGTTTCTGCCTCGGCACGGGCATGGCGATTTCCGCAATGAGCATGCCTGCGCGCATGCGCGAAACTCTCTTCGTTCGTTATATTCATAAATACAGTGAGTATTTCGGAAAAGGCACGGTGGACATGCTTTATGATTTCAACTGCGGCTGCGGCATTGAAGGCGGAGACGTTCTGTCCCTTTCCGACAAATGCATTGCAATAGGCAGCGGAGAAAGAACAAGTGTCGCCGCTGTTGAACGCCTTGCGCTGACACTGTTTAAGCGCGGCTATGAGCGTGTGCTGCTCTTTAAGAATCCAAGCTCACGCACATATATGCATCTTGACGTGCTTATGACGCATATTGATTACGATAAATTCCTCGCACATCCGTGCATTGTGCATAAATGGTTTGATATTTATGAACTGACTCCGGCTGCGAACGGCGGAATCAATGTTTCCTGCACGACTGACGGAACAGCAAAGATTCTTGAGCGCGCCCTCGGGATTGACAAAGTTACATTTGTTGAAATGGGTGGCGGGGATCCCATCCAATACAGGCGAGAACACTGGAACATGGGTTCAAATTCTCTGGCCATGGCTCCGGGCAGCATTATAACATATGACCGCAACATCATCACAAACGAGCTTATAGATAAAGCGGGAGTGAAAGTCAGTCCTATTCCCGGCGGCGAGCTGAGCCGCGGCAGGGGAGGTCCCCGTTGCATGAGTATGCCCATGCTCCGTGATGAGATTAAATAAAACAGAGAAACGTTTTAGCTGCTGACAGCTGCATTTGCCGGCAAGCTGTGCCGCAATTCGGCCGAGCGAAGCATTTTTTGGGCTCGGCCGGATGCGTTCTCGATTTTAAGAGAAATCGGGCTAAGATTTAATCTGCGTTTTTGAAAAAACATATGCTTTTACTTTTTCGGAAACGCAGATTGCCTGCAATATCGCTGCAACAAAAAGTGACATGCAGCTTGATGCAGCAATTTGCTCAACAGCGAAACGGTTGCTGTCAGCACCCAAAAAACAGGAATAGAACAGCGAAGGCAGACTTGCCCGTAAAAGTTGAACTTCGTATTGAAATAATTCCATGCGAAACGACCGAGCAGAATGCTGACGACCCACCCGAACAAAAACTTGACTGCCGTTACCAAAACTGTACTTGTAACACATTTTGCGGCAAGCGGCATGGGACGCAAAACAAACAGCGAGTGCAGCAGCATAAAACAAAAGTCGCCGGCCGGTGTCGTTGAAAAATCGGATCTGCCGCGGAAACAAGCTCTATGACAACATAACCTATTCCGCTTGTTATAAAGGCTGTAATTAACTCGGAACATCTCATGTATTGAATTGTTCCCGAAAAGGAGACAGTTATGCTCAAAAAGATTTTCGCTCACAGAGGCGCAAGCGCATATGCGCCGGAAAATACACTGCCTGCGTTTAAAAAAGCAATTGATATCGGCGCGGACGGGGTGGAACTGGATATTCATCTGAGCCGTGACGGTCGATTGGTTGTGATACATGATGAAATGCTTGACAGAACAACTAACGGTCACGGTTTTGTGAAAGATTTTACTCTTACGGAACTGAAAAAGCTCGATGCTTCAAAAACAATGGCGAATTCGGGGTTCTGCAATCTTAAAATTCCGACCCTTGGTGAAGTTTATGAGCTGCTTGCCGATACAGAACTTCTTGTGAATGTTGAGGTTAAAAACAGCGTCTTCCTCTATCCGGGAATTCTTGAAAAGGCACTTGAAACGGAAGTGAAATACGGGATGAGCGGCAGGGTGCTGTACTCGTCTTTCAATCATTATGCGATGCAGGAACTTAAGCGAATTTCGCCGCAGTCTAAAGCCGGCCTTTTGTATTCGACAATGCTGATCGATCCGTGGAACGCGGCAATGACGGCAAATGCGGATGCACTGCATCCGTTCTTTCCCTGCATTGTAAACACACCAGACATGATTTTGAAATGCAGAAAAAACGGTATTGCTGTTAACACGTGGACGGTGGATGAACCGGAGTATATCCGGGCGATGTTCATGCTTGACGTTGATTCTGTGATAACAAACAAACCCGATGTTGCAAAGTTTGTTCGAAGTGAATTTTTGAATGATGCCGAAAACACGGAGAATTAAGAAAAACTGACAGCTTTTTCAGATGTCTTTCACGAAATTTAGGCTTTGGGGGGTTGTATACCGTATCGAAAAATGGTACAATGAACTCGATGATGAATGAACGGAGAGACTATGCGAAAACAACTGTCCGAAAAACTGAAGGAAGCGGTCGCGTCGGTTATTCCGGTAACGCTTATCGTACTTTTGCTTCAGATTATCACCCCGATGCCGACAAATATGCTCGCTGCGTTTCTTATCGGTGCAGTGATGCTTGTTTTGGGTATGGGGCTTTTTTCGCTTGGTGCGGATATTGCTATGATGCCGATGGGCGAACGTATCGGCGCACATATTATAAAGTCAAAGCACTATCTTGTGCTTATTCCTGCGGTGTTCATGATCGGCGCACTTATAACTGTTGCCGAACCGGATCTGCAGGTTCTTGCGGATCAGTTTGAAACGCTTAATCGATGGACGGTCATTCTTACAGTCGCGACAGGTGTCGGCTCGTTCCTTGTGCTTGCACTTGTGAGAATAATCAAAAAAATTCAGCTTACACAGATTTTGCTTGCACTCTATGTGCTTGTTTTTGCTGTTGCCGGCACAATGGCAATTGATAACGGCACGTTTATCCCTGTTGCTTTCGATTCCGGCGGCGTTACGACCGGGCCGATTACCGTGCCGTTCTTCATGGCTCTCGGCATAGGTTTTGCAGCTGTGCGCGGCGGAAAGAATGCGCAGGATAACAGTTTCGGAATGGTCGCACTCTGTTCGATCGGCCCGATTCTTGCCATGCTTATACTCGGGCTTGCAATGGGCGTAAATGAGGTTTCGAGCGGAGTTTCCGCCCTGCCCGAATACGGTGATTTCGGCGCGGTGGCTGCGGCATTCGGTCGAGGATTGCCCGGCTATATAAAGGAAGTTGCGCTTGCATTGCTGCCTATAGTGCTGCTGTTCGGAATTTTTCAGTTTGTTTTCTTGCATTTGCCGAAAAAAATGCTGATAAGGCTCGGAGCAGGTCTTGTTTATACATTCATCGGCCTTGTACTTTTCCTGACGGGCGTAAACGTAGGTTTCATGCCCGCGGGAACATTTTTGGGCGGTGCACTTGCAGGAACTGCCGTTCCGTGGATATTGATACCGATAGGCATGGTGCTTGGCTTCGTTGTTGTTTTGGCGGAGCCTGCGGTGCGTGTTTTGAATAAACAGGTTGAAGAAATAACTGTCGGTGCAATTTCACAGCGCGCCATGCTGCTCAGTCTTTCCATCGGTGTTGCCGTTTCAGTGGGTATTTCAATGCTGCGTGTTGTGACAGGGATTTCTCTGTGGTATTTTCTTATCCCGGGTTATGCAATTGCGATTGAGCTTTCGTTCTTTGCACCCAGAGTTTTCACGGCTATCGCGTTTGACTCCGGCGGAGT
>CALAXO010000154.1 GCA_937894955.1 uncultured Clostridia bacterium
TAAGGGAAAGCAAATAAATTCTTTTCGAGATGAAGAAGTGCGCTGTTTTGGTGCAGCATTTTGTCCTGCATTCGAATAACATCCGTTTCGCATTTCAAATCGCCCGCAATTGCTGTCAATTTGCGATATGCGTCAAAATCCGACTCGAATATTCTTCTGTCGGGTGCGCTGCCTGTTATGTCAATTCGAAATGTGATTGTGACAGATGCCGCAACTGAAAACAACACTTTAATTATGCTGATTATCTGCGAATTCAGCATGTCCGGCGCATCAATAAAAACGTCCGTTCCGACTACGGAGGAGCGGGGGAGCCGTTCGGTTAGGGAATTCACCAAATCTTCGCCGTCAATATATCTGCCTTCGGTATATTCATTTGTTTTTCTGTAAATCAGGGCGAAGTCCGACAGTTTTTCTCGCAAGCGTGCAGGAAGATTGTCTGCGGCTGACAAATCATCCGGCGTAATTGAAAATCGTTTGCATTTAAGTATTATTTCATCACATTCCTTTGAAAAGCCCCTATGTTTTGAAACGCGGGAAAATGCGGTGAGTTCGCTGCTTGCTTCGTCAACAATGCGGCGAACGAGCATTTGCCGTCCTTGTGAGGACAGAAAGGTTTTCCTGTTTCCTGTTTCGGTCAGAACACGCTGCGCAAGCGTTGTAAACGACAGGACGGATGTGTAAAGAATTCCGCTTCCGATGTGTTCGGAAAGCGAACGTTCGGTTTCAAATGTTGCCCTGTCAGGGACGATAAGTATAGAACGTTTTGCCTTTTTTTCGTTGCAGGCAATATGTGAATATATATGATATGTTTTTCCCGTTCCGGCGCGCCCAATGATGAAATTGACATTTGCTGGCATATTTCCCTCCTGTGTGTAAAATTGCAGAATTATCCACATTTAATTGTGAAACTGTGGATAAATCCGCCCGGAAACGAACTGACTAATAAATCAATGTCCGCTTTGTGAACAACCTTAGAGTGGATTTTTTGCGGCAACGCCCGGGCGCCGCGGATATTTTTTGGGCATTGTTCCGTGTTTTTTTATCAATACGAGTGAACGTGCGCCCCATTCGGTGTCGATTTCCTGAATTTCGGCGGTTCCGTTAAGGCATTTCAGTGCGGAATCGGCCGCTTTGAGCTCTTTGACTGCTCCGGGACCTTTGTACATAAGCGAGTATCCTCCGCTTTTCAAGAAAGGGAGCGTTAATTCGGCGATTGCGCCGATATTTGCAACAGCACGGGTCAGTGCCATATCGAATTTTTCACGCAGTTCAACACTTTGAGCAGCATCCTCTGCGCGCGCATGAACGGCGGAGCAGGGGAGGGACAGTTCCGCGGCGACGTCATTTAAAAAAGCAACGCGTTTATTAAGCGAATCAAGCAGGGTAAGCTCTATATCGGGGCGCATGATAAGCAGCGGAATACCGGGAAAACCCGCACCTGTGCCGACGTCAATGCATTTTGCGCCGTTCGGAATCAGATTTTCGCCGAGAAGACTGTCGGCAAAATGGCGCTGAACAATCCCAAACGGATCGGTAATTGCAGTTAAATTCATTCGATTGTTGTAATCAATAAGGAGTTCGTAGTAACGAACAAACTGATTCTGCCGGTGCTCGTTTGCCTGTGGAATATACTCCTGAATCAGTTTTCTCATAAGCGGGCTGTCGGTTTCGACTTGCTGTTTCATACTTTTTTGTCCTCCGTAGCTGTTTTATTTTCGGAATATGCCGTGTCTTGCCCGTTCTGTTTCAGCCTTATCATCAGAACCGCAATATCTGCGGGCGAGACTCCGGAAATTCGGCTTGCCTGACCAAGGTTTGCCGGGCGCATTGCCGTCAGTTTCTGGCGCGCTTCAAGGCGAAGACCGTTTATTGTTTCATAGTCGAAATCAGGCGGCAGCAGCGTGTTTTCATGATTTTCAAAACGCCGAATATGCTCATTTTGCTTTTCAATGTATCCGCCGTAATGTGCATCGATCTCAATCTGTTCGCGTGCTTCATCGGAAAGCGGCGGCAAGTCGGGGCAGAGTTCAAGCAAATCGGTGTAGCAGATGTTTTTGCGTTTTAAGAGCGTGCCGAGCCGCACTCCGGTGATAACGGGACTTTCATTGTGCAAGGCAAGCAGCAGGTTCAATGCTTCGGTAGGAGGAACGGTAGCTCCAAGTGCGCATTTTGCAGCTGCGATTTCCTCTTTTTTTCGCATCAAACGCGCA
>CALAXO010000155.1 GCA_937894955.1 uncultured Clostridia bacterium
TCCGAATACAGCACCTTCAGCAAGCCGTCGCCGTACCTGTCAAGCATCATTGCCGGCACATATATGCTGCGGCGAATAACATCGGCGCAAGGGGCTTCTCCGCCGCACGGAACGAAGGTTTTGTACCGAATTTCGCCGTCGTGCATGTCCATTTCGAAGTTGCCGAAAACAAGTCCGTAATTCGCTCGTGTCAGGAACTCTGCCGTGCGCTTCATTGTTGCGGCATCGCCTTTATCCGGGCCCAGAGGTGAAAAAACGTAGATAAGATAGTCTTTCTCGCGTACATCAACAATGTACCGAACCGATTTGAGCTTGCAGCTCAGGCCGAGGCTGAAAATGAACCTGCCGCACTCGCTGTCAAAGTCGAATTTCCAGTCATCTTCTTTAAGAAAGGTGTTGATGCTGTCCGCAATTGCTGTTGAATAAGTTTGTCCTTTCCTTGCCATATGATTCCTTTCTTGGGGTGCTTCCATTCCCCCACTGAAAAATTTGTTTTATCCAAAAAGTGCTTAACATTGATGCGTCCTGCACTCTTAAGATGCGCTTCCGAACTTTCGTTCACATTTACTTTATCGGGTTTTTTTGTTTTTCCCCCGATATATTTTTATCGCCCGCGGGAAGAAACCCTGTCCCTCGGTTCGGGATTGTTTCAAACGCTCATGCGCTGCACACTTTGGCGTCAGCCGCCCGCGCATCAAACGCTTATGCATTCGTTTTTCCCTTACACCTTATTTATCGGGAAACATTGCTTTTTCCCTGCAGCAGTTGCTGATATGTTTTTAATATCAGCGGCACCGCTTTTGCGATCAGTCCCATACATCGGGGTCTTCGCTCGGGTCGTGCGGCTTCAATACGTCCCCGATTCGCCTGCGCTTTTTTTCTTTTTTCGGTTTTGACGGCGCATAGCGCAGCTCCGTCCCCAATTTTATCGGGTAATCAAAAATCAACGGAACATCTTCCGCAAGATACGGGCAGCATCTGCCGTGGAAGATAATTGTTTCGTTTTTTTGCAGCCTTTGCAGGCGTGATGTTGAAATCAGCGGCCTTCCGTACTCGTTGTTCCCCGCAAGTCTGCTGATATACGTCAAAAAATCCATTTCCCGCGTGTGAAGATAGACCATGTTTCCGCAGTTGTCGAGAATGGCGCGGCTCACGTTTTCGCCGTACTTTTCAACAAGCTGTCCGTACGACTGAATGACCATGTGCAGCCGGATATTGCGGCTCCTTGCCGCCGTGATCATCGGAACGATATCGCTGAGCGCGGGCAGGTTGCAAAACTCCTCAAGGATGATATTCGTCCTTCGCGGCAGCGACCCGCCGTGCCTTTCCGCTGTTTCAAGCAAGGTTGTGTAACACTGGTTGATAAAGAGCGTCGCCAAAAAATGAAAGGTTGTTTTTTCATCCGGAATGCCCACAAAAACCGCCGATTTTACCTCTCCGATCCGTTCAATATCAAATGATGTATCCTTCAGCATCTCAGTCAGTGCAGGCGCGGATTTGAACACGCGCACAAGCTGATCAAAGGTTGACTTTATGCAGGACTTTGTGTTCTCGGCCGTCATATCCAAAAAACCCGCAAGGTTTTGGTAGATCTCGCCGTCCGTCGGCAGCCTTCGGAAGCATTTATCAAGCGTTCCGTCGGCAAGCTTTTCATATCGCCATTTCAACAGATTACTCATGTTCAGCTTTTCGCCCAATGCAAGAAGCAGCAGGCATATGCCGAGAGCAAGCTGCCCTGCGGACTCGTTCCAGTAGGGGTCCTTTACATCGGTTTTTCTAAAGAAGATATCGTTCAGCATATCGTTCAGCTGCAAAACGGCCTTTTGCTGCCCCTCTTCCCCGCTTTTGTACTCCCTTTCTATAAGCCCCATCGGGTTCCATGTGTCGGGCGAACGCTGCGGATCCCTCATGTTGATGATAACCGTTTTATAACCCCTTGCGGAAAGAAAGCTTTCGGATTTCCGCGCAAGCTCACCCTTCGGGTCAACAATTATCATGGATTCATCCGCCGCCGCACAGGAATAAATGAGCGGAAGCACAAATCGCAGTGTCTTCATTGAGCCCGTATCCCCGACGATCAGCGAATGTGAATCGCTCGGATCCGTATAAACCATGTCGCCGTCGCGCAGCAGCACCGGCCCGCCCTTGGACTTCGCAGCCGCATCATGCAATGCGAACGGCGCAAGATCCTGCTTCATCTCTTCGCAAGTCGCCATCCTTGAATCCTGATATTTCAATCCATCACTCAGCATATTGTGTTCTCCTTATTCCATTGCAGAAAATCCGATGCGGCTGCGTCTTTCACACGCTCTTTTTTGTGGCATTATATCCAAATCACTCGCCTCAATAACAAGGTCGGAGTTTGCGACTTGTTTGTTCAACTTTATTTGCTGCACAGTCCTACGAACAACCTGATCAAGCGGCAAAACGGAAACATCGGCATTTTCAAGTGTTTTTTTAAGTTCCTTTGAAGCGGCGTCCGAAACGGTCATTCCGACTTCCTTCGCCGTTTTGAAGAAAAGATTTACACACTGCTCTATTTCTGCCGTTTTCATGCATATATCGACCCAGACAGTGCTTCCGTTCAAAGCTCTCCTCATATCGTCAATCGATGACAACTCTTTTTCCGCTTCAACAATGACAATATATGAAATATGTTTGTGCATTCCGATATAGCCCGGCAGGCAGGAAAACACATTGTTGATGCCCTTCTCTGTCCATTCCTCCGAAAGCTCAATTATCACAGCGCCTTTGAACTCGCTGTAAAAGTCCGCCGCTGTGTTCATGCTCTCGTCAAGCCGTGCAAGGAATTTTTCCGAGCCTGCCGTATCCGAGAAATAGGGCATTTTGATTGAAAAATACTTAACGATTCCGCGGAAAAGCATGTTTTCGCAGTTTTTCAGCGTCTCGGCAGTTTTAACCGCCTCGGTTTCCAATGCAAACATGGATGAACCGTGAATGAAAAATGAGGGCGGCTGCTGCGTTGTTTCCACTGCGCATTTAACGGCTGCATTGATTTCTTTCGTGTCCATGGCTGTCTCTCCTTATTTTTTCTTTCATTTGTATTATCGTGAATTTGCTCAAATTCCCTTCGTTTTTGCCTTTTTCTGTCAAATATATTATTTTGTGCAATTCGAACAGGTGCTGCTTTCTGTTTCATTCTTCGTTTTCCGTTCCCTCTTGCCGATATCGGTATCTTATGGTACAATTGACATATATTCTTTATCCCCGTCTGCGCGTCTGACGGCTGCAATTTCCGGGCTGCGGAGGAAATCCGTCTGCATATTGAACCGGCCGCGAAACGGATTAAATCGAACAGAAAGGAGCGCACCGTATGCAGTCAGCAACCACTCACCACGCTGTTCCGCCCTGCGATTTGCGGACTGTTTTTCGAACAGCGGCCGTTGATTACGGATTCTTACAGGTGTTTTTCACAACGCCGCGCAAATTTGACCTCGGCCTCAACCGCTTCAATCTTACTGCCGATGCTCCGGCAGCATACCCTTGGGCAAACAGCATTGCAGTGCTTGTGTATCCCTATGCGCCGTTTACGGCTGACGAGCGCATACCTGCATATTACATTGCATCCAACCGCGCTTATCACAGTGCAAAAAAGTTGGCGGAAGCCCTGACCGCTGCAGGAATTCACGCTGAAAAAACCGATATTCCCGTCAAAATGCAGCTTGAGGCGGAAGGCATCGGCATTAAATGCCGCAACTCATTGATTGCACTGCCCGAATTTGGAACACGGGTCGTTCTTCTTACGTTTGCGGTTCCGGAAATTCCACCCGAAACACTTTCCGAATTGCCGACCGTCTTCCCCGCGTTGAGCACTCGGCAAAGCGAATGCGGCAATTGCTCCCTCTGCATGAAAGCGTGCCCCACCGGTGCAATATCCGAAAACGGATTGACAACCGAACGCTGTATGCGGCTGCAGATGGAGACGGCGCAGCATCCGGACAACGTTCGTGCAATGCAGAAAACTTTTATCGGATGTGAAATTTGTCAATATGCCTGCCCGCGCAACGCAGAAATCCCGCCCGCCGATGCGGAGAGTTTTCGTACGGCAAACGGTGATGAAATCAATCTGAACAATGTTTTTAACCTCAAACGGCTCATTGCCGGCGACGCAGCGCAGGCACGCAGCCTTGTCGGTCGGAATTTTACCGGCAACGGAAAACTCACCGCAGAAGCAATTGCCTTTGCCGCAAACGATGCAGAACTTTTTTCATCTTTACGCAACGAGATATTTTCAGCAGCCAACTCGCCTTTTGAGTCCGTGCGCGATGCCGTGCGTTATGCCGCAGCAGTCGAAAAAAAGCGCAGTTCGTTTTTTTGATGTCTTCCTGCACGGTTCGGGATCGATTTTGAATAATTTAAGTTTGGGTGAATCCATTAAAAACTGAGGAAATTACATGAAAAATACAAAAAAAGACATGAATCGGAGAAACAGTTCCCCCGCATGCGGGTTTATAAAAAATGTCGGGCGCCGCGGCATATTGATTGCGGCAGGCGCAACTCTTCTTGCCGCCGCGCTTATCGTCTGCCTGTCTTTAAAAAAGGCGTCGAACTCTGTCCCGCCCGAACCCTCTGCTGTTCCCGGCTCCGAAACTCCATCGGCGGCGCCTGAAACTCCCGCACCTCTTCCCGTACCGAGCGAGCTTCCGTCCGTACCGTGCGGTGCAGTCGCGGCAGGAGACGGACTTTCGTTCGGGCTATCCTCCGTCGGTCTTATGTCATATATCGGCAGCAATAACGGACAGGCTTATTGCTATGATTGGCGCGATGTCAAGACTGTTGCCGCCGCACCTGCCTTTACCGTCGGACTGACGAACGACGGCCGACTGCTCTGTTCCGGAAGTGATGCACTTCGGCAGGAAACGGCAAAACTTAACGGCATAACCGCCGTTTGCTGCAG
>CALAXO010000156.1 GCA_937894955.1 uncultured Clostridia bacterium
TTAAATACTTCGAGCATTCCGACGCTGCCGTCGGTGTGCATTCCGATGAAACCGGCAAGCTCTCCGTCAACTTCGGCACCGAACATCAGCCCGTGTTCGATCGTTGCAGCTATTTCTTCCTCGGATTCAAGCTTGTAGTGCGCGGCAACTTTGGGAAGATCGGCCGCTGTCAGTTCCCGAATCGGAAAAGGGAACTTCACCTTCTGCCGCTGCATGGAGTAGCGGCAGAATTGCTTGCAGGGCTTTTCAACGGAAAAACCCTTCCGTTCGCAGCGAATTGCCTCAAAAGCAGCTTGCCCGTGAACAACGCAAACCTGCATTTCGGGAGCTTCACGAAGGGCAAGCCTCCCGGCCTCAACAGTTGCAGCCCAAAGCATGTAAGCTCCGCATGAGTGCTTGATAAGCACCGCCTCTTTGTTGGAAAAAATAAGGTCGTCAACATTACCGCGGCGGAAAGCTTCCTGAATATCAATCGTTAAAACACCCTGCTCTTTCAGTACATTAACAACCGTTATGATGTTTCTACATCCTTTTCTTTTGCTCATTTCGCGCTGATTCCTTCCGAGTTAAGTTAATTAAAGAGTATCGAAAACAATTCGGAGAACAAAAAATATGAAAGCCGTGTCCGGATGCAGGTTTGTCCTACGTTTGTGCAAAAATCAGGGACGGTCAGCCGAAACTTTGCCAAATATAGCGTTTGTACCGTTAAACTGCGTCCCGTTTGCGTTTTTTGCACCGTCATTGCCGTCTGCAATGTCTTTGCCTGTGCTTGGATCGTTGTTTCCGCAGTCAACTTTGCTGCTTCCCGGGCAGGACAAACCGATCCTGTCGGAGTTTCCGCAGCCTGAACCTTCGCCGACCTTTGCCGATGTGCCGCCGATTTCCGAATTCTCGGAGTTAAGGGTAACAACGGGGATTTCCCCGATTGCATCGCAGGCGGAGTCCGATATTTGCTCAAAGGGAGTGTCAACTGTCGGAGCTGTTCCGACGGGAGCAGAATAAACAGGCGCGGTTTCGGCAGGCGAATTGCCGACGGAAGGAACACTGACGACAGGCAGCGCACCGCCATCGGACGGTCCGGAATCGTCCGCGCTGATAACGGAAGGCGTCCGCGGAGCAGGTGCGGACACGACACCGGCGGTTTTTCCGCTCGTGCCCGTTATCTGTCCGGAAAGCTGGCTGAAGAGCATTTCAGCGGTTGCCTGATTGAATCCGAAGAAACGAACGCGCAAACATGTGCTGCTTGTAATCTGCCAATAGTAAACAACATCCACACCGTCGGAAAATGAACCGACCTGACCGACGGAGAGCTGATACGGCGCATCGTCAACAACTTCACAATCGTAATAAAGGCGGTTGCCGTTTGAATCAAAACCTTCGGCAGAAATGCGCAGCGAACCGTTATCGACCTTTTTCTGCATTTCGGAAGGAAGATTCTGAGGGAACATGTTTGTGTTTTTTATCGTCTCATCGGCTACGGTTCCGGCGTTTTGAAAACTGTCATAGCCGGACGGCAGGTTCATAGGATCGGAAAACGGTTCGGGTGTTGCCCATGCATTCGGCGTGAGGCCTGCACTGACCTGCGGATCTTTGGCACAATCGTTGATTTTTCCGATGGTGAGTGCAAAAACAAACAGGAGCAAAAGAATGGCCGCACTTGCTGCCGTCAACGCACGGATTCGGCGTATGCGCTGCATTTTGGACTTCCGGCTGCCCTCAACGGCGCGCAGACGAATCGATTCAAAATCGATCTCGGCCGTGCTTTCGTTTGCAGCCCAACGAAGAAGCTCGTCAATTGTGCGGGAACTGTCAAATTCCGTGCATGTGTCGGCGGAATGATCGGGATCCGCTGCTTCGAGATTCACCGTATTCGGACAGAAATAATCATTTTTTCTTCCGTTTTTTTTCATCCGCTGCCTCCTCTCCGAGCATAACCGCAAGTTGCTTCCTTGCCTTCACAAGCCGCGATTTGACTGTTCCTTCGCTGATGCCCGTGCAATTCGAAATTTCGCGTACGGTCATACCGGCGTAATAGTGGAGCAATATGACTTTGCGGCTCGTTTCGTCAAGTTTGTCGATCGCACTTCGAACTTTTGCCGCCTTTCGGCGTCTTTCAACTTCCTCATCGAGCGGGAGGGCTGAACCTTCGATATCCTCGCTTATCGGCGCATCAACCGGCGTTTCGTGTTTTGCACGGCGCAGATGATCAAGCGCGATGTTTGTGGACACGCGATAAAGCCAGCTCTTTAACTGTCCGTCGTCAAGACAGGCCAGCCTGCCGAGGTTGGAAAGAACGCGTTCGAAAGCAATTTGCGTAATATCTTCCGCCGTATCCCTGTTCGGCACAACACGATATGCCGCCCAGAAGACAAGGCGTGAATAATCACTATAGATGCTGTCGAAACTGCGGTCGGACAATTTTTGTCTCCATTCATATAACGCAATTCGCGCCGATTCGGTTGCGTTATCTTTAAAAAATTTTTTTCTACGGAAAAAGTCCGGAGGTCAATATTCGGAAAAGCGGAAAATATCTGCTTCACCGTTCACAATTTTAACACAATCCGTGCCTCTTTGCAAACAGAGTTTTTGCTTTTAACAAAAGGCTCGGGTGCAAAAAATGCAGCCGAAAAAGCCGAATGTTATTTATCGGATTCCGACGGGGAGCTTTCCGGCTCCGCTTCCGAAAATGCTTCGGGAGTGCCGCTGGGGGTGCCTTTTTCATAAAGCAAGGGAAAATATTTTTTGTCGGTAATGCACATTGCGGCGGCACAGAGTATGAGAAAAATTCCCGCAATGCCGATAACAAGCCACGCGGAATCAAAACCCGAGGTGTCCACAAGCTTGCCGATAAGCAGGTTGCCGACTCCGGAAAAAGCACCGGATGCAATGGATATTATCGAGTTCATCCTTCCCCAATGCGTTGAGGGAATGCGCCGCGTGACATAGGGCTGCACGCCGATAGTGTTGAATACTTCACCGATGGTAAAAACAGTTATTAAAACGAAATACAGCGGGATGATTCCCTGAACGAACCGATAGCAGAACAGTCCGACGACTATCAGCGTTTCGCCCAGAAGTATCTTCCGAACATCCCGAATTCGCCCGAGAAAGGTTGTCACAACAGGTGTTGCAAGGATTACAACGAGGGCGTTGACGCTTGTCATAACGCCGAATATTTCCGCGCCTTCCGCGCCGTAAAGTGCACCCATGTTAAGCGGAAGGAGGTAGTTGAATTGAGCATACACAAACCCGCCGATTCCCGCAACAAGCAGATATATAAGAATCGTTTTTCTTTCACGCAGAAGCGAAAAAACACTCACACCTTCACGCTTTTGTTCGTATGCGCTGATGTTCTTTTTCGGTATGCTGAGCGTTTTGACAAAGAAAAGAATCGGCAGCGTTGAAGAAAGCGTTGCAATGCCTGTGATAATGAACGCAAGCCACAGATAGTCTTTGAACAGAAAACCGCCGATTGTGGGCGCAAGCACAAGCCCAAGGTTCATTCCGAGATACTGAAGGCTGTATGCCTTTTCCCTGTCCTCTCCGTCACTCAGATCCGCAATCAGTGCGTCATATGACGGACCCTCGATGGTTGCAAAAACGCTTGCAACATAAAACAGAACGATGCTGTATGCCGAAAGCGGAATCAGACCGCAGACGATATAACAAATAACCGTCACCAGATCGCAGATGATAATGACGTTTTTGCGGTTGCGCTTGTCCGCAAGTTTGCCGCCGAGCAGAAGCATCGGAAATTGCAGTATCGACATTGCAAACGAAATACCCGCAATAAGCGTTGCATCATAGCCGAGCTTGTTTTCAAGAATCAAAGTCAGCAGCGGCCAGATAAGCGAGCCCATGCTTGTTACGATTCGTCCCCAGAAAAGGATGTATATCTCCTTTCCGAGGTGTTTGTACTGTTCCAAAAATTTCAGTTTCATCTTTGTAACCGACTCCGTGTTAATGCTGCAAAAACCCCGAAAGAGAAACCTGATTTGCAGGTTTTTCTTCCGCGTTGCAATTATTTTTTTGCCTGCCGCAGGGCATACAACAAGCCCGATGTCAACGGAAAAAGTTCCGGAGAGGTTCTTGCCGAAAGCAGCTCTTTAAGCTCGATCCGAATCGAGTCGGGATTTTGTGGGGCAGGGAACGGACAGTCAAACGGCAGGCTGCCGATTCCGAAAGGGAATCCCGAACTGCCGGCAGGGACGTGTTTATATCCTTGCTTTATGTATTTAATTTCGGGAGAATATCTCGCAAAATAAAACAAAAATCGCAAAATTTCTCCGAATGGATTATATCACTTGTGCAGTTTGTTTTCAACATAAAAGTGCGGCGAATGAACAATATGCATTATAATACAACAGAGAGGAAACAAAAAAGTAACCCATGTGAAGCGGACACGGCGGGAACTGCTGTGTCGATGCTTGACACAACTCGGAGAGGATGGTACCATATCAATATTGATGTTAAATTGATATTAATATTGATACATCAGGCAAAAACGGAACGGAGAGGGCAAACAATGGCAGACAGAAACTCACGGCAGGATGCGGCCGAAACAAAAACTTCATCCGAAAAAAACGAAAAGAAACTTAAAAAGCTTGTTTACGGGCTGCGCATCGGTGCGGCGGTGTATTTACTGTTGGCATTATTCGGCGCCGCTGCCGTGAACTCAAGCGGAGCAGCGGCATCAGCGGATTGGAACACAGTGAGCAGGCTGTCCGAAATCGTCGCTGCGGTGTTCTTCCTTATCTTCGGCGGTTCAATATCGGCAAACGCTTTCCGCAGGCGCAATTATGTCTCCCCCGATTTGAAAAAGCTTTTCGAGCAGGGAAAGGTTACGGAAAAATATGTGCGCACGGCTCAGAAAACCAATTTTGTCTGCCGCTGCATATTTTCGGGAATTGTTATTGCTGCGGCATCGGTTCTGCTGATAACGGCGATCGTTCGGCTGTTTTGATTTGCAGAAGATTGCTGCGGAACGGGTTCCCGAAACGGCAGCCGGTTTGCCGTGTGCCGACAAGTCAGCAATTTGAGAACACGACACAATCGGCATCCGACAAGGGTTGAAAATGGCTCGCTTTCCGTTCTGAAAAGCAAGGATAATGAAAAGAGTGAAACGGTTGCCGCTCTCATAAAGTCCCTTTGTGAAACAGCGAATTGCTGCACGGTGCATGCGGTTCGCTTGGGAGTGCGTATGTTTGCTATGGTGCAAAACACCCCCGCAAAAACGTAAAGTCAATGAGTGATGTTCCAATAACACCCTGCTTGCTCAATGCAGGAAAGCATGTGGTATATTCTGTATCGACGAGCATAATACAGCAAGACAGCTTTCGCCAGCCGTTACACGCAGAAATGCGGCTTCGGCGGAAAAGCTGTCTGTTTCTTTTGCCGGATATGATTTCTTACTCGACAATTTCCGCATCAGCCAGCCGACAGTATTGAAAGCCTCCGTCCTCGTACAGCTCAAATGTACCGCTAACCGTAATCTCGCTGCCTAATTCCGGATAATCATCGGGATAGGTATGTTCACCCGAAAGGACAAATTCGAGTCCCTGTGAACAACAGGCGGTGGCATCAGCTATCACGCAGGCAAAATAGATTCGGTCCGGAATCAGCGTACCGTTTTCATCGGCAGCCTGACAGATCGCAAACGATCCCTCCATTTTAACGGTTTTCCCGATGTAGTCATCGGGGCTGTACATCATATTGTAGACCTCGGAATAGACCATTGTGCTGCTGAGCTTTGTCAGGTCAACATCAATGCCGTCTGCACCCTGATTTTGAGATGCAGGCAGCGTGTCTGCTGCACCTCCGGTGTCCTTTATTCCGCAGGCAACAAGCGATACAAGCATCAGGACAGTCAGCAACACGCAAAACAGCTTTTTCATTTTCTTACACCTCCGATAACCTTGCCTGCCGGCCATGACAGACCGAATGCAATGATCTGAACAGCAACGATCGTTGACCCTACCGGTGTGCCCGCAAGGATT
>CALAXO010000157.1 GCA_937894955.1 uncultured Clostridia bacterium
TGATGCTCGAGCCGTGCTCATGATTAACAATCACAAGTTTTTGGAAGTCGAGTTCGAACGCATCACAGAGAATCCGAAAATTGCGCAGGACATTCTCTTTCGGTTCATCACGCGACAATCCGAGATTAAGTGATGCATAAGGTTCGCGGCTCACTCCCCCGTTCCGTGTTGAAAAGCCATGGAACACTTCATCATGCGGCAGTTTATTTGACTGAACGAGTTCTGTTCCGTTGCTTCGTATAATGTGATAGTTGCAGTCGTTATATTTATTGTTCACAGTATTCTTCAATGGTTTTGCACGCAAATCGCAGCTCCGACGTGTTTCGTCAGAAGGCAAATTTGCTGTTATTCATTCACTTGCTCAGTCGGCCTTAGAATTTTCAGCCGAATTGTCTTTGTTCTCCTCAGTTTCTCCGAGAAGACTTTTCAGTTCCTCCATAAAGGTATTTATATCTTTGAAAGAACGGTAAACGGATGCAAAGCGCACATAGGCAACTTCATCAAGATCCTTAAGCCTTTTCATTACCATTTCGCCTATGCGTATGGTTGTGACCTCCTGTTCCAGGGTGTTAAAAATCTCTCTTGTAACATCATCCGCGAGTGTATTCTGCTCCGCTGCCGATACGGGACGCTTTTCACATGCCTTGCGAACACCGGCAAGAATCTTTTCACTGTTGAATGCTTCACGTGTTCCGTCACGTTTTACAACAGAAATCGGAATATCCTCGATTTTTTCATAAGTCGTGAAACGTTTGCCGCAATTGGAGCATTCGCGGCGGCGGCGTATTGCTGTTCCGTCCTCTGTGGGACGGGAATCAACAACCCTGCTTTCTGTGCCAAGGCAGTATCTGCATTTCATCTGTAGTTTAACCTCCGTTTGTCCGTGCGCATTATTGACAGCAATCAAAACATTCCTGACATCCGTTCGGCGTACGGTCATCATCAGCAGAATTATATCATATGAAAGAAAAAATTTCCACCTTTTTAATAAGCTGAATTATCTTAAATTTATATATTCAATTGCCCTGTCGATTGTTCGTCTGCTTTTTTCTTTTTGCATCGGTATTATTCATATGTTTATATACTTGCTCCTCAGCATTATTTACAGGTTGTTTTCAAACCGGCGGTTGCGGATTTTACGTTGCGGGCTTATAATAATGTTAAAAAAGCTGATTGCTTTCAAACTCGCTTTCATGCTTTCTGTAAGGAGGAACGATATGGAAATCTTAAAAAATAAACTTGGTTTCATCTGCGACATGGACGGTGTTATATATCACGGGAACAGGCTGCTGCCCGGCGTGCCGGAATTCGTTGACTGGCTGTATAAAGAAAATAAAAATTTTCTTTTTCTTACAAATTCATCGGAACGCTCTCCGAAGGAACTTCAACTGAAGCTGAAACGCATGGGGCTCGATGTTGACGAAAGCCACTTTTATACAAGTGCACTTGCAACAGCGCGTTTTATAAGCTCTCAATCTCCCGGGTGCAGCGTTTACACTATCGGCGGTGCGGGGCTTATCATGGCACTGCATGATGAAGGAATAACAATGAATGATGTTGATCCGGACTATGTCATTATCGGCGAGGGAAACACCTACAATTATGAAAATATACTTAAGGCGGTACGGCTGGTAATGAAGGGTGCCAAACTGATCGGAACCAACAGTGATCTCACCGGACCGTCCGAGGAGGGTATCATCCCTGCCTGCCGTGCAATGATTGCACCTATAGAAATGGCAACCGGACAAAATGCGTATTTTGTCGGCAAGCCCAACCCTCTGATGATGCGTACGGGGCTGCGCATTCTCGGCGTTCACTCCGAAGATGCCGTTATGATCGGCGACAGAATGGACACGGATATGATCGCCGGAATTGAAACCGGACTTGATACAGTGCTTGTTCTAAGCGGTGTGACATCACGCAGTGACATAAGAAAATATCCTTATCGCCCGCGTCTTGTTTTGAACGGTGTGGGGGATATCCCGGCGGCACTTTCTGCAGACAGCTGAAACGGTTCCGTTGTATCTGCACGTCCGCCGAATGCATTGTTTGCATTATATGCTTGACATTCTTCCCGTTTTGCTTATAATAAAAGCACCGAATAAACAGGCTCTCGGAAGGCTGAGCGTCTGCACGGTGCGGTATTATTTTTTGCATTATAAAAATGCGAATGTGGTGGAACGGCATACACAGCGGACTTAAAATCCGCCGGCGAAAGCTTGGGGGTTCAAATCCCCCCATTCGCACCAATACCGGACATTGACTGAATACCCTGTGTGTTCCCGACAGTGTCCGGTTTATGTTTATTTTTTATGCTGCCGTGCGCATTGGGCAATTCATTCCGAACATGTTGATACCGATGAAGTTTTTAACAACAGTTCGAACAGCGTTCGGCAGCGGACTGATTCGTTCAAGCCGCATTTCCCTGCACAATTCTGTTACGGGAAGTGCTCTGCAGGAGGTCAAAATGAACCGAAAGAAACTCTCGGGCAGGAAACTTTTCCTGCTTATATGGCTCGGGGTTATCGTTCTGCTTCTCATCGGAATTGCCGTGCTTTCAAAGCTGCATCCCACCGAACATGCCGAAAGCGTTAAGGAAGTCATGCGCGACGGCGTGCTTCATGAAGTCAACAAAATCAATTTTTTCGGAATTGAAGTCAACCCCGCTGTACTGTCGGCATATATCGTGACAGGCATCATTCTCCTCGCGGCAGTACTGATAAGGATATTTGCAATCCCAAAGTTCAAGTTCATTCCGGAAAAACTTCAATCCTTGCTTGAAATGCCCGTTGAATTCTTTTCCGGAATGGCAAAAGCAAACAGTCCGCACAAAAGCGGATTTGCCGGAGCCTACATTTTCAGTGCGGGACTTTACATATTTCTCAGCACTTTGTTCGAACTGCTCGGCATTCAGGCGGTCACGGCACACGGCGCATCAATAGCACTGCCCGCACCAATCGCGGACATTAACGCCGCAATTGCAATGGGTGTGCTTTCCTACGTTGTTATCCTCGGAGCAGGCATTATATGCGGAGGCGCAAAAGGTGCACTCAATGTTCTGAAGGATTTCTCTCTCCCCATTTCCATGAGTTTCAGGCTTTTCGGTGCACTGCTCAGCGGACTGTTGGTCACGGAACTTGTTTACTACTATTTTTCGCTCAGCTTCGTTCTTCCGGTGTTCGTAGGAGTACTTTTCACATTGCTCCATGCCGTAATACAAACTTACGTCCTTACGACACTCGTTTCGATTTTTTACGGTGAAGCGGTCGAACCGCGAAAGAAAAGCAAACATTCTCGCAAGAATGCAAAAAAGAACCAAAAACTAATTGATGAAAGAAGGAAACAACAATGAAAAAGAACATCATCTCCGCAATACTTCTCGCTGTACTGTCCCTTGTGCTTGTGTTCGCACTCTGCGCACCTGCATTCGCTTCAGATTCTCAATCGAGTGACCAAGCGTCCGAACTTGCAGTGCTCTCTGCACCGACCGAAGCAGTGGAGGATAAAACCGTTTCAACCAAAGCTGTTGCTGCTGCTGCAGTAGTCGGTATCGTTGCCACCGCAGGTGCCGCAGCAATGGCGGTTTCGATTGCAAAAAGCACTTCGGGCATGGCACGTCAGCCTGAAGCAGCAGGCAAAAACAACTCCGCAATGATGCTCGGCCTTGTTTTCATCGAAACCGCAATTATTTATGCTTTGATTATTGCGATTCTTATTATCTTTGTGCTCTGATTTAAAGGCTTTGTGCGACTCCGTTCATGAGGAGCCGCGTAAAGTCCGTTTGAACCCAACCGATTAATCCGATTGAAATGAGGTGCAAAAATGCCGCTTAACATTGACTTTTTACAAGTGCTTCTGCACATGTTGAACTTCGTCATTCTTGCAGGCGGACTTACGCTTCTGCTCTTTAAGCCCATAAATAAGTTCCTCGAAAACAGGAAAGCTCATTTTGAAAAGCTTGAACGCGACAATGCCGAAAGTGCCGAAGCGAATTCAAAAGCAAAAGCTGAATACGAACAAAAGCTGAACAATGCCGAAGCTGAAATTGCCGAAATGAAGCAGAATGCCGAAAAAGACATGGCTTCTGCGGCCGAAAGCTATATAAACGATGCAAAAGACAAGGCTTCCGCACTGCTCAAAGCAGCCGAAACCGAAGCTGAAAACAGGAAACAGCATATCCTTGACGCTGCTCAAACCGAAATCGGTGAGCTTGTTATTTCTGCTGCGCAAAAGCTCCTCAGTGACACAGTCACCCCGGAGCGGGATCGTGAGCTTTATGATGCTTTCATCCGCCTTGCCGAAAACGATCCGGGGCATAAACCTTCAGCACGCATCGATAAGAGCAAAACGGCAGGCGTATCATCCAACAACTCCGCAGGCAGGAAAAAACAATGAAAACAACCGACCGTAAGAACGCCTTCGAGCAGGCTGACGAACAAAGCAGAGCCCGCCGGGGCTCTGAGTCAGCCGCTCCGCAAAAATCAAAACGGAACAATCCCGCCGATGTTGTGGAATCCGATTTCGACAGCATCGATTCCTCTGATTCAAAACCGCTCAAAGTCGAAATTGATTGTGTAACCCCTCCCACTGAAGAACAGCTGCGGAAAATTCGGGAGATTATCAGCCGCGACTACAATGCAAGCGAAATTGAACTCACAATAAAGCGTGTTCCGTCAGTCGTCGATGGATTCAATATTTTTGTCGGAGACGATAACTATGACTGGACCACTCTCGGGCGCATTCGTCAGCTTCGAAAATCATTTCAGTCGCTGAAAAAGGAATATGATACTTCGAAGATAATTTCTTTGCTGCGCGAGGATATTTCCGGTTTCAGGCTTGATCACGGCCATCAACAGGTCGGCTTCGCACTCTCCGTCGGCGACGGCATAGCTGTCATTGACGGACTGAACGATGTAACATACGGCGAAATCGTGCTTTTTGATTGCGGAATCAAAGGCATGGTTCAGGACATCCGCACGGACGGTACCACGGGCGTTGTTCTGTTCGGCAGCGACAGCGAGATCACCGCCGGTACGCGCGTTGTTCGCACACGCCGCACTGCCGGCATTCCGATAAGCAACCACATACTCGGAAGAATGATAAACCCGCTCGGACAAGTTATCGACGGCGGAGACGAAATCGGTGCAAAAGAATACTTCCCGCTTGAGTGGCCTGCTCCCGGCATTCTTGAACGCAAACCCGTGTTTCGTCCTCTTGAAACAGGTCTTCTTGCCGTTGACTCAATGTTCCCCATCGGAAGAGGACAGCGAGAACTTTTGATAGGCGACCGTCAAACGGGTAAAACAACCGTTGCAATCGACACAATCATAAATCAAAAAGAAAAAAATACCGTTTGCGTCTATGTTGCGATCGGGCAAAAAGCGAGCAGCGTCGCAAAAGTTATCACAACGCTGAAAAAAGCGAACGCTCTTGACTACACCGTTATCGTATCCTCCCCTGCGGATGATCCGGCGTCGCTGCAATACATTGCTCCGTATGCGGGTTGTGCCATTGCAGAATACTTCATGTATCGCGGGCGTGATGCGCTCATTGTGTATGACGATTTATCCAAGCATGCGGTTGCATACCGCACGCTGAGTTTACTTTTGGAACGTGCGCCCGGGCGTGAAGCTTACCCGGGAGATGTATTCTATCTGCATTCCCGTCTTTTGGAGCGTTCGGCTCAGCTTTCCGATTCTCTTGGCGGCGGCAGCATGACTGCACTTCCGATCGTTGAAACGCAGGCCGGCGATGTTTCCGCATACATCCCCACAAACATTATTTCAATTACTGACGGACAGATTTTCTTTGAAAGCGAGCTGTTCTATTCAGGGCAGCGGCCGGCTATCAACGTCGGGTTATCCGTCAGCCGTGTCGGCGGTGCTGCGCAATCCGAAGTTATGCGCAAATCTGTCGGTTCAATACGGCTTGACCTTGCTCAATACCGCGAAATGCAGGTATTCTCCCGCTTCGGCGGCGAGCTGGATGAGCAAACCGTGCAGCGTTTGAAATACGGAGAGGGTCTCATGCAGCTGCTGCGGCAAAAGAACCAAGCCGCAATGTCGCTTTGGGAACAGGTTGTGACGCTCATATGTGCGCAGGAACAGATGTTTTTGAATGTTCCGGTTAAAAAAATCAAGCAGACGCAAAAGGATCTTTTGACGTATTTTTCCGCGAACTGTAATTCACTCTGTCTCAGAATCGAACACGGAAAAAAATACAGCGCGGAACTGCGTTCCGATGTTTTGAACGCTGCAAAGGATTTTTTCGCTGCGTATCCCGCATAATCTCTCCGCACTTAATGCAGGCAGCCGTTGATAAGCTCACGCACCAGGCGCGGCATGTATTATGTTTTAAGGCTGTCTGCTCAGTATTTTCAATGAAAGGACGGAGTTGTTCCAATGGCCAGTGCCGAAGAAATAAAGGCGCGAATCGGCAGCATTCGCCAAACAAAAAAAGTCACGGATGCAATGTATATGATCTCCTCCGTGAAAATGCGGCGCGCAAAGCGCGAAGTCATCAGCACCGAACCCTATTTCAATGCACTCAAAGAGCAGATAAGTGATCTGTTTCTTTATATTCCGGAAACAAATAACCGCTACTTTCGTGTTTTGCTTCCCGAAGGGCAGACTTTTCGCCGCAGGGGATTGCTGCTTGTCACTTCCGACAAAGGCCTTGCGGGCAGTTATAACCAAGCCGCAATTCGTGCCGCTGAGGATTATATTGCGCTCCATCCGGATGCAAAGCTCTTTATTGTCGGCGAATGCGGAAGACACTACTGCATTGACAACGGCATACGCTTTGTTGAGGATTTCCACTGCTCCGCAGCATTCCCGACAGTCTGGGAAGCGCGCA
>CALAXO010000158.1 GCA_937894955.1 uncultured Clostridia bacterium
GGTTTGAACTCTGTACCCTTTCACAAGCTCAACAAGCTCCGCGCTGAGTTCGCTTTCGACCCACGGCATATCCGCGCGAACTTTTCCGACCCGTGAACGAATGCCCTCCATGCACTGTTTTTCACTGTAATCAAGAAAAATCACGGCATCGCATTTTTCAAACCGTGCAGCATAAGTTCGATTGCAGTCACCGTCAATTATCCATGAGTCACCCTGCATAATTCGGTTCAGCTCCGAATCGAATGCTTCGCGTGAGATGTGAGTTCTGTCCGCTTTCCGCCATATATTATCAAGATGAAACAGCGGTATCTTTGTTTTGCGGTGCAGCTTTTCGGCAAAGGTGCTTTTTCCGCTGCCCATGCATCCGATGATAATAATCTTTTTCATTGTGAACCCTTTACTGTTTATTCAGCCTACTTTAACATGCCGTGGACGTTGTTGTCAAATTTTTTACTGTTTACTCCTTGACCCTGACGCCGCGTTATGCGGCAGAGCAAAAAGTGAACAGATGAGTATATGACTATAAGAGAGTATGCCGAAAGCAATTTGCATCATTATCATTAAAGATGTTTTTCAAACAGATCGGATTTTCCGATAATTAAAATTGAACCTTGTTGGATCATGAATAACACTTAAGCGGCAAAAACAAAAAAGCCTTTTAATAAGCCGCGATTCATGTTATAATACCCAATGATAACATGAGCGCAGTATGTCCGTTTCGACTATACGGAAAAAGACTTATCGCTGAAACGGTGCAGCGCGCGGCTTGAAAGGACGGTTCGGATTTCAATGGCTATACGAAAGATTTTTACCGATGATGCGGAGTGCTTATACAAAGTTTGCAGGCCTGTGGAGCATTTCAACAAACGACTCTATGACTTGCTGGATGACATGGCGGAGACTATGTATAATGCGGAGGGAGTCGGGCTTGCAGCGCCGCAGGTCGGCATTCTGCGCCGCGTTGTTGTAATGGATTGCGGGGACGGACTGATTGAAGCCATCAATCCCGTTATCATCAGTACTTCGGGAGAACAGGGCGATTGGGAAGGCTGCCTGTCATTCCCGGGAAAATCGGGTTACGTAGTCCGCCCGAACCATGTTGTGATGCGCGCCTATGATCGTGACGGCAGCCTTATTGAATACGAGGCGGAAGGTTTGCTTGCGCGCTGCATAATGCACGAATGCGATCATCTGGATGGGCATGTCTATCTTGAAAAGGTGACGGAACCGCCCGAAGGGTTTGATTCGGAAACGGCGGAGGAGCAGGAATAAAACAGCGTATGCGAAAGAGCGGGGCTGATTCCTGTCTCGGATTTCATAAAGATAAGGAACAATAACAATATGAGAATCGCTTTCTTGGGAACGCCTGAATTTGCTGTTCCTTCACTCAAAATGCTCATTGAACAGGGGCATGAAATCGAAGTTTTCACTCAGCCGGACAGACCGCGCGACAGAGGGCACGGGCTTGCAATGCCGCCCGTGAAGGCTGCTGCACTTGAAGCGGGGATTGCAGTGCATCAGTTCGAACGGATAAAAAACGAAGAGGGCGTCCGTGCGCTGAAAGATTTTTTGCCGGAACTTATGGTCACGGCTGCATTCGGACAGATACTTTCACGGGAAAACCTTGAAATTCCGAAATACGGATGCATAAACGTTCACGGCAGTCTTCTGCCGAAGTATCGCGGAGCTTCCCCGGTGCAGTCCGCAATCATCAACGGCGAAAAAGTGACGGGCGTCACAACGATGCTGACCGATATCGGCATGGATACGGGAGATATGCTGCTGCAGCATGAAACAAAAATCGGAGAGAACGAAACGTACGGTGAACTTTATTCACGTCTCGCCGTTATCGGCGCGGGAACTCTGCGTGAAACGATTGCAAGACTCTCTGACGGAACGCTGCCGAGAACAAAACAGGATGATGCGCTTGCAACAAAATGCGCAAAGATTAGAAAAGAAGATGCATGCATAGACTTTTCAAAATCTTCACAGTGCATTCACGACCTTGTTCGCGGGCTTAATCCGGAGCCGTGCGCATTTGCGATGCTCTCGGGGCAGAAAATCAAAATAATTTCAACACGGCTTGTTCCCGATGAGAAGCAGAATCAAATTCTGCAAAATGCATCGGTATGCGGCGAATGCGTCATTGCCGATTCGAAACGAGGCCTTTTCGTTCGAACAGGGGACGGTGTGACGGAAATCACGGAACTGCAGTTTCCGAACTCAAAGCGCATGAATGCGAAAGCTGCGCTTAACTCGAAAAAAATCCTCGGCTGCATTTTTAACGGTTGAATCGATGCCGAATAAAGCAAAAGCGCAAAACTGTCCCAAGACACCCGCGTAAAGGAATTTAAAATGACACAAAAAACGATATGCAGCACACGGAAACAGGCATATGAAGTTCTGAACCTTATCATGCGGGAAGGAGCATATTCAAACCTTGCGCTGAAGGCAGCACTGAAAAACACGGAGCATAACCATGCTGCGCGGATAACGGCACTTGTTTACTGCACTGTCGAACATTGCAGTTACGCCGATTACCTGATTGCTCATTACGCAAAGGGACGCATTCACGGAAGCGTGCGGATTGTGCTTCAGATGGGTATTGCGGAAATGCTTTTTATGAACACCCCGGATCATGTCGTTTGCAGTGAGAGCGTGGAACTTATTCGAAGCATCGGCAAAGGTGGTCTGTCCGGCTATGTCAACGGCGTTCTGCGCAGCATTGCACGCGGCAAAAATTCCGGCAGTCTGCCGGAACTTCCTTCCGAATCGGCGAAAAAACTGCATGTTCTTTACGGAGTGCCGGAATTTATGGCTCATGAATACATCGGGGAATACGGGTTTGATTTTACCGATGAAATGCTTGCATCGCGCGTGCACAACTTCACGGTGAGAGCACAGTATCCTTTCACGACCGAACAGCTTTGCACGGAATTGGACAGGCTCGGCATTGAATATCATCGAGGAAAATATGTAAAGGATGCACTCGTAATCACGAAGTCCGGCGAATTGAGTATCAGCGGGAGTGCATTGTTTAACGAAGGAAAAATTGCAATTCAAAGCGAGAGTGCGATGCTTTGCTGCCTTGCCTGCGGCGCGGAATCCGGGATGAAGATTCTTGACGCCTGCTCCGCACCGGGCGGAAAAACCGCCTGCCTTGCGTCACTGATGAAAAACAACGGACATATTGTTGCAGAGGAGTTTCATCCGCATCGCGTGAAATTGACGGAAGCGACACTCAAAAGACTCGGCGTTTCAATTGCGGAATGCATATGTGCGGATGCGGCGGAGTTCAATCCCGAATTTGAAAATGCGTTCGATGTTGTGCTTGTTGACGCGCCGTGCTCGGGCATGGGCGGAGGGACGAAGCCTGATGCCTATCTCAATCGAACGGAAAACAATGTTTGCGAATTAGCTTCCCTGCAGCAAAAAATCCTTGAGGCTTGCTGCCGCTGCGTAAAGTCGGGCGGAAGGCTTGTGTATTCGACATGCACCGTTTCAAAACGCGAGAATGCGGATACGGTGCAAAGCTTTCTGATGAATCATACGGAATTCACTGCCGTTTCGCCGTTTGGATGTGTCGATTCGAATAAGCTGCGGCAGAATGAGGATATTCGCCGACGCTCGGCGGACGGAATGCTTCAGCTGTTTCCGAACCTTGACGGAATGGATGGGTTCTTTATCGCTGCGGCTGTAAAATCCGGGGCAGAAATGCGGAATGCAAAATCGTAATCCTGACATGATACGAAATGTTGCATCCGTATCGTTTAAACGTATCGGAACGCAAAAAGATAAGCCGAAAGGCAAAAACGAAAAGAGATAAAAATGAACGAGCTTGCATCAATTACAACAGAGGAACTCGGCTTGCTGCTTGAGGAACTGCACGAACCGAAATTCCGCACATCGCAGGTCATGAAATGGCTTGCAAAAGGTGTGCCGCCCAAAGAAATGCTGAATATCCCGAAAACGCTGCGCGAAAAGCTTGCCGCTTTCCCTTTCGGCGGCGTCAGAATCATTGAATGCAAACAGTCAAAAAAAGACGATACCGCAAAAATGCTTTATGAAACAGAGGACGGCAACGTTGTTGAAGGTGTTTTGATGCGCTATTCATACGGAAACACGCTCTGTATTTCAACCCAGGCGGGCTGCCGCATGGGCTGTGCTTTTTGTGCGTCAACACTGAACGGCAAGGTTCGAGATCTTACGGCGGGGGAAATGTTCTCGGAAATAACAGCTGTTGAACGCGCTTTCCCGCACGCTGACGACAAAAAGCGAACTGTCACAAACATTGTAATGATGGGCTGCGGAGAACCTCTCGACAATTATGACAATACAGTTCGGTTCTTGAAGCGTGCAGCGGCGGCGGACGGACTCAGGATAAGCCCGCGGAATATTTCGCTTTCGACATGCGGCCTTGTACCGAAAATCTATAAACTCATCGAGGATGCGCCGCATGTAACGCTTTGCATTTCGCTTCACGCGCCGAACAACGATATCAGAGACAGACTTATGCCGGTGAATCGGAGTTATCGAATGGAAGAGCTGATACCTGCTGCAAAGCAATATGCGGACGTGACGGGACGAAGGGTGATTTTTGAATATGCATTGGTTGCGGACGTGAACTCATCCGAAGAATGCGCGGCTGAGCTTGCGTCAAAGCTTCGCGGCATAAATTGCCATGTGAATCTGATTCCGCTGAATTCCGTCAAGGAACGCAGCCTTAACGGAGTCAGCCGTGCATATGCATACAAATTTGCGGAGTGGCTTGAAAAAAGACATGTTTCCGCAACGGTTCGCCGCGAATTGGGTACCGATATTGACGGCGCATGCGGGCAGCTCCGAAGTAAGCATATCGGTCGGGACGGGCTGATAAGCAAATCCGAACAAGAATAGATTTGATTCCGGCCGTAATCAGTTTTTTATAACAAACTCGGAACCGGTCGAGCGAGTAAATGTGTTTGTCGGAATTCCCGACGGAACCATTCAAGAGGAAAGCCATATGATTTACGCTTACAGAACTGAAACGGGGCGGCGAAGTGCGAACGAGGACTATTGCAGCATACCCGCCGAAAACGAAAAACCGATAGCAGTCGTTGCCGACGGCATGGGCGGACACCGCGCGGGAAATATCGCGAGCTGCATTGCGGTTGAGTCGATTGTGAAATATGCCGCAACAAGCACAATAACAAACACAAGAATGCTTTTGCAGCATGCAATTTCGTATGCCAATAAACAGATTTTTGATGCAGCACAGCACGATGAAAGCTGCGCGGGAATGGGAACAACGGTCGTTATGGCATTTGTTCGCCCGCACAGGTTCACCTTTGCAAATGTTGGCGACAGCCGACTGTATCTTTTTGACGGCAAAAGCCTGAAGCTTATCACGCGGGATCATTCGTTCGTTGAAGAACTTGTGCGTTCCGGAGTCATAACTCGGGAACAGGCGGAGACACACCCTCAGAAAAACATCCTTATGCGTGCAGTCGGAACAAGTCCGTTTATAAAGGCTGATACGGGGGTTGTTGAATGGAAAGACGGGGATATAATCATGCTTTGCAGCGACGGCCTGCACGGAAGCATGAATACCCGCTTGGCGGAAGAGATATTGAGCAGCGAAAGCAATCTGTTGACGGCATGCGACAGGCTGACGGATGCTGCACTTGCAGCGGGTTCATCGGATAATGTGACCGTTGTGCTTGTTAAGAATGCCGGGGGGATTGGTGCATGATAGGTGAACTCATAAACGGAAGATATCGCATTGAATGCGAAGCGGGCAGCGGCGGCATGGCGGATGTGTATAAAGCCCATGATTTGGAGACCGACAGAACCGTCGCATTGAAAGTTATTAAAAAAGACTATTGCAGGGATCCGGAATATGTGCGTAGATTCGAACGCGAAGCGCAGGCGGTGCTTTCGCTGAAAAACGCTAATATCGTATGCGCTTATGACTATGGAATGTACGATTCAAGAAGCTTTATCGTTATGGAGTTTGTGGAAGGATGCACACTGAAAGAGTATCTTTCAGCAAAGAAAAAGCTTGACGTGAAAACTGCCGTCGGAATTGCAGAAAAGATTCTTGACGCATTGGAGTGTGCACATAACTCCGGATATATTCATCGTGATGTAAAACCACAGAACGTACTGATTTCAACATCGGGAGAGATAAAACTCACGGATTTCGGCATTGCGAAGGAGGCTGATGCAACAACAAGAACATTCGACGGAAGAAATGTTGTTGGTTCCGTCCATTATATTTCGCCGGAACAGGCGGAGGGAAAGGAAGTCGGAACCGAAAGTGATATATATTCCGTAGGAATAATGCTTTTTGAAATGATTGTGGGGAAACCGCCTTATGAAGGGGAAAATCCCGTGCAGGTTGCACTGCGGCATATAAACGATACCGTTCCCGCACCGACAAAATTTGATTCGGCAATACCCCCGGCTGTAAGTGATGTTGTGCTTAAAGCAACGGCAAAAAAAAGAGAGGAGCGATACAGCTCGGCAGCAGAGATGCGGCAGGATCTGGAACGCGCAATGGCTCAGCCCAAAAAGCATATTCTGCTGAAGAACGTGGTTCGAAGTGCGAACCGCAATGCGCAAAAGACCGAAAAACATGGGGGGCGGGCAAAGCTTTGGCATGTTGTGCTTCCCGTATCGCTGATGGTTGCATTCATAGTCGGAATGTTCGTGTTGTGGTATGTTTACATGTACGGCGGTGCGGGCAACGATAAGCTGTCCCGTGTGCCGGACGTGCTCGGTGAAACAAGTGAAGGGGCGGAGAGAGTGCTTGAAAACAGGGAGTTCAGAATTCGGGTTGCGGGAACGGAAGCAAGTGCGGACTATCCGCAGGGAACCGTTTGCCGTCAATCGCCCGTAAGCGGTGCGGCGCACGACAAAAACGGTTATGTTGATGTTTGGCTGAGCAGCGGACCTCCGCAGGAAACCGTACCCATGCCCGATTTAACCGGGAAAAAGCTTGATGAAGCGTCATTGCTGCTGAGCGAGATAGGAATGTATATTGAATCCGTGGAATACGAGCCAAATGATGCCGAACCCGGAACAATAATCTGGCAATCGGTGCCGAGCGGAAGCGAAATTTTGCCCGGTGAGGAAACAATTGATGTTCGGATAAGCGGTGTTTCGGGGGAAACAATGCTGCCGATGCCGGCATTGTCCGATTACGACAGCCTTGAGGAAATAGCAGCGGTACTCGCTGCATACGGCATAAGCGATTACTGTTTCAGGTTTGCGGAGGATTACCGCAATTCAAACATAAACACCGTTGCGGTTCAATCGTCAAACGTGTTGGCTGCGGCACAGAACCCGAATGCGGGAATCCCCGTTTTACCCGGGTCGGTTCATGTTGATGTTTATCTCGGAGAGCAAATAAAAAAGTCAACATTTGCTCATATGTCAACGGATGTTCTCGCCGATACAGCCGATTCGACGTTTACGGTGGTTCTGATTTCAAATATCGGACCTTCCGAAAACGGCGGGAGCCGATTCGTGGTTTACGAACAGATTCTCGGCGCCGGACTGCACAACTTGAACTTTGAGGCGGGCTTTATTGCGGCCGGCCTGTTTGACTGCATAATCTATATGAACGGAACGGAAATCAAACGTATGCCCGTCAGTTTTGAATAAGACGGAGGCGGTGTAATTCGGAACGAAAGTACGGCACGCTGCCGATGCGGAGGGTCACACGATTCGAAAATGCACTGCACAGGAGCAAAAAGTATGAAAGTAACCAAACAGGGAAGAATCATTAAGGGCATAGGTGGGTTTTACACCGTGCTTGCCGATGACGGCTCAACCTGCGTCTGCAAGGCGCGCGGACTTTTTCGCAAACAGGCAAAAACGCCCCTTGTCGGGGATATTGTCGAGTTTTCATACGATGAAGAACGCAGAAAGAGAGAACATGCTGCCTCGGAGTCTTTTGGTAATGCGGCACATACCGTCGAAGGAAGCAACGGGTATCTTATGAACCTGCTTCCGAGAAAGAACGAGCTTATTCGTCCCGCAGCAGCAAATATTGACAGATTGCTCATAGTTGTTGCGGCAAGCCGCCCGGAACCGGATCTGCTTTTGGCGGACAAGCTCCTCGTTTGCTGCGAGAAACTCGGGATAGACCCTGTCATAGTTATTAATAAATGCGATGAGGATGCCGAGGGTTCTGCGGAACGCATTGCGGCTGAATTTGAACGAACGGGTTACCGGATTCACAGGGTGTCAGCTGCGGACGGACGGGGCATTGCCGAGCTTAAAGCGGAGCTTGAAGGTGCTGTTGTCTGCCTTGCTGGGC
>CALAXO010000159.1 GCA_937894955.1 uncultured Clostridia bacterium
CCCTTGCGATAAGAATTGCGTCGGTCATATCGATTCTGCCGTTGCCGTCGAAATCAGCGGCGGTTTCCGCATTGGGGAGTTCTGCGGAAAGAGTGCTTACGCCGATTGCACAGCGGGCAACATGAATTGCGTCCGCAAGTGTAACGCTGCCATCGCCGTCAACATCGCCGAGAAGAACGGGGGAGTAGTCGTCGGTGTAGCATGCAACAACATCGATTCCCTCGCCGTATTCAACGGAAAGCATATAATCGGTTGAAATAAGCTCACCGTCAACATACCATCCGCGGAATTCGCCGTTGTTCTTTGCATAAAGTTCGCAGGAATTGTCGGAATAGCTGCAAGTCATACCGATGCTGCCTTCGCCGAGCACCGTTGCGGAAACGGGTTCGGAAAAACCTCTGGGCTGAACCGTGATTTCCCGATAGTCACAGTCAAGTGCGGTAATGGTTGAAAGGTTATCGCAGTTGACTGCGGAAAGCTTGGTGCAGTGTTCCTGACCTTGGAAATCAATGCTCATAAGGTTTTCGCAGTTGTTGAGAACAACGCCTTCAAGGTGCGTCTGACCTGCTTCGGGGGAAAACAAACGGCGCATTGATGTATCGGAAAAATCAAAGATTCCGTAAACATCGGGCTTGATTGTATAAATCGTTTCAACCGGGCAGGGAACGCCGTTCGGATCCTCAATTGTTTCACCGCACCATACATCAAATATAAACGCAACATGCGAAAAATAAACTTCCGCGGTGGACTGGTTAATCATGTAGTGAGCAATTGGAGAATAAAGAAAATTCTCGGTCGGGAAGGTTCCGTTTTCAGGATAATCGTCGATAACATCCTCGTTTGTAACTCCGGGGACGTTTGTTTCAATGTCCAGAAACGCCCGAATGCGCTGAACGTCCGTTTCGGTAAAGGTGTAGGTAATCTCAGCCGGGGTTTCCGCATTTGATGTTCCGAAAGCAAATGCAGAGAGAACCATTACACACACGAGCAGTTTGGAAAGAAATTTTTTCATAGTACAACCTCCGTTTTTATTATTGGTCGAGATTTGAAAGACTTAAAGTATGACGGACAAGTTCAAATGAGTTGACCGCCAATACTTCGCCGCCGATAGCTACACCTACAGGTATATACTCATAACGAGTGAACCCATCGGAATTTATATATACAATCTGCGTTCCGACCTTTGTAGGCGAATTGGGGTTAATGCTGGGAATATTTGCATAAACATCGCCAACATACCGTGTATTCAATGAAGGTTCACCGTTTGAATCACCTTGCATAGTCGCACCGATGGCCAGCGCCAGATTGTATGCGTATAAAACGTGATTGGTGGATGCAGGGAGTCTATTGTAGGTACGACTGAAAACCGTATTATACATAGCCAGTGTTGAAGCATCTTCAGCATTAATTGTAATGCTGGCATTCCTACGGGAAAATGAGAAGGATGTTCCAGCTTCATCGATGGTTATTGTATCGATTTGAAAGTCCTCGGGAAGGTTATCGGGTGAAAAGTACTGAATCATTTCAGCACTGTTAGAGTGAAGGGATTCAACTTCATCAGAATGAGTTGATTGAGACATTACATGCGTAATGTAGTCAGACAATTCCGTGAATGTCAAAACGCCTTCAGATGGAGCAGGCTCTCCTACGGATGGCTCGGGTGATACAGTATCTTTTGCCGATAGAACGGAAGAACTATCAGCAAACCCTTTCACAACGCTGAATGTGCAGAACAAGGCAGCACACAGCAGGGTTAATGCAAGCAGTGAAGTTAGTATTTTCTTTATCATTGTCTTTCTCCTTAACGTTTAGTTTCCTGCAATAAGATGATCAACGGTAAATCTGCTAAGGCAATAGTCACACCAAATATCATTTGCGCTTACAACAGAGTCAAAACCGCCGCTCATAATGCAAGGTTGATTTGGTGTACACATATTATCGAACAAATCGGCTGAGTGCCCAAACTCATGCAAGAAGAGAGTCACATCACTAAGCAGATTGGACGGATAATAGGGTCGCACACTTCCTGAACATGATGAGCCTATTGAGTAGGTCCCGTTTATTACAAAGCCAGTGCCTTTATAATAACTCATTCCTCCGCAGTATCTGTGATCGCCACACCAGCTGTAACAAAGACTTTGAGCTGAGATGACAGCACACAAATCAAAGTTATTGCTTTCCTGCAATGCAAATAGACGTGCGGGTTCTCGCAACGCAATAACGTTGTTGTGATGTCCGGGAGTGGCATCCGGATAATTGCAATCATTACCGGTTTCGGTTATGGGTGTGCAGGTACATTGACCATTATATATCCAGCCCAATGTTCCGCTGTTACCGCCATTGGCTGTGGGCTGAATGAAATAGTCCTGATAATCCCTTAGACCGTTTCCTATGGGACATTGGAGCGCATATTCATCGCCGAGATATGAAGAGTAGTCTCCAATAGTAAAGTTCAAATGAATCCCAAACTTGTTGAGATAGGGTAACTCTGCGAGTTTACCTAACTCTTGCAGCCTTTTCTCTAAGAGTTCACGATTAACACTCAAATGAGAGAAGAAGAACTCGTAGCTGTCGTCGTACAGCAGGAGGATGTTGATGGTAGGTGGCAGGGTAACGGTTTCATCCGCTTTAGCAACGCTTGTCGGAGCGATGCAGAAACAGGTGATTATCATTGCAAGGGAGAGAGCAATGACAGAGGTTGTGAGCTTTTTCATAATAAACCCCTTTAGTATTTTCTGTCGAACACGAGTTGAATTGAGCCAATTAAACTCGTGCAGCCTTTCATCAAAAGGAAAGATTTTTCGATGAAAGGGCGAAATGAACCTGTCCGCACAAAACTGTCAGGTAATGTCGAAAGGCACTGCGAATGTTTTTAAATCACCTCCTCTACTTAATATAACGATGAAACCTGTCGTTTGGTTGTTCAAATTTCATCGAATTTAACAATATATTGTCGTCCTGCTTCACTTGTCCTTTACCGGCAAATGAAACATTGCAGCAATCAGCTTGCCGAGGGTTTCAAA
>CALAXO010000160.1 GCA_937894955.1 uncultured Clostridia bacterium
CCGCCGCATCCGAGAATTGCCGCCGCTCCAATACATGCGAGCAGTGCAAAAGCAGCCGTTTTCCAAAGTACAGTCAAAACAGCAGAGGCGGAGGCGTGAACCCCGTTATTCCGCGAACAATGATGCAATGCGGATTCTGTTTTTTTATCGTCTGTTACGCTGTTTGATTTCGATTTATACATATTTTTTCTGTTAATCATATTCGTCCCGAACTCATATCGTTTGTTGCTGCCGCATTCGCTGCACTTTCGCAATGCTTGTTTTCGTGTTAACCGATTGCGGCCGTCCTGTCAAGGATCATCACGCCAAAGGGGAGCAGCCTTGCCGGTCACTCCCCAATATGCCAAATCATCATGCAGATATGAGATTATCAACCTGACTTTCGCTACAAAAAAGCTGTCACGGGTACAAATGCCGTTCAGCACTCGGAGACACTCCGGATAATTCGTTTTTTTGTGTGTAACCGCTCGCATTTGCGGCTTGGTTCACAAAAACAGCCTTTAGGCAGAGTTCTCGTTGTACGGAGCTTTCTCAGATGACACCGATTGCCATACGCATTATGGTCAATGCATCGGAAACGGAAACACCGGGGTTGCCGTCAACATCCGCAAGCTGAATCTGCTGCTCGGTAAGCTGCACCGTGCCCATTGCATAGCGCGTTGCAACCAATGCATCCGAAATGGTCACGTTGCCGTCCATGTCAACATCGCCGGGAGCATACTGTTCGCCGATATAGCCGGGAATGCTGATATTGTCAATCCAACCACAGTCGCTTCCGCCGTTGACACTGCTGTCCTTAAAGTACACCCATTCGAATGTGTAAGAACCGGTTGTCTGAGCGGTGTATGTAACCGTTGTCCAGTCACGGTCGCCGGAAATATTCGTGTTGTCTGTGTTATTGACTCTGAATTTGAGCTTGTCATAGTTGCTTTCGCTGCTGACACGCCAATCAAAGCTCATTGTTTCGCCTGCATTCATGTTGACGGTAACGCTGAACCCTGCGGAAGAACTGCCGACGCCTGCATTTGTGCTTACAACGCTTGCGCCGCCGACGCTGTTCGCAACATCAACCGCCCAGGGGTGGCTGCTGTTGTTTGTGAAATTCAGTGTGCCGTTCTGCACGTTTGCCGCCTCGTCAAAACTCGGAAGTCCTGCAATCGTCACTTGCGCAGAGGCAGTGTAGTAACGGTCGTTGAGCAAGTCGTGTGCTCTTGCCGTTACGGTTGCCGTGCCCTGAGCAACGCCGGTTACGGCTGCATAACGTTTATTGCCGCGAACTGCTGCAACAGCGGGGTTTGAAGAAGTCCACTCAACCTCGAAATTGTTTGCATTCTCGGGTGTGCGGAGCGCAGACAGGCGAATTTCGCCGCCGACATAAGCCTGCGCAGAAACGGGGTCGATGCTGAGCGCCGTGAGCGCAACGGGTTCGGGGGGGATTGCATTCAAAGTTACTCCGAAATACTCAAGGCCGTTGTCCGCACCCTGCGGCGGGAAGTAAATGCCGTCAACGGGTTTTACGGTTATTGCACCGCCGCCGCTGATGGAGCAGCTGTTTCCCGTGAAAACAACCGGTGAAAGCAGGTTGTAGAGGTTCTGAACATCATGATAATCAGCGGGATTATACCCCTCCTGCATTCTGAAACCGTAAATGCCATCGTATGCATCCGGCGCATTTGCGGTCATTGCAACGCGGAAATTGCCGACAAATTCGGAAGCGTTCTGACCCGTGACCTCTTGGAACGAAGTCGCAAAGGATTTTCCTGCGGCAAGCTTTTGCAGAAGCGCGCGGAAAGTCCGGTTACCGTATTGCGTGTAAATATACTGAGCAAAGAACGATACCTGAGCATAAAGCGCAAGCCTGTCGTCCATTTCGATCCAGTTGCTCCAATCGTACATCGAGAAGCCGTTGTGCAGGCTCCATTCGGGAACATACTCGTGTTCTGCGGGCGGGGTGAGCCAATCGTTATTGGTTTTGAAGCTGTAGTTCATCCAGCTCTGAACCCTGCGGGAAATGCTGCTGCCGGGATAGCAGATTTCCTCGGAAGCCGCGCTCATGCACTCGTTTATCCAAGTGTCGGAACCGCCGGCAGAGTAGTTGATAAGGTGCTGATACTCATGCACCATTGTTCCGTAAGTATCTGCAATATCGATGGTGACTTCCCCATCGGTGTTAACATAGTAAACGCCGGGATATGTATCGATATTAAGGCAGGGCATTCCGTTCGAAGCAAGGTCCGATGCAGTAAAGAAGCCCGCAACGTAGCCGTTGCCGGGGGTCCAGCCGTCGTCAATGTTGTAATACAGAATGTTCAGCCTGCCGTCACCCTGGCTTCCGTTTGCGTGATCACCGAAGGAGGACTGCATCAATGCAAATTTCGAATCGAACTCATCCGCACAAATCTGAGCAAAGCTCTCGTCGATTTCATCAAGGGGATAGACGTTTGCTGCCGTTGATGTGGGAGTCCAGATATAGCAATGCTCGCCCTTTGCAAGCACTTCAAACTCAACATTCGAATTGGGCAGGGGGCAATAGCTTGAATAGAGGCTGAAAACATGTGTGTCGCCGACATTGAAGGAAAGGGACTCCGTGCCGATGCTTCCGATGTTGCTGCGGGAATCAACACCGGCTTTTTTGTCCGCTTCGGCAAGCTCGGAATCGATATCGATAACATAGCCCTTGTCGGAAACGGAAAGGCTGCCGCGGTTTGCACCGGCTGCGTCGACTCCGACTTCGGTTTCGATAAAGCCGCTCATGTTGCCCGTGGACATATCGCCGTAAGAGCTTGTGCTCGGGTTGTAGATAACGACGTAATCGCCGCTGTAACCATCGCTGCCGTCGGTGTCGATTTCAACATCACCTGTGTTGATGAGGTTTGGGGTTACCTGTGTTTTTGCAGCAGCGGAAGACGGCAGGGCTGCCGCAAACGCCGTTACCGCAAGGCACAGGCTCAGCATGATACTGATGATTTTCTTCATAACGTTTCCTCCTGAAGTTTTTGCAGAGGTGTATCGGCAAACAATCCGCTCGGTGCAGGTTTGTCCGAACCGCTGCACATATATAATAACACATCCGCCGCATTCATCAAAGATAAATCGGGGCGAATGTGTCAATATATTTTTCGTATTCTTTAATCTAAATCCTGCCTTTTCGCTCATGCGTCTGCCTGATTCTCGATTCAATGCCCATCTCCGTCGGAATATAGTAAACATGTCCTTCAACTGAAGGCGGCATGTATTTTTGCTCCACTTCATGATTCGGGTAATCATGAGGATATTTATACCCTGCGCCGTGCCCAAGCTGTTTCGCGCCCTTGTATGACGTATCTCTGAGATGAATCGGAACAGGTTCGTCAATCGTCTTCTCCGCTTCGGCAAATGCACCGTCAACAGCAAGAACTATGGAATTGGATTTCGGACTTTCGCAAAGGAAAACGATCGCCTGTGCAATGCTGAGCCTTGCCTCGGGCATTCCGATGAGTTCAAGTGACTGCGCCGCCGCAACAGCCTGCTGCATTGCAGTTGGGTTCGCCATGCCGATATCTTCGGAAGCATGCGCAATGATCCTGCGGCAGATAATCCGCGGGTCAAGTCCCGCATAGATAAGCCTTGCAAACCACGCAAGTGCGGCATTGCTGTCCCCGCCTCGGAGGGATTTACAAAATGCGGAGAGCATATCATACAACTGCTGTTCATCGCATTTAATGACTTTTTGCTGAATTGATTCAGCCGCAATTTCTGCCGTGATATGTATCACTCCGTTTGCAGACGGTTCGGTTGTTCGCACCGCAAGCTCAAGCGCATTCAATGCGCAGCGTACATCTCCGTTTGCAATGCGGGCAATATGCATCATTGCCGCTTCATCAACCGATGTTTTGTACATGCCGAGCCCTTTTTCCGAGTTATTAAGAGCAGCCGTCATCGCTTGCATAACATCTTTTTCCGATAAAGGATAAAATTGGAACAATCTGCATCGGCTGACTATTGCGCCCGTCATGAAAATCATCGGGTTTTCGGTGGTTGAGCCGATGAATTTAATCGTGCCGCTTTCAAGCGCGGGCAGAACGGAGTCGGACTGTGCCTTGCTCCATCTGTGGCATTCATCCAAGAGCAGGAAAGTTTCCTTTCCGTAAAGACGCAGATTATTTTCGGCCTCGGCAATGACCTCGCGAACCTCTTTAACACCTGACGTCACGGCATTAAGCTTAACAAAGTTCGAACGCGTTGTGTTTGCGATTATTGAAGCAAGCGTTGTTTTTCCGCAGCCGGGCGGACCCCAAAATATGCTGCTTTGAAGTGCATCGATTTTTATCGCGCGCCGAAGAAGGCAGCCCTCGCCCACAATATGCCTTTGTCCTATGAATTCATCCAACGTTTGCGGGCGCATTCTGTCCGCAAGCGGAGCGGATTTTGAAACATTGTTTGAAAAAAGGTCCTGCATAGCTCCCTTTGAATCCGTTTTCAAAATTGCTTTATTCGCTTGATTTTACTGTAATGCCACGCAATCCGCCGCCGGCTGCCGGCGACGGACTGCATTCGAAAGGAAGTGCAATGAAGCACACGATTTATTTATCGGTATCCTCAAAGCTCATTTCCATAAGGCGTGCGGGCAGATGTTCGAACATGTATGCCATGGGTTCACGTTCGTGAATGGTGCGCACGGCTTCCGCAAACAGCGGCGCGGCGGAAACAACTTTGATTTTTTTTGAATTTTTAAGCACATCGGTGTTGTCAACGGTATCGGTTGTTACAAGCAGCTTTATGGGGCTTGCTTCAATGCGCTTAACAGCGTCCTCTTTAACGATTGCATGGGAAAGGAATGCATAAATTTCTTTTGCGCCCTTGTCCATAAGGCCGTATGCAACCTTGCAGAGGGTGTTGCCGCTGATTGTGAAATCATCAACAACCATGCAGGTTTTGCCTTTCACATCGCCGATAATCTCAAGTGCATTGGGGTTTTCGTCGTGACCAACGCGAACCTTGTCGCCGATTGCAACATTGCAGCCGAGAATGTTTGCGTATGCCCTTGCACGCTTTGCCGAACCCGCATCGGGAGAAACGACAACGAGATTTTCATTAACAATGCCGAGGTGCCGCGCATATTCGCAGAGCAATGCACTTGCATAAAGGTGATCGACGGGTTTCGAGAAGAAACCCTGAACCTGCGCCGCATGAAGGTCCATTGTAACGACCCTGTCGGCACCGCACATCTCGATGCAGTCTGCACAGACCCTTGCGCGGATGGAAACACGGGGTTCATCCTTTTTGTCGGCTTTTGCATAGCCGAAATAAGGAATTATTGCGGTTATTGAGTTTGCACTTGCGCGCTTGAACGCATCTATCCAAAAAATAAGCTCGGTGAACGCATTGTTCGGATCCTTGCCGATGGATTGAACAATGTAAACATCCTTGTTGCGGATGGATTCATCGGCGCGGACGTAGATTCCGCCCTCGGAAAAAATATGGGTTGTGGATTTGCCGAGTTCAACGCCGAGATAATCACACATTTTCTGTGCAAACGGCCTGCTTGCGGAGCCGGCAAAAACAGTTATGATACCGTTGGTTGAGTTCATAATTCTAAGAAGCTCCCCCTCATCAAAATATTTTGCTATCGTAATTATAGCAGACAAGCTCCGTGCATTCAATGAGAGCAGCGAACAAAATGAAAGTATATTCGGGCAATATCGACTCGCTTTTTATTTTTTCGTGCCGCACAAAAGAATGCCCCGGACGGTTATAAGCCGTCCGGGGCAGGGTTCATGTGTTCGGCTGAACGATTCAGTTTTGACTATTTCCACCGCTTCCGCCGAACATCTCCTCATCGATTGTGTAGCCGGGTTCGCCCTCGGCAACACTTCTGACAGCAGCATAATAGTCGTCCCAAACGATAAGATACTGTGTGTGTTCACTGTTCAAGAAGTATATTTTAAATCCGATTCCGCTTCCGCCCTCATAGTCGGGGGCGCCGGTGATTGCATTAAGCTTCTTAGCCACGTTCTGATACCATGCCTCCGAAGAACGGTATTCGGGCAGATTTGCAAACACCTCATGCACCTGTTCAAGTGTGAGCATCGGCACATCCTCCGGAAGATCCCCAATGATTTGCAGTATCTGCTTTGTGTAGTTCCTATCAGACCCAATGCCTTGAAAACTCAGCTCAATGTTTTTAAGCTTCTGCTTCTGCTCATCGTCGGCACGAGCCATACAGTATTCATACAGCGAGCCATATGCCTTTGACCAGACCTTCGCGCTTTTCCAAACATCCAAATCACTGTAATCCGGAGCTTCCGTCGGAAGCTGAGCCTGTTCTGTCGGAGCGGCCGTACTCGGATTTTTGCCCGAAGTGCCGGTGCAGCCCAAGACAAACGCAACAGCACATACAAGCGCGATTATGAGGGTAAGAGTTTTCCTGCTCATGCCGTTGTCCTCCTTTTCGTTAAGAATGCTTATTCAACAAAGTCTATATAGCCGGCGTAAGGGATAATACTCGGGTTAAAAACCCCGATCGAACCGCAAACGATGATTATCCCCTCGGTAAATTCCGGATTGCAGGAATAGACGGTAATGTAATCTCCGCATCCGCCATCGTAATCGGGAGCTCCGGCGATCTCGTTATAACGCCTTATCAACTCCATTTCAAGTTCCCTCGAGCCGAGACCGTAGCCCTCCGCCCGAACCTCAAAGTAAATGCTTCTTGCCTGTTCAACCGTCAGTCTCGGAGTGTCCGACGGGAGCGCTCCCATTATCGTCTCAATCTGCCTGATATAACCCTCTCTAAGCAGCTCTGACGTAGCCCCTTTATAACCCATTTCAAAGCTTTCGAGCTGCCGCCTCTGCTCATCGGAAGCATGCGCACAGCAGTACTCATAAAGTGACGTTTCGTCACCATAGCTCCTGTTCCTGATGGTGTTAATCACTTCATCGTTTGCGGCATCAACCTTTTCGGAATCGTCCTGTTCCTGCTCGTTCACAGCATCAACCCTTTCGGAAACATCCTGTTCCTGCTCGGAAGCTTTGCTTCTGTCCGAAGTGACTGCATGAGCAGCAATGCAGCCGAGAGCGAGCGCAACCGCACATGCAAGTGCGATGATGATGGTAAGAGTTTTCTTTTTCATAATAAATTCCTCCTTGAATTATTTATTGTAGTATAAAGTGTAATTGCGTATCTTCCCGCCGGAATCCGATACTTCGATGAAATATCGGGTATTCTGCTGCATGCTTACGGTTAAGCTTGAAGTTCCTGTGGAAACGATTTCTTTGAGCTTGTTCCCGTAAGTGTCGTATACGGCTAATGTAACATTATATGCCGACGTATCAATCGATGTCGAAAACGTGTACTCACCGCTCGATGCAGGAGTGAATGCATAGCAATCGATATCTCCGAGATAGTCAAACATTGCAGAGAAAGATGTTCTGCTGATCGTTGTACTTGTTTTCAGCGTTTCTCCCGCCTTATCCTTGAACGAAAACGGTGTGTACAACGAATCTTCATTGTGCCCGTTCCCATGCACATAATCAATTATCGGCGATTTCTTTATCAGATAATAGCGCACACCGTCATCATACCCCCCTTCCCTTGCCGCAGTTGCAATATTGCTGTCAGTAATAACGACACGAGTGTCAAACGACAAATTGGTTGCCTTAGCGCCTCCGGGTTTATGCGACCATGTTCCGTCACTGTGCCGCATATAGAAATGATAGTCGTACGCAATACCGATGGTCAAAGCTATCTTTCTGTACCCGGCTGGAACGGATGCAGTTTGTGTTGTTTGCGTTACGACCCATTCCGCACCATCTCTGCTTCGCATTTCCGCAAAATCACCCATCATCTTCTGTTCGAGATAGTTCAGAGCAGCAGTCGGAGTTGCATTTGGGCCACGCAAATACTGATATCTTTCTTGGTTGAGGTCTTCGAATCTCTGATTATCCCGAATAAACTCCCCGGGCTGCTGTTTATATGGGTTGGAGCTAGTTCCAACTGTTGCATGAACATGCATTGCATATCCGTAACAATTCATGTTGTATTGCAGCTTGTCACGATACTTTGCCGTCATTGCATAAGTTGAATACATGCGATCTATGCTGATCGGACTTGCAGTGTACGTTATGTGCAGCTCCGGCTTGTGCGGAGATTCAGCATCGGAACTGTAAAAGGTCGTCCATTGGGATGTTCCGCTTTCGGTATTGTCTTTTACAACAAAGCCGTAGTTTGAGCGCGCTCCGCTGACCCAATCACGAACGATTGACGTTACGCCCATTTTGAACCAGTTCCCGCTGTCGGCAGCTGCAACAGTGGAAACATCGGTTGTTGAGTTTCCGGGTTTTGTGTTCCAAGTTATGGTTTTTGAAGACCAGCTTGAAGTAACCCGGTATGCGCGTGTCTGCGGAGTTGAACCGCCCTGTTTTTCCATTCGCAAATATGCATTTGTGACAGTGCCGCCGACAGTTGACGGAATGGTAAAACGGATATAAGTTCGGCTGATGTTGTATGAGCTGCTTCTGCCTGTTCGCAAA
>CALAXO010000161.1 GCA_937894955.1 uncultured Clostridia bacterium
TTCACATCGGGGTTGCCGTCCGCAACCACGGCGCCGAGTCCTGCCCAGCGAACAAGTTCAAGATCAAGCGTGTTGTCTCCCGCTGCCGCAACTTCATCACGGCCGAATCCAAGCCGGGATGCGAGCAGCTCTGCGGCTGTACCCTTGTTTGCGCCGAGTCTGTTGAATTCCATAAACCCGGGGGACGACGCCGAGACTTCCACTCTGTTTTCAAAATGCTTTTTAAAAAAGGGCAGAAGTTCCGAAACACGCTCGGGTTCCGTAATGATAAGAACCTTGGGCACATTTTGCCAATTCTTCTTTCGAATGTCCGAATCTATCGAATACGGCAGGTTAAGTGCCGCGCAGTATGCGCTTGCGTAAGGATGTTCACGCTCATACACAATTCGATCCCCTTGATACAAATGGGCGTGAAGGTTCATGTCATCCGCCATTGCAAGAATTTCCTGCACAAAACTATTATCCAGCTCCGTCACAAAAATCGGTTTATCCGTTCTTATATCGTTTATCACCGCACCCGCATAATTGATAACGTAAGTATCAAGCCCCAGTTCACGAAAAACATGGGAGGAGCCGTAGTATCCCCTTCCCGTTGCAAGCGTCACATACACGCCTGCCTCGCGCGCTTTTTGAATCGCTGCCGCGTTTTTTTGCGATATCCCGCCTCCGCGCGGCACAAGAGTGTCATCAATATCAAGAATCAGCATTTTGTATTTCATATCATTTTTGTTCATCATTGTCTGCACTTTTCTTATTCCCCGCCGGCTGTTTTCGTACCTTGTTCTCTTCCGATTGAACCGCATTCCCCTTTTCGGCCGACCCGACCGCACCTGCGGATCCGTCGGGATGGAAAAAATCATAAACGGCCTGTGCCGCGCGGATATTCATCCCCGGAACGGCGCGCAGCTCATCGATTTCGGCTGCCGAAACAGCGTCTATTGTGATGAATTTTTCATACAGCACGCGCTTGCGCTTATCGCCGATGCCCTCAATTTCATCCAATCGCGAATAAAGCGAGTTTTTTGCACGCACGCTGCGGTGATAGGTAATCGCAAATCGGTGCGCCTCATCCCTGATACGCTGCAAAATTTGCAGTGCAGGGCTGCTCCGCGGAAGAATGACGGGCTCCTCCCTGCCGGGCAGGATTATTTCCTCGTTTTTTTCGGCAAGACCTATCGCGGGAATATATGATAATCCGTATTTGTCCAAAACTTCAAGCGCAACATTGAGCTGTCCCCTGCCGCCGTCCACAACCAACAGATCCGGCAGCTCGGCAAATTTTTCGTCACCCGCAAGCGTCCGTTCGAACCGCCGTGAAAGGTGTTCACGCATAGCAAGGTAATCGTCCCCGGCTGTGTTCTGTTTGGTTTTAAAGCGGCGGTACAAACTTTTTTCCGGTTTTCCGTTGATGAATACAACCATTGAGCCAACGGTGTCACTGCCCTGAAAATGGGAGTTGTCGAAGCACTCCATGCGATGCGGCAGCACACCGACGCCGATAACACGGCAAAGCTCTGCCAATGCGCCCTCGGTGCGCTCCCACTCGCGGTGCGCAAGCTCACGGCTCCTTGCAAGAGCCTGCGCGGCATTCATCTTTGCAAGCTCACATTGTTTAAGCTTCTCTCCGCGTTTCGGCACACGTATTTTAACGGAATGACCGCATTTTTGAGAAAGGAAAGCTTCAAGCTGCTCACATTCCTGCGGCTCATCGGCAACATTTATTTCATGCGGCATATCGCCTGCATCATGATAGAATTGAAGCAAAAACTGCTCGATAATCTCCGAAAAGCTTTCATCTTCCGCTTCTATTTTGTATCCCTCCGCGCTGATAACGTTCCCTCCGCGAACAAAGAGCCCGTAGGCAAGCGTGCCCAATTCATCCCTTGCAAGAGCAAATATATCATAGCATTTATCGGTTGCGGATGAGGCTATCTGTTTTTCGGAAACGCTTTTTATTGCGCGAATCCTGTCTCGCAGCTGTGCGGCCTTTTCAAAGTTCAGGTTTTGGGATTCCTTCTGCATCTGCTCCGTCAGCTTTGCAATATACGGCTTGCAATTGCCTTCAAACAGCGCGGCAACTTCGTTCAACAGCTCATGATACTGTTCCCGCGTGACCTTTCCCGTGCACGGTGCGCAGCATTTGCCGACATGGTACATCAGGCAGGGACGTTCGCCGCGGGCGATCATTCTGCCGATATCGTGTTTGCACTGACGCACCGGAAAGTTCTCGCGAACGGCTTCAATGGATTCGCGCAGCATAAATGAGCTCAGATACGGGCCGAAATACTTTGCTCCGTCCCTTTTATAGCGGCGGACGATTTCAACCCGCGGGAAATCCTGCCGAAAGTCAATTCTGATATACGGAAAATGCTTGTCGTCCTTGAGCAGAATGTTATAATAAGGCATGTTCTGCTTTATGAGATTGCTCTCAAGATTCAAAGCCTCCGTCTCGTTTGTAGCGATTACAAAATCAAAATCATCGATGTTTGAAACCATTGCCCGAACCTTTGCGGTGTGGTTCTTTTGGGATTGAAAATACTGCCGGACGCGGTTTTTCAGGTTCACGGCTTTTCCGACATAAATAAGCTCGCCCTGCGCATTAAACATTTTGTACACGCCGGGTTTATCGGGCAGCAGCTTCAATTTTTCCTGTATTTTTGTGTTCATGAGCTTATTATAAACTTTTTTTCGAAAAATGTGAACCGTTTTGCGTCCTTATTCGTTATATTAGTGAAGGCGATTTTCGGAGCGGCCTCCTCCTGCCGGATTTGCGCTTTCCTGAGCACATTCGTTATATCAGCGAGGTCGATTTTCGGCGCAGCAGTGTTTACTTCTTTTTTCCTCCGGTTAACGTTGTGTGCAAGCTGTGCAGCTCGCTTTTTGCCGCTCCGATTCAATCGACTTCCGTGACATGCCGCGCCGCGGATTTGCCTCTCTGCGGCGGCAGGCAGAGCAGTCGTTTTTCTTTCTTCATATGCCTCAACAAAGAGAGACGCGGGCGGCACCGCGTCTTTCTTTGTTTTTATTCATTTTTACTCAATTCATTCCGCAGCGTCCGTCAAAAGCAGCGCGGAAGTCCGAAAGCGAAATTGACGCTCACCCGTCATTCCCGAAAACTATTTTTCGGAGCTGTTGACTTCAAGCGGCGCACCGTCGCTGTCAAAAGCCGTTCCCGGGAAGTTATCGGGTTTGCCTACCTCGTTGATTTTGAACGTCGCCGCGGCAAATTCTAAGCTGCCTTTCTCGTTTTCATCCGTTTCTTCGGCAATTTTGATTACATAGTTCATCAGCTCGTTCATGCTTTCGAACAGAACATCTGCGAGCACCTTTGTGCCGATGCTGTACCTGCCTTCACAAACTTCGGTAACAAGGCTTTCGTCGCGGGATGTTTCAAGATCACGCGCCTGAATTTCGAACACGTCGTCATCGTCTCCGATGTTGAAATTAATCTTTGCTTCCGGAATTGCGTTTTCGCAATCGGCCTCTGTGCGGAAGTATCCGACGGTTCTTTCGCCGGTTACGCCGTTTGCAAGGGTTCTTGTGAGTCTGAGCCGATAAAGTTTCATATTGTACCTCTTTTCCGTGAAATTGAATCACTGATTTTATTTGTAATGAACGGAGCGTGCCGTTTATGCGTGAAAACAAATCAGTCGAATTTTGCAGAAGCGGCACCGAATCCGCATTTACCCGATGGGGTGGGTTTGATATAAAAATTATGTTGTCAGTTGAAAAGTGAATATTCCGTAATTGTTGAATCTGTGTTTCCGAAAATTATCGAATGCGGCAGTTTTTGAAGAAAGTTTGTTCATCCTTCAAAAACTGCCCCGAGTTTTTTAAATGTCCAGCGAACAGAAATGCTCTGCGAGTTCTGCCGCAATGCTTTGGTCTTTCATTTTCGAAAGCGCAGCTTTAATTTCTTCCTTGCGGAAATGGGCTCCCGTCAACGCGTTTTCAATCTCCGTTGTCAGCTCGGTATCGAGACAATCGGAATAGACTTTCGTTTCGCGAATAACACCGTCGCGCAAATTAAAATAAATCTGAGTATCTCCGAACGAGAAACGTTTGTCGGTTTCAAAATCGAACTGCGGAGTTTTTCCGAAACGCCACTCCCATGAGGCAAGCCTTTCGCGCCTTGCCTCAACTTCCGCAAGCGCCGTTCCGTCAAAAACATACTCACTCGCCGCACCGTATTCTTCAATAAAGCTCTCGATAACGAATCTGCGCATCGCCTCCACCGTGAGTCTGCTTGAAAGCTCGCAAAGATTGCACACGCGCGCACGCACGGAATCAATGCCCTTTGAGCGCATTTTTTCCTTTGAAACGCAGAGATAATTTGAAAGCTTTGTCAAGTCGGCGTCAACAAGTATCGTTCCGTGATGTGAACGATTGCCCTTTGCAAGACTGAACGCATTGCCCGAGAATTTTTTGCCGTCAACGGTGATATCGTTGCGCCCGGACAGTTCCGCCTTTAGACCGAGTTTTGAAACCGCATTCAAAATAACCCGCATCTGTCGGTTTAAATCATAGTGTTTTTCATCCGTGATGAACGAAAAATTGAGATTGCCGTTATCATGAAAAACTGCGCCGCCGCCGGAATGCCTCCGCACAAGCTGAACGCCGTCCGCATCCATGTTTGCAATGTTGCATTCCTTCCATGCATTTTGATTCCTGCCGATAATAACAGCATTTCTGTTCACATAGAAGTACAGAATAACATCGCCTTTTTTGTTGTTCTCAAGGAAATAGCCGTCCCTTGCAAGGTTCAGCCAGCCGTCGCCCGTCGGGGCGGAATAAATATAGTTGCTCATTGTTTGTTTTATGATTGTTTCAACGCTGCCGAAACGCATGACCGTTCATGCGTCCCGTGCAGCTTACCAAAGGATTATTCTGCAATTTTTCCGCAGCATTTTTTGTATTTTTTGCCGCTGCCGCAGGGACACGGATCATTCGGACCGATTTTCTTTTCGGTGTTTCTGAACTGTTTGGATTCGCGCCACTGTTTTGTTATCTCGCGGCGGCGTTCCGAAGAGAGCACGCCGTCCCATTCGCGAAGATTGTACAGCCAATCGGCCTTTGCTTCATGCATGTTGAAATAAAGCTTTTCAAAGTCGATATCGAGTTTGATTTCCGTATCCTTTTCAATTTCTTCAAGGGGCAATTCGCTGCGAAGGCTTGTGTTGATGCCGTCGATAAAGCCTATAAAGATTTCGGCAGGCATTCCGAAAAACTGCGCAAGCTCCTCTTCGCGGCCTGCATACTCCGTTTCGTGTGCGGAAAGGATTTTTTTATATGCCTCGGTCTCCGCCTTAAAATAGCCGTCCCAAAACCTGCGAAGCTCCGCCTCGCTTGTGTGAGCATTTATAAGCTCCTGCCACTGTGAATATAAACTCATTGTTTTCTCCTGAATTATTTAAAATAAACCGTCGAACCCGAATCAATCGGTGTTTAAATCCGACTTTTTTCGGCGGGTTCGGCATCGAGAACGCTGGTGCAATGCGGGCAGCGGACTGCATCATCCGCAATTTCCATCTTGCAGTAAGGACAAATTCCGGGCTCTTTTGCAGACTCCGCTTCTTCGGGCTTTTTACCGAGTTCCTTAAGCTTGTTAATGAGCTTGACCATAAAGAAGATTACAAGTGCGATAATGAGAAAATTGATTATTGACGCCAGGAATTTGCCGTAGCTGAGTACGGTTGCGCCCGCTGCGGCAGCATCCTCCGCCGTCATTCCGGCAAGATCGACACCTTCAACGCCTTTGAGAACGATGAATTTTGTGCTGAGATCGGTTGTGTCAAAAATCAGTCCGAACAAAGGCATGAAGACATCGTTGACAATTGAACTCACTATTCCGTTGAAGGCGGCGCCTATCATGACACCGACTGCCATATCCATCACGTTGCCTTTGAATGCAAACTTTTTAAACTCAGACCACATAACAGCCTCCCGTATTTTTGGATGCAATAAATATAACCTAAATCGAACGCAAATTCAATAGCTGTGAAGAATATAAATCAAAATTGAATGTTAAAAGGGGACCGATATCCCCTTCTGTGCACAATGTGAATACATGCTGCATTTATTCACGCCATGTGTATTCACGTCACGTGAACATACGCAGCGCGGTCGCTCCGCATTGTTTAAAATTGTTTTACAACTTGTTCAGTTGAATCGCAATGACAGCCGCCGCAGCTGCCGCAGCAAGCACAGCCATTCCGACGGCAGCGCGGAAACGTTTGAACTTCAAGCAATGAACAATGTATGCAATGTTATAAGCCGTGCATACCGCAGCAGGAATCCAAATCATTTTTTCTCCTTTTCAGCAAAATACGAAAGGCCGTTATTGTCTTGTTTCGGCAATGTATTCGTCATCCAGCGTCAATTTGACAATAAATTCCGCATCGAGCTCCGGATAGACGGATTTCCAGTTTAGATTTTCCCACGACTCCGCGCTGCCGAATCGCTTTGAGGCATATCTTCCGAACCCCATTGCATCGCAGCCGCAGTCGCGGCAAAGTTCGAACACCCGCGCAAGCTCGGTTTCAAAATACTGTTCCAGTTTCTGCTGCATTCCGCTTCGCCATTCCCTTCCGATTCTGCCCGACTTATCCTGTCCGACAGTCAGAGAAATTTCATATTCCGCTTTTGCGGAGGGAGCACCGTCAACATTGACCGAAATGCGTTTTTTTTCAAGTTTTGCAATCAATGCGGCACACTCCGCACCGTCGGGCTCACCGTAATCATACATTATTGTTCCCGATTCGAAATCGCCCTTTCCGATATTCATAAACTGAGTGTCATCCGCATCAAGCCACCCTTTCATAACCCATCCATCAAACAGTGCTGCGCACATTGTAAGCCCCTGCATTCCGCCCAGCCTTGCGCCGTTCTCGGCATCCGCCAAAGGATTTTCTCCCTCGGTCGCAGTATTTTTCTGTTTGGTATCCGTAATGACTTTCGGATCGTAAAAGCCCATTGGCAGCACGGGATCAAACCTTCCGCCGCCGCACGCTTCAAAGCAGCGCGCAGCATTTATCACCGCAACGCGCCCTGTTTTGCGCGCATCTTTAATTATGTCATCCTGCAATGTTGAAAGGTTCGCGTTATTGTTTGCACTCAGGCCGCCGAGGTATTCACGAACGCTGCAATGCGTCACCTGAACCATTGCGGAGGTTCGTATTCGCAGTGTGTCGAACGAAAGTCCCAAAAAATCCGGTATCATGCCTTTTCTTGCAAGCTCCTCACCAAAAACGAAAATATGCGTTCTGGTAAAGCTCAGTTCGTACGGCACGCCGTAGCTTATTTTGTTTATCGCATCAAAAAGGTTTTCGGCCTCCACCGAAAGGACTATCGCGCCGCCTTCATTCTCATCGGAGGCATTTGAGCTTTCCCTTTGGAGCTCGAGAATCACCTCATATTTCTCTTTTTGACCTACGTCAGCGCCGACCGTAACAACATAACCGTAGTTATCAAGGCTCACCGGATTGAGGCAGCCGCAGAGCGGAAGCAATGCCGTGCAAACTGCCGCAGTCAAAGCCGTCAATGCCGCAGTGCGCAGCAGTGGTTTTTGTTTATTTTCGTGCCGCTGAGTTTGTTTCATCAGTTTTTCTCCGTTTCTTTTTATGCTAATGTAAAATTCAGGAATGTTTTCTCCGTTTTTTCGCCGAAACGGCTCCGATGAAAGCCGCAAGCGCGGTCGGCACGGCAATGAAGATGAAGCCGTACTCGGCATTCGCCGCGCGAGGGTCGGGAAGAAAGCGCATGATTCCTTCAAAATCAATGATTATCAGCAGTCCGACAAGCAGAACATTCGAACTCAGCACCGGCCGAATATCACGAACGCCGAAAACCTGCGAAAACAGCAGCGAAGCCGAATAAATATAGAACGAACCCGTCAGCATGCCGCCGATGAGCCACGCAATGTGTGCAAGTTTATCCATGCGCAGCAAATGCGTTTCAAGACTCTTAAGGTTGTTGATTCTGAACAGCGGCATAAAAAGATCGCCGAGCTCCGTGTAAGTGAACGCAAGGCTCACCGCAAGTTGTGCAGCCGCACAGACGAAAGCGGAGATTAAGGCGGCAATGACCCCTGCTTTTTTCGCGTGATGAACTCCCTGAAGTCCCGTACATGTTATCAAAAGCGACAGCAGAGCCGGCAGGAAAGCACCCGACTGTGAAAAAGCATGCCGTGTCAGCAACCCGATGTCGCTGCCCGGAAACGGATACAATCTGTACGTTTCGAACTCGCTTGATGCCGTCAGAATCGAAACAACAAGCACAATCAGCAGCAGCAAAGCGAAGCACTTTGCAGTCCGTCCTATGGTTTCAAAACCAAGCCATGCAACAAAAAGCACCGTCGGAAGCACATACATTGCAAGTTTTCCGTAACCTACGCCGTTGAAAAACAATCCATGCATCGCCTGGATGAACCCGCTGAGCGGTGAATATGCCGCAGCAAGCAGGCAAAACATCAGCACAAGTGTTACCGCTGCGCCGATCGTTCCCCCGAATGCGGACAGAATGAGTTCCGAAAGGTTTTTTGCTCCGCTGCGGCGCATTGCCGCAAGCACAATGATAAAAAAAACAAGCGCAATGATTCCGCCGGCAGGAAGCGTGATATAAGCCGCATTGCCGCAGACGCAGGTATTTTTTGTGTCAAACGTGAACAACCCGCTCGTACACATTGCAATTGCTGCAATCGATATGCCCTCGCGAACGCCGATGCGCCCTTCCCTGAGATTCATAAGCACCCCCCGAAAACAGTTTTTGAAAGCCGGTTTTTGAATTTCCGCTTAACGGCAAAACCCTGATTCGGGTTCATGCGCTTATCCACGCATTTAAAACAGTGTTTCAAAAATTTTTTCATGATTTTCCTTCCTGTTTGGGCAGCGTATCTCCGTGCGTGTTCATGTAATCCTCCGCCCTGTGATGCATTCCGAGTTTTCCGCGAATAACGAACGGACGTTTCGAGAGGGTTTTCGGTGCAAAAGGCGCAAGGAACGGAACACCGAATGATTTCATGTTTGCAAGGTAAGCCGTAAACACAACCAGTGCCGCCGCAAGTCCGAGCAGCCCCCCGAGCCACGCCGCAATCACGAACGCGATACGGGAATATGATGCGGCAATTTGTGTTGAATAATCCGGAACGCAGAAGTTTCCGAGCCCCGACAGGGCAACGATGATGAGCATTACGGAGCTTGCAAGATTCGCTGCCACCGCTGCCTGCCCGAGTATCAATCCGCCGATTACGCCGATCGCCTGCCCGATGCTGCCGGGAACGCGCATCCCCGCTTCCCTTATCAGCTGAAAAACAAAAAGCAGCAGAAGCATTTCAAACGGGAGCGGTTCGAAAACCATCTTCCGCGACTGTATAACAGTGCTCAGCACTTCCGTTGAAAGCAGCCCCTGATGATACAGCGCAAGCGCAACAAAGTATCCCGGCAGCAAAAGTGAAATCAGAGCTCCCGCATAACGCACGATGCGCAGGAGTGTTCCGAGAGGCTTCCGCATGTAAATATCCTCCGGGCTGTTCATGAGTGCGGAAAGCGTTATCGGCATGATAAGCGCGAACGGGCTTCCGTCCGCAATTATCGAAACCGCACCCTGCATTATGAAAGATGCGACCCTGTCCGGCCTTTCGGTTGCGAGTGTTTGCGGAATCGGCGAAAAACCGTCGCCCTCTATAAACTGGTCAAGCATTCCGGTATCTATGATTGTGCGCGTGTTTACCTTTGCCAGCCGCCGTTTCACTTCCTCAATAAGTGTTCGGTTCGCGACGCCGTCCCGGTACATAACGGCAATTCGTATATTGTTATCACACCCGGCGGGACGGAACTCAACAACAAGATCATCCGAATGAATGATTCGTCTGACAAGTGTTATGTTCGTTCTCAGATTCTCCGTGAACCCTTCCTTCGGTCCGCGCACGATTTTCTCGTTCTCCGTTGTTGAAACGCTGCGTTTTTCAAACCCGCGGGTCTCCGGAATTATTGCTTCGGATTCACCCTGCACGAAAAGGGCTGCTTTACCGTCCGTTATTGCCGTTATAACAAGGTTAAGATCACTTTCCGTCCCGATTTCGCTGACTTGCAGGATATTATTGATTATGTCTTCGCTGCTTGTATCCGCATCCTGTTTTGCCGTCATGAGCGGCCGCATTATAAAATCCGCAATCGTCTCATCGCTTGCCATCCCGTTCATATACACAATCAATGCGGGAGTTTTCCCCGCAATATTGAGCCGGCGGAAGATAACATCGGTGTTTATATCTGCACGGAACACAGTCCGCAGTTCCGCTTCCGCAGCGTTTATATCCGCAGGAACGGGGCGGAAATCTGGTTCTCCCTGCGGCGCAATATCCTTCCGGCCGCCGAAGTTCTTCGGCTCCCCCGCTTCACGTTCGGTGAGTTCATATCGCATATCGTGCCTGTCAAAGGCGAAAAAGCGTTCCAACCTGCTGCGAATGCCTTCCCCGCCCTGTTTGCTTTCGTGATTATTTGATTCATTATTTGATTCGGGTTTCATAAGCTTCTCCGCTCCCTGGTTCATTCGTGTTCTGCGTTTTTCCGAACTGACGCTGTTCTGTTCCGTTTTACCCAATGCATTCATAAACGTCGTTTTTATGCAGAGAACGTTTTGTTCGGTATTTTCCCGATTTAGCTTTTCTCCGCTTTATTCCGTTTATGCAAATTACGCAAATTCGTGCCGCGGCCGCAAATTTCGCGCTGCTCGGAATGTTTCCGATGATCCGCTTCATATAATCAAAACGGAAACAATCAGTTAAGCGGAGGATCGGCAATGAAAATAATGGTAATATCCAAAAAAACCCTCATCTGGGCGGCGACGGTGCTGCTTGTCATTGTTGCTGCAATTGTATTTGCGGTCTTTTCCGGCAGGGACGGCGGTATCGAACCCGACCGTCCGACCGGAGGCGAGCCGCAGTCGAACCTTAATTTGCCCGGTTCGGCAGCAGCCGGCGGGGTTGAACAATATGAGCTTGAAGTGCTTGCGGGGTTGATGAAGGAGCTGCCCATTTACAGCGTTTCGCGGAGCGACAAGCGCATCGCGCTTACAATCGACGCTGCGTGGGAGGACGATAAAACGGACTTTATTCTTGATACACTGAATGAATACGACATCAAGGCAACTTTCTTTCTTTGCGGTTTCTGGGTGAATGACTACCCCGACAAGGTGAAAGCCATTTCCGACGCCGGTCACGAAATCGGCAATCACTCCCTTACCCATCCGCACATGAGCAAACTTTCACCCGAGCAAATGAAAAGTGAGCTTTCACAGTTTGACAATCTGCTTGAACCCATCATCGGCAGGCGAACAAAGCTTTTCCGCGCGCCTTACGGCGAATATGACGACAGAGTTATAAAAACCGTTCGTGAAGCGGGTTACGAGGTCATTCAGTGGAATATTGACACCGTTGACTGGAAACCTGAGCGTTCCGCACAGACGATTCTTGACACCGTGCTTCCGAAACTTTCGGACGGTTCGATCATCCTCTGTCACAACAACGGCTATAAGATGGAGCAGTATCTTCCGACACTTATTGAATCCGCGCTTGCTCAGGGATACAGCTTTGTTACCGTCAGTGACCTGCTTTTGAACGGCGAAACCATTATCGACGTGAACGGCGTGCAGAAACCGGCTCAATGATGCCGAACCACCGCAATATCGTACGACACTGCGGCAGCGCCGCACTTCGGCGGGGGTAGTTCAGGTTCGCCCCCGTCGTTTTTTGCTTATTTTTATTTATATTATGTATTTTTGCGCAAAAATTGTGAAACGATTCCGATTTTGATAAAAAAGACTTGAAAAAACCCGACGATTGCGGTATATTATGGTTGTCAATCATTTACAGCCGCATCACCCTGTGTTATAATAAATCATTGTGGATACTGCCCGGGACGCTTCGTATGCTGTGCATTTTTTGCAGCATTGAGCGTTTGCCCGGATGCTGTCCCTCAGGAAAAAGCCTGATAAATCTTTTTTGCGGCGCAGGAGTTCCGCTTTGCGGGCATCGCTGTAAAAATTTCAATCAGCGTTTCCTCGGCACACTAATCGGACAGAAGTACCGATGCAGATATATTTGGAGGATTATATGTCAGAACTCACAAACATTGAAAACGGCAAAGTCAAGCTCAGCCTCAAAATCCCCGCAGAGGATTACCGCAGAGCTTTGGAAAGCGCGTACCGCAGGACCGGTGCACATTACAACATTCCCGGTTTCCGCAAGGGCAAAGTACCCCGTAAAGTTATTGAAGCAACCTACGGCGTGAACGTTTTTTGGGATGAAGAATTCGATTCACTCGTTCAAAGCGTTTATTCCGATGCGCTTGCCGAGCACAATCTTGTGCCCGAGATTCAGCCGAACATTGAGTTCACCGAAGTATCCGAGCAGGACGGCGTCAGCTTCACCGCGGAAGTTGTTCTCCATCCGACGGTCAAACTCGGCCAATATAAGGGAATAGAAGCACCCATTATTGAATATAATGTTACGGACGAAGAAGTTTCGGCAGAGATTCAGAAAAAGCTCAACGAGATGGCGACCGAAGCAGCCGTTGAGGATCGTCCCGTTCGGCAGGGAGATATCGTTACCCTCGATTTTGCAGGCTTCATCGGCGATGAGCAGTTCGAAGGCGGCACTGCCGAAGGCTACAAGCTCAAAATCGGTTCCGGTTCCTTCATTCCCGGATTTGAAGAGCAGATGGTAGGCATGAGCATCGGCGACGAGCGTGACATCAACGTTACCTTCCCCGAGGATTACCATGCGGAAAATCTTGCGGGCAAGCCCGTTGTTTTCAAAGTCAAGGTTCACGCAATCACCGAAGAAAACGTTCCCGAACTGAATGACGAATTCGTTCAGGATATTTCCGAATGCTCCACCGTTGACGAATACACCGCCTACGTTCGCAGTGATCTTGAAAAACGCGCTGCCGAAAGAGCAAAGAACGAGCGCACCGACCTCATCCTTCAGAAAGTCATAAACAATGCGGAAGTTGAAATTCACGGCGATATCGTCTCCGCAGAGGTTGACATGCAGATCGACAGATTCGACAAGCAGCTTCAGTCCTTCGGCGCAGATCTCAAGAGCTACCTTGAATACGCACACCTTTCCATTGAAGATATGCGCAGGGACTATGAACAGGCAGCTCAGCGTCAGCTCAAATCCCAGTACGTTATGATGGCAATCATCGATGCGGAAAAGCTCGAACCCACCGACGAGGATTTCCGCGAGGTTATCGCAATGAGCGACACCGCAAAGCAGCAGCATTGGGATGACGAAAAAATTGATGCCGAACTTAAGGACAACCGCATGAAATATGCCGTATCCGCACTTTACAACGCCGCAGTAAAAATGCTTGTTGCAAACGCCGTTGTTCCCGCAGAAGCACCCGCGGAGGAAGCACCTGCAGCGGAATAAATCCTTTACGCGGAACAAATCATCCGCTCAGGTCGACGGATGATTCAATTTCCTTGCCGAAGCGGACGGAACACGGCTTTTCCGGCTCCCGGGGATACCGAAACCATCGGTCGGTTGGCTTCAGCCGACAGTTTTCGGGCATTTACGGGAGCCTTGCAGAACCGGAGCATGATATTTGCATCTGCCGCAAATGCCTGTTTCGTGCAAAATAACTCTTTCAACTCGGCGCACACGGTCAGCCCGTGCACCGCACAAAAAACTTTTATTTCGGAGGTCAACATGAGCAGCTTAATTCCCATCGTTGTTGAACAAACCAACAAAGGCGAAAGGTCATATGACATCTATTCCCGTCTGCTGAAGGACCGCATCATCTTTTTGGGCGGCGTTGTGGATGACGACACCGCCAACCTTATCATTGCGCAGATGCTCTTCCTTGAGGCAGACGATCCCGACAAGGATATTTATCTTTACATCAACAGTCCGGGCGGCAGCGTTTCCGCCGGCATGGCAATTTACGATACCATGCAGTATATTCGCTGCGAAGTTTCCACGATCTGCATCGGAATGGCCGCTTCCATGGGCGCATTTCTGCTTGCTGCGGGCGCAAAAGGCAAGCGCCGCTCCCTGCCGAACAGTGAGATAATGATACATCAGCCTTCCGGCGGCGCACAGGGGCAGGCATCGGATATTAAGATTCATGCCGAACAGATCCTGCGCATTCGCAAAAAGCTGAATGCTATACTTGCCGAGCGCACCGGCCGGCCCGTTTCCGATATTGAACTCGACACCGAGCGCGACAACTATATGACCGCAGACGAAGCTCTTGCATACGGGCTTATCGACGAAATCGTTCAGCCCAGGAGATAAAATCCTTTTTTCGGCCGCAGCCGATGTTCAATGCGGAATGCTCATATTAATTTTGTGTTAAGCCGAAACAAGCTTAAACAGACCTGAACGCGGGATATCCGTCCTCGATCTTTCATGCGAAGGCTGAAAGTTTAATATGAGCTTTTCGGAATGTATGCTGATTTGATTATTCAGCATGTCCCTGAAATAATACGTCTGTTTTTCAGGCGTTTCATAGGAGAATATTAACCAGAATGGCAAAACACAGTGACAACGATACAATCAAATGCTCTTTTTGCGGGAAAAGCCGCGATGAGGTAGATCGTATCCTTGCCGGCCCGGGCGTTTACATTTGCAACGAATGCATTCAGCTCTGCCGGGAAATTCTTGAAGAGGAGCCCGCCCTTGCCGACACGGATGCGGCGGAGGCTCCGCACGAACTGCCGAAACCTGTTGACATCGTAAAAACTCTCAACGACTACGTTATCGGCCAGGATCATGCAAAGCGCGCACTTGCAGTTGCGGTATATAACCACTACAAACGCATTTATGCCAAGGAAACAAAGACGGATGCCGAACTCGGCAAGAGCAATATTGTCATGCTCGGACCGACCGGCTGCGGCAAAACCCTGCTTGCGGAAACGCTTGCAAAGGTGCTTGACGTTCCGTTTGCCGTTGCGGATGCAACCGCGCTTACGGAAGCGGGTTATGTCGGCGAGGATGTTGAAAACATTCTTCTCAAGCTGCTTCAAGCCTGCGACTATGATGTTGCGCGCGCACAAAAAGGCATTATATATATCGATGAAATCGATAAAATTGCCCGCAAGAGCGAAAACCCGTCCATTACGCGTGATGTATCCGGCGAGGGCGTTCAGCAGGCTTTGCTGAAAATTCTTGAAGGCACCGTCGCCTCCGTCCCCCCGCAAGGCGGAAGGAAGCACCCGCATCAGGAGTTCATTCAGATAGACACAACAAATATCCTGTTCATCTGCGGCGGCGCATTTGCGGGAATTGAAAACATTATTCAGAAACGCACGGGCAAAAAGAACATGGGTTTCGGTGCGGACATTCATTCCAATATCAAAAAAGATATCGGAGAAACCCTTAAAGATATTCTGCCCGAGGATCTGCTTAAGTTCGGCCTCATTCCCGAATTCATCGGCAGAGTTCCCATAATTGTGACGCTTGAACAACTCACCGAGGAAGCGATGGTAAGTATCCTTACCCAGCCGAAAAATGCGCTTGTAAAGCAATACATGCGCCTTTTCGAAATGGATAATGTTGAGCTTGAATTCGACGAAGCTGCACTTAAGGAAATTGCACACCTTACCATCCTCCGCAACACGGGCGCAAGAGGACTGCGTGCAATTCTTGAAGACATCATGCTCCCCGTAATGTATGAGATTCCTTCCCGTGAGGACGTTGCAAAAGTCATAATCACCAAGGATGCCGTTCTTAAGCGTTCCGAACCGATTCTTGTGCTCAAGCCCTCAGAATCGGAAGGAAAAACGGCATAGTGAAAACAAACCGTCACAAAAGCAAATATTGAAATTCATCGGCGGCGGGCAACTGCCGCCTTTGGTTAATTGACCGCTCACTAATTGCTTCAGGAGGAATTGTATATGAAAATTGTCCGCGTTCGCTTAAAACCCGAAACCGAAACCTTTTACGGCGTGCTTGACGGACTGAGCATAAAAAGGCTTTCAGCCGAACCTTATGACGGGCTGCACTTTACCGGGGACGAATATGCTGCCGACAGCGTTATTTTCGATGTACCGTGCGAACCTTCAAAAATCGTTGCCGTCGGAAAGAATTATCGCGCCCATGCGGATGAAATGGGCGAAGGTTTTCCCTCCGAACCGCTGCTGTTTTTGAAGCCGTCCACAAGCGTCATTGCCTGCGGAGAAGATGTCATTTACCCCGAAATCAGCCATAGGCTCGATTACGAAGGCGAGCTTGCAGTTGTCATCGGCAAACGGGCACATAACGTTCAAAAAGGCACTTCAGCCGAGTACATTTTCGGTTATACCTGCCTTAACGATGTTACTGCACGCGACATTCAAAAGTCCGATCCGCAATGGACACGCGGCAAGGGCTTTGATACTTTCTGCCCAACAGGGCCGTATATCGAAACGGAGTTCAACCCCGAAACTGCGGAGATAACAACGCTGCTCAACGGCAAAATCGTTCAGCATTCACCCGTTTCCGCCATGATGCACGGTATCGACAAGCTGATTTGCTACATCACTCAATGCATGACGCTGCTGCCCGGCGATATTATTGCAACGGGTACGCCTTCGGGCATCGGCCCCATGCAGCGCGGCGATACGGTTGAGGTTCGCATTACCGGACTCGGCACACTCCGCAACACTGTTCGCTGAACATGCCTGCATTACGGGCACATGTTTCAAGCGCATAATATGCATTATAAAAGATTTGACTTTCGGAACCGTTCGTGACCAAGCGGTTCCGTAAATAAAAGGTAAAAAATGGATGGACTCACTCTCGCCCGCTCCGTGGCGGAAATTCAATGCCTTGCCGGCGGAAAAGTTGAAAAGATTCAGCAGCCCGAAAAGGATGAGCTGCTTTTTGTTGTTCATTCCGACGGAAAAAACGAAAGGCTGCTTATCTCCGCTTCACCGGAAAATTGCCGCGTTCAACTGACGGAAGCAAGACCCGCCTCGCCTGTTGATGCACCGATTTTCCTGATGCTTCTGCGCAAATACCTGCTTAATGCAAGGATTAATTCGATTCGCCAGCCGAATTCGGACAGGGTCGTTGTTATCGAATTCGAAGCTTTGAACGAGCTGCGTGACTGCACTCGTTTCTTTCTGCATTGCGAGATTATGGGCAAGCACTCAAACATCATACTTGTTGACGGAAACGGGCGTATTGTGGATGCTGTGCGCCGCGTTTCGCCGTCGATGAGCAGTGTGCGCCTTATTCTGCCGAAACTTGAGTATTCCGCGCCCCCCGCACAGGACAAGCTTGACCCCGCAAAGGCTGCGGCGGAGGATTTTTTGAACGTGCTTTCGGATGCGCCGCGCCCCGATAAGGCACTTTCCGCTGCATTTTTCGGACTTTCGCCGTCAATCGCGACACTGCTGTTTGACAGATGCGCCGCCGAAGCAAAATCGCGCCCCGTTCATTCGGATGCAATCGAAACCGTTTCCGATTGCCTTGCAGGTTTTTACCGTGACCTTCTTAATGCGCGAACCGTGCCCTGCATTGCATTGCTTCCGAGCGGCGGGCGGATTCTGCTGCCGTTCCGCCCCTTCGGGCTTGACTGCCGCGAGTTTTCGACACTCGGAGCAGCGGCGGACGAATTCTATCGCTCCCGCGCCGAAAACGAAAGCATTAAGCGGCGAACGGCGGCCGTTGAACGAGTCATTTCCAATGCTGTCCAGCGGCTTGAACGCAAGATCGAGAAATTTAACCTTGCAATATGCGACGAAGCGGAACTTGAGAAACTTCGGCATTTCGGTGAATTGCTGACGGCAAACCTTCACGCGCTTCCGCCGCGCGCCGAAAATGCAAAGGTGCTTGACTATTATCGTGATCCTCCGGAATACATCGTCATTCCGCTTGATAACTCCGTCTCGCCTGCGGACAATGCACAAAAGTATTACAAGCAATACCGCAAAGGCAAGGTTGCACGCGAAACAGCCGTTGTTCAGCGCGAAACAGCCGTGGCCGAACTGAGCTATCTCCGCGGGCTGCACTGCGATCTTTCAAACTGCGCATCCGAATCCGATTTGAACGAAATTCGACAGGAACTTGTTGAGCAGGGTCTTATACGCGACAGCTCCCGCCGTAAAGCGGAACGCGGCAAACCGAATAAAAACGGAAAAGGAGCAAAAGGGTCCAAGCTCCCCCCGTCACGCCCGCATAAGTACCTTTCCTCCGACGGCATCGAAATCTTTGTCGGCAAGAATAATACTCAGAACGATAGGCTCACGTTCAAACAATCCGCGCCCGAGGACACATGGCTGCACACCAAGGACATTCACGGTTCGCATGTGATCATCCGTTTCGCAGACGAAATACCTCCGAAAACCCTCGAAGAAGCGGCTGCGCTTGCCGCTTACCACTCGCAGGCACGCGGTTCATCCGCCGTTCCGGTGGATTACACCAAGCGCAGGTATGTCAAAAAACCGAGCGGTGCAAAACCCGGTTCGGTTATCTATACAAATCAGCGCACGTTGATAATCACGCCCGATGAGGACATGATAAACTCGATTAAAAAGCTGAATTGACGAACGTCGGCTGAATCGGTGCAGTGTCGGCCTGACGCTGCACCCGCCGACAATTTTAATCAGTTACGCAAGCATATTCCGCACCTGCTCGAGATTGTTCCCGAACAGTGCGGAATTTATTGCATTTGCAATTATTCCCGCCATATCCTCAACGATAACGTCGATATCCTTCGGCGTAACAATGAAATCGCCCATATGTTTTGCAATGACCTGCTCCGCAAGCTCTCTGAGCCTTTCCTCATCGCCGTGAAGCCCCGTTTCGTCCGCAATGAGACTTATTGTATCCTGTGAAATCGTACTCGCATAAACAACGAGAGGAACACCGACGGCAATAACCGGAACACCGAGGTTTGCGCGGCTCAAATCCGCTCTTGTGTTGCCGACCCCGGAACCCGGACTTATGCCTGAATCCGAAAGCTGTATGGTTGTGCTTATTCGCGCCGCGCGCCTTGAGGCAAGCGCATCAACGGCAATGATCAGATCCGGCTTCACCTTGTTCGCAACACCGAACACAATATCCATCGTTTCAACGCCCGTCACACCCAACACGCCCGGGGCTATTGCGCACACACTCGGAATATCAAAATCGAATGCTTCCGGCATATGCTCCTTGATATGCCTTGTTACAAAAACCCGCTCTGCAACACGCGGGCCGAGGGAATCAGGCGTCACTCCGCGATTGCCGAGGCCGACAACAAGCACAGTTCCGCTTTTAAGCCTTGTTTCCGGCAGCGGGATTAACTCTGCAAGCTCGCGCCGCAGGCATTGCGACACATGCGCAAACAAATCAAGCGGACGCTGCGTCAGAGCCTCCGCATCAAGCGTAATGTATTTGCCCTGCGCTTTGCCGAGTTTCTGCGCCGCAATATCGCTGAATATCTCAATGCGCTTAATCTTAATTTCTCCGTCACTCGTCTCCTCTTCGCGAATGCCTTCAATATCCGGGTTAAGTTCCCGCATTTCCGCTGCAAGATCTGTATATATTCCCATT
>CALAXO010000162.1 GCA_937894955.1 uncultured Clostridia bacterium
CCGGATCCCAAAGAAACAGTCGAATGACTGTTTCTTTTTTTATTCCTGTTTTTTATTGAATCCTGAATACTCTTTAAAAGGCACTATGCAAAAAAATATACACGCATTTTTGCTTGACTTCAAAACGTTCGAATGCTATTATGTGTATACCTAAAATCGAAGAGGGGGCATGTATTTAGTGGAAAAAAGGAAATCTGCAAAGAGAACTGTTCTTTGGAAAGTAATTCCCGGTTTTGTTATCGTTTTGCTCATCGGCTGCATTGTTTACCTTTGCGCTGCCGTGAAATCAAACACTGCCGCACGCATGGATTCAATGCGGTACAGGATTTTGCTTGATCGAGAGTGCACGGGCAGCGAAATTGTTAAGGCTGCGGAAGAGCGCGATTATGATATCATTGTGCTGACAGGCGAACAGGCGGAGGAAGCAGGCGAGGCCATTGCGCCGTTTGTTACCGAGAACTGCCTTGTTGTGTTTGAAAACATGACGCTTGAACAGGTCCAAAAGGCAACCGGGCTTGCCGAAGGGTTTTCGGATGAGAAAAGCAGCAGTAACGCAAGCATCGGCCTGATGATGAAGGACGGCGCGCTCCGGCTGTGCGGCTTTGAATCCAAAAACGGAATTATTGACAGACTGACAAACACAACCGTTGCGGATGCGGCAGCGGATATGCTCAGCAACAACAAATAAGAACTCGGTTATGACTTGAAGCTTATGCTTCCTGACGGCAAATGAAAATCGGTGCAGCGGCGGCTGAACTTCTTCGCAGCATGCAGAATGTTCGGCGTGAAATTGGCGGCGATTCAAGAATCAAGAGTATCAACCGGCAGAACGGAACGGGCTGAGTCGAGCCGCCGGAGCATGAGGGCGGAACTTTTGAGCACCGGTCGGCTAACGGTTCCGAATTTTTCGACAGCAACCGCTGCCTTACGGGCGATACGATTTTCCGCGCCGAATACGGCAGTGAAGTTTACACGGTAAACTTTTCTCGAGACTCACCGGTGAACTCAACGGGGCACGCATCGCAGATCACAATGGGCAAGGCGGAGGCATGATAAACCCGAAGAAGAATAACATTTTGCGCAGAAGAGAACGGCGCGGCCGGAATACAATTTCCCGCCGCGCTTTAAGTTAACTCGACCGCGAAGTAATTTAATTAACGTTTAATCAAATATATTGGGGTTTGCAGCGCATATGCACTTGACTATTTGCGCTTAAAAATGTATTATACGACTGTAAAATGCGGCACACAATGTTTATTTGTGTGCTTGGGTTATGTATGGACACTTTATCATAATAATGAGAGGTCACAGTGATGGATAAAAAGACTCTTGTTATCGGCGTTATCGGCGCCGATGTTCACGCGGTCGGCAACAAGATCCTGTATCATGCATTCACCGATGCGGGTTTCAATGTTGTCAATCTCGGCGTTATGGTTTCTCAGGAAGAATTCATCAACGCCGCAATTGAAACGAACGCCGATGCAATCGTCATCTCCTCGCTCTACGGTCAGGGTGAGCTGGATTGCCGCGGTATGCGCGAAAAATGCGATGAGGCAGGTTTGGAAAACATCCTGCTCTATGTGGGCGGCAATATCGTTATCGGCAAACAGCCGTTTGACGAGGTTGAAAAGCGTTTTAAAGAGATGGGCTTCGATCGCTCCTTCCCGCCGGGAACTCCGCCGGAAGTTGATATTGAGGCATTGAAACAGGATCTGCATGTTGAGGAATAACCTGCGGCTCTGATTGTTTACTGATTACGATTGCAAAGCGGGGGAAAAACATGAAACCTGTTCTTTTGATCGATTTCGGGAGCACATACACAAAGGTCACTGCGGCGGATGTTGACGAATGCAGGCTGTTGGGCACGGCAAATGCCTACACGACCGTTCAGTCGGACATTAACAACGGACTTTCCAACGCGCTTTCAAAGCTTGAAAAAGTGACCGGAAAACTTGATTTTTGCGAACGCTACGCCGCCAGCAGCGCGGCGGGCGGTCTTCGTATGCTTGCAAGCGGGCTTGTTCCGGAACTGACGGCGGAAGCCGCAAAGTGTGCAAGCCTCGGTGCGGGCGCAAAGGTGCTGAAGACCTACGCCTTCAAGCTCAATGAGGATGATGCGGATGAGATAAAGGCGATAAATCCGGATATTTTCCTGCTTGTCGGCGGCACCGACGGCGGCAATACCGACTGCATTCTGCATAATGCGCAGGTGCTTGCGGATATCGGCGGAGATTTTCCTGTCATAATTGCGGGCAACCGAAATGCCGTGCGGCAGTGCGAGCGCATTCTTAAAGGGCGCGAAGTACATATTTGCGAAAATGTTATGCCGAAATTCGGCACGCTTAACATTGAGCCGACCCAGAAAGAGATTCGCGAAGTTTTCCTTAAAAGAATCGTGCAGGCAAAGGGACTTACCAAGGCGAGTGAACTTATTTCCGGCATTATGATGCCGACGCCTTCCGCAGTCATGGCGGCAATGAAGCTGCTTGCGGAGGGAACGGATAATTCCCGCGGGCTTGGGGAACTTGTTGCCGTTGATGTCGGCGGCGCAACAACGGATGTTTATTCCGTTGCAAACGGAATGCCGACCGACCCGCGAACCATGCTCAAGGGTTTGCCCGAGCCGTATATCAAACGCACGGTTGAGGGCGATATCGGCATGAGATACAGCATTCGCGGAATTGTGGATGCGGCGGGAATAAAAACGATTGCAGAGCTTGCAGGCATGAGTGAGGTGCGCGCGGAGGAAATCATCAACATGTTTGCCGCAAACACGGATCTTTTGCCGACGGACGATGAAACCGAGCGACTGGACGAAGCTCTTGCATGCATGGCGGTGCGCACGGCGGTAACAAGACATGCGGGCCGCATTGAAGAAGCGTATTCCATGATGGGCACGACCTATGTTCAAACCGGCAAGGACCTGCGCAAAGTGCAGAAACTCGTTGTTACGGGCGGATCGCTGATTCACACAACAAACACGGCGAAGATCGCGTCATTTGCACTCTATGACCCAAAGGATCCGACATCGCTGAGGCCGCTCAGGGCGGATGTGCTTGTCGACAGAAAATATATTATCGCCGCAATGGGTTTGCTTTCGGAAAAATATCCGGAACAGGCATTGAGCATAATGAAACAAGAACTATGCAGAGCCTGACGAAAACAGGTTCGATGCCGAACCGGTCTTCAGGCGATTTCCCAATAAAAGAGGAGCATTTAAACAATGAACAACCCCAATATCAAAAACAAGCGCATTCCCGATGACGAGTTCAACGCTGTCCGCGCCGACGTGCTAAAGCAGTGGCCGACCGGCAGGGAAGTTGACCTTAAAGAAGCCATCGAATACCACAAGGCCATGCCCGCTCACAAAGTTTTTTCAAAAAAACTTGTTGAGGCAAAGGAAAAGGGTATCACTTTGATTCAGCCGCGTGCAGGCGTTGCGCTGATTCCCGAACACATCAAGCTGTTGACTTATCTTCAGGATAACGGCGAAGCCGATCTGCTTCCGACAACCATTGACAGCTACACCCGCCAGAACCGCTATGAAGAAGCCGAAAACGGCATAAAAGAATCTCAGCGGCTCGGCCGTTCCCTGCTTAACGGTTTCCCCGCCGTCAATCACGGCGTTGCGGGCTGCCGTATGCTCATTGAGGCATTAAACACTCCCATTCAGGTGCGCCACGGCACACCCGATGCGCGCCTTTTGACCGAAATTGCCTATGCGGGCGGTTTCACAAGCTATGAAGGCGGTGGAATTTCCTACAACCTGCCCTATGCAAAGAACGTACCGATGGAGGAGACGATCCGCGATTGGCAGTATGTTGACAGGCTTACGGGCATCTATGAAGAAGCGGGCGTTTCCATCAACCGTGAACCCTACGGTCCGCTTACGGGAACTCTTGTTCCGCCCTGCGTATCCCATGCGGTTGCGATTATTGAGGCTTTGCTTGCGGCAGAGCAGGGGGTTCGCAATATCACCGTCGGCTACGGCCAATGCGGCAACCTTGTTCAGGATGTTGCGGCGATCCGCACCCTTGAAGAGCTGACAAACGAATACATGCATAAATACGGTTATGATGATGTTATCATAACCACGGTTTTCCATCAGTGGATGGGCGGTTTCCCGCAGGACGAAGCAAAGGCCTTCGGCGTCATTTCCTGGGGCAGTGCAACCGCTGCACTCTCAAAGGCAACGAAAGTCATCGTCAAAACTCCGCACGAGGCGGCGGGTGTTCCCACAATGGAAGCAAACGCACAGGGTCTGCGCTGCACAAAGCAGGTCATCAGCATGCTTTCCGACCAGGTTTGCACCGCAGTCAACCTTGAGGAAGAAAAAGACATTATCCGCAGAGAGACGCGCTGCATTGTCGATAAGTGCTTCGAACTGGGCGAAGGCGACATCGCGGCAGGTTCCGTTCGCGCCGTGCTTGCGGGCGTTCTCGATATTCCGTTTGCGCCCTCTCGCTTTAATGCGGGCAAAATGCTTCCCGCACGCGATAACGACGGTGCGATCCGCATTCTCGACATGGGTGCGCTGCCCTTCACTGATGATATCAAGGCGTTCCACCGCGCAAAGATCGAAGAACGCGCAAAGGCCGAAAAGCGCAACGCAACCTTCCAAATGGTCATTGATGATGTTTACGCGATCAGCAAGGGCCGTCTTGTCGGAAGGCCGCAGGCTCTCCGCAGATAAACGGACGCAAATCGGCTTCGGCTGAAAATGCACGGCGGTGCGGGATGCTTTCGTGCCACCTGAATAACGAAAATTCGTTTTCAAAATAAAACTTTGAAGAACTGAAAGGATACTTCTATGAAAATTATCGATGTTATCTGCTCCGCAGGCAGAACAGGCTTCTATTTTGATGATCAGCGCGCCATTAAGGCGGGCGCAAAAAGCGACGGCGCCGCATACGTCGGCGAACCCAAAACCCCCGGCTTTACCTCCGTTCGTCAGCCCGGTGAGTCCATCTCCGTGATGCTCGTTCTTGAGGACGGCCGGATTGCATACGGCGACTGCGCTGCCGTTCAGTACAGCGGCTGCGGCGGACGCGATCCCCTCTTCCTTGCAAAAGACTTCATTCCCGTTATCGAAAAATATATCAAGCCCGAACTCGTCGGCAAAGAGGCGGACAATTTCCGCGCACTTTCCGAAATGGTCGAATCCATCCATGTTGACGGCAAACGCCTGCACACCGCAATTCGCTACGGCGTGACTCAGGCGATTCTTGACGCTGTTGCAAGGTCCACCCGCAGAATGATGTGCGAAGTTGTTGCGGACGAATACGGCTGCACCATTTCCGACAAGCCCATTGATATTTTCACTCAGTCCGGTGACGATCGCTACACCAATGCGGACAAAATGATTATCAAGGGCGCACAGATTCTGCCCCATGCGCTTATCAACAACGTTAAGACCAAGCTCGGCGAACACGGCGAACTGCTCGAACAGTATGTTGCATGGCTGCGTGACCGCGTGCTTCAGCTCCGCACGGATGAAAATTACAACCCGATTTTCCATATTGACGTATACGGCACAATCGGTGCCGCATTCGGCAACGATAACTACAAGGCAATGGCCGATTACATGGCACGCCTTGAGGAAGCCGCAAAGCCCTTCCACCTCCGCATTGAAGGACCCATGGATGTTGAAGACCGCGAAAAGCAGATGCGTGCGCTTGCGGCAATCACCAAGGAACTTGACGACCGCGGAATCAACGTTGAGATCGTCGCGGACGAATGGTGCAACACCCTTGAGGACATCAAGTACTTTGCCGACAACAAAGCGGGTCACATGGTTCAGATAAAAACTCCCGATCTCGGCGGCATCAACAACACGATCGAAGCTGTTCTTTACTGCAAAGAAAAGGGCATCGGCGCATACCAGGGCGGCACCTGCAACGAAACCGACCGTTCCGCACAGGTTTGCACCCAGTGCGCAATGGCAACCCGGCCCGTTCAGATTCTTGCAAAACCCGGCATGGGCGTTGACGAGGGCTATATGATCGTTTATAACGAAATGCAGAGAATTCTTGCGGTTCGCAGGGCAAAACAGGCAAAATAAGCCTTAGCGGCAAAATCCGAAAAAAACCATAAAAAGCGGCTCGCCCCGACACATTGCAAAATGCAATCGGGATGAGCCGCTTTGATTATTCCGATTCTTTATGAATGCAAAGGAACCGTTGTTTTGCCGACAAAGGCCGATTGAAGAAGTGCTTCAAAAAATCACCGCAGACATGATTCTGCCTGCGGCGATTCGGGCACTTTGGTTCCCCCTTAGTCTGTGCAACAAGGAACAAGTATCAGGTTACGATTAAGTAGTATGGTAACAGAGAACTTGTGCCGCTTCCATATGAGTACACCTTGATGTAGTAACTTCCATACTTGAAGTCAAAATACTGAGATTGCACAGGACTGGTTGAAGTCAAAATACTGAGATTGCACAGGACTGGTTGAAGTCAAGCAGCATCCTGTGTACCGCCCGTGATCATCATAAATCTTAATGTCGTAATCGATTTGATTTCCGTCCGGAGAAATAAAACGAATTAGGCGACGACCGGTTAGACGAATCTTGATAAAGTCAACATCTTCGTGTCTGCTTATAACTCCGGAAAACCACCGGTTAACTTGTGAACTGTCAGCGCGGTCAATAGTATCGTTGAATTCGACTTCAGTATTCCAACGCCGTGACTCCGGAGCATTGAAGCCGTTCTTGAAAGGTATAAGCTTTGCCGTTGATTCAGCGAAAACAGTTTCTGGCTCCTGAAAGACGTAATAACGCCCCTCTTGTACACTTATCTTGTACTTCGAGCGATTACTGTTTCCGCCGCCGAGTCGGTATGTGACGTAGTACTCCTTGTTCGGTATGATACTGTTTGCGCTGTATGTACCGACTGCAAGGTTGATCTCGTTTTGGCTATCGCAAAAACGTGTATCGCGATAGTGGTTGGGCAGGTTGGTTCGGTATGACCTCATGGATGTAGCGTATGCTTTGCCATCGTAATTGTAGAAAACAAGTTCCTGCTCATACGTGTCGTTGCTGGCATTGAACTCTGAGCAACCCGCTATATTCCACTTAAAAGTCGCCTTAGCTTCTCTTCCATTAGCGGTTGACGAAGAAAAGTTTATTGAACCGGAAGAGGGGGTGTATGTAAGAAATGCTTCGTCGGCACGTGCGGTGCTTATGGTTGCAAAAACTGACATACAACCCAGGATCAGTGCCAAAATAAAGCTTTTAATCCTCATAGGTTACTCCCGGTTCCAACGGAGAGATGATGCTTTCAGGAAGATTCGTCAGCTTCTCGACCAAACGGACTTTGTTCGATTGAAGCAGTGCCTGAGCCTGCGCACCTGTCAGAGTCAGTTTAACTCCGTATATGCGATACCTGCCTTGCTCCATTGCCGTTTTCAGAGAGATGAAATTGCTGCGAAACTCCTGCAAATCGGAAAGATCTTCCTCAAGTGCAGGATCAATTTGACCATCGATGAATGAAAGTCCGGAGGCATCAACAGGCGATGTATCTATAACCTTGCTGGAGTCATCTTCACCGGATGAAGTCTCATCAGAGACATCGTCAGCTAAATCCTGGTTGTAGTAATCTCGAATTTCCGCAACCTGCTGATCATAACTGTCCAACTCGGAACAGATGCTGTCGTAAGTGTCCGCATAACACTCGGCGGCAAGCTGCGCCGCCGTTTTGCCTTCACAGTCGAGATAACCGCCGTACATCGGGTCGTCAACACCTTCGGTTATACAGTCGTATACCTGAGTGAAGCCGCTGCAGCCGGCGAAGAGCTGCGTAAACTCCTCCGTTGTAACACTGTCGAGCGAGACAAGAACGTTATAGGTCTTGTTCGGGTTGCTGCTGAATTCGTTGTAATACGACTGCACATATTCAATGCGATCCTGCGTGCTTTGGAGCATGTATTCTTCCGCACTCAGGGGTCTTGTTACCGCTTTTGTGAGGAAGAACACGCCGACTGCCAATGCCGCCGTAAGCACAACGGCAAGGGCTGAAATGAGAATTTTGCGTTTTGATTTCATAAGATTTAACCTCCTGTCATGAAATCGTCGAGCGGGGGAAAAAAATGCCGTGAGCGGACAACCGGAAGATTGTTCGGCGGTAAACACGAAATTACGCGGAGAAAATCAAATGCGCTGTCCTTGCTCCTTCTCAGTATACCACATATATCCGATATTTGACAACAAAAAACAAGGCATTAATAAAATATATTTACTGCACAACAGAGATATTTCAACGGATATTAAAACGCCAAAAAGAAAAATCACCGCAAACATGATTCTGCCTGCGGCGAAAATATCAAAAGCAAAAAAAGCGGAACAATCATTTTCAGCGGGCAAACTGACTCTCGTAAAGTTTTTTATAAAAACCGTCGGCGCGGAGCAATTCATCATGAGTTCCGCTTTCAACTATGCGCCCGCTGCGCATAACAAGGATAATATCCGCCTCGCGAACGGTTGAAAGCCTGTGCGCAACGATAAAGCTTGTTCGGCCGTGCATAAGCTTTGCAAAAGCATCCTGAACGAGAAGCTCCGTGCGCGTATCAATGGAAGAGGTAGCCTCGTCAAGAATCAGCATCGGGGGATTCAAAAGCATAACGCGCGCAATGCAGAGGAGCTGCTTTTGCCCTTGGGAAAGGCTGCCGCCCGCTTCGTCAAGTACGGTGTCGTAACCTTTCGGAAGACGCATTATGAACCCGTGCGCGTGACAGGCCTTTGCGGCGGCGATGATTTCGTTTTCCGCTGCCTGCGGCCTGCCCATTGCGATGTTTTGCCGAACGGTTCCCGCCTGAAGCCATGTTTCCTGAAGAACCATGCCGAATTTTTTGCGCAGCTCATGGCGGGGCATGGAACGGGTTTCCACTCCGTCAATAAGAATTTCACCTGAGTTAACGTCATAGAAACGCATGAGCAGGTTTATAAGCGTCGTTTTGCCGCAGCCCGTGGGGCCGACGATTGCAACGCGCATGCCGCTTTTCACCTCGAGCGAAAAATCGCGGATCAGCTCCGTGCCGGGCGTGTAGGAAAAACAAACGTTGCGGAAGCTGATATTGCCGGTGCTTTCAGCCTTTTCATTGCGTTGAGCAGGGTTCGGCGCAGCGGCGGCATCGACTTCCGCAGGGGTGTTGATAAGCTCAAACAGCCCTGCCGCACAGGCAAACGCGCCCTGCAATTCCGTAATGACTCCGGAAATTTCGTTGAACGGCTTTGTGTACTGGTTGGCATAGCTTAAAAAAGCGGAAAGTCCGCCGACGGTCAGCCCGCCCGCAAGCACGGAGAATGCGCCGGAAACGGCAACACCTGCATAGATAACGGCGTTCACAAAGCGCGTGCACGGATTTGTGAGAGAGGAAAAGAATACGGCACGGAGAGAAAACTTTTGCAGCTTCTCGTTAACTGCATTAAAGCGTTCTTCGGCGCGGGTTTCGTAAGAAAATGCACGGATGAGCTTTTGTTCGCCGATGAATTCATCGATCAGCGCAGTTTGCTCCCCGCGGGTCTCGTTTTGTTTGCGGAACATGGAGTAGGTTCGCTTGGAAATAAAGCTTGCGACCGCAAGCGAAAGCGGTGTTACGGCAACAACAACGAGGGTTATCAGCGGGTTGACGGTGAGCATGAACACGAGTGTGCCGATAATGGTCATAATCCCTGTGAACAATTGGGAAAAGCCCATCAAAAGCCCATCCGCAAGCTGATCGGCATCGCTGAGCATACGGCTCACGGTTTCGCCCGCCGGGTGTGAATCGAAATAGGCGAGGGGCAGTTTTTGAACGCGGCGAAACGCTTCGGCACGGATATCGCGAACGCAGCCGTAAGTTATGCTGTTATTGCAAAGGCTCACAAGCCATTGAGCGAGTGCAGCTCCCGCCGCAGCCGCACCGAGTTTCAGCAAAAGCGGTGCGATTTCGGCAAAGTCAACCCTTCCCGCGCCGATGATGCAGTCAATAATTTTTCCGGCGAGAACGGGGATCAGAAGAGTTAAAAACACATACACGAGCGAAAGTCCGAGTGAAAGCGCGAATTTAAAACGATAAGGTTTCAGTCGGCGCAAAAGCTCCGCAGCGGTGCCGCGCCCAACCGAATCAAGTGTAAAACGTAATTTTTTCGAGTGCGCAGATTTTGTTTTTTCGTTAAAACCGTTTTTGCTCATTTTGCCGCACCTCCTTCGGGTGTATTGTTCGGAACGTTAAGCTTTGCCGCCTCGTCAGGGAACTGGGAGGCATAAATTTCGCGGTAAACGGCGCAATTGCGCAAGAGCTCTTCATGCGTGCCATGTCCGACGGCGCGCCCTTCATCCAGAACGATTATGAAATCCGCAAACATTACCGAGGCCGCGCGTTGGGACACGATGAAGGTCGTCGGCGCGGGGGAAAGTTTCCGAATTGCGGCGCGGAGTTTTGCATCCGTTGCAAAATCCAGCGCGGAAGCACTGTCGTCAAGGATTAAGATCCTTCCGCCGTGGACAAGGGCGCGTGCAATGGACAGCCTTTGTTTTTGCCCGCCGGAAAAATTGCTGCCGCCGCGCAAAACGGGTTCATCGATGCCTTGCGGTTTTGTGCGGACGATTTCCGCCGCCTGAGCGGTTTCCAGCGCCGCAAAAAGCTCCGCTTCGGAGGCATTCGGATTGCCCATTAAAAGATTGCTGCGAATCGTGCCCTCGAAAAGCACTGCTTTTTGAGGAACAACGGAAACTGCGGAGAGCAGCGCGGCGCGGTCGTAATCATCCGCATTCACGCCGTCAATAAGCACCTGCCCCTTTGCTGCGCTGTAAAAATTCGGAACAAGGTTCACAAGCGTGCTTTTTCCGCTGCCGGTGCCGCCGATAATGCCCACGGTCTGCCCGGGCTTTGCAAAAAAGCTTATGTCGAACAGAGCTTCCGCTCCGGCGTTTTTGTATTCGAACGATACGTTTTTAAATTCCACACTTCCGCAGGGCGAACCGTTCGCAGGCAGCTTTTTTCCGCCGTGTGCGCCGCTGTCAAGCTGCATGACTGCCGCAACTCTGTCCGCACAGGCGAGGGATTTTGTGATGGTTATGAACAAATTGGCCATTTTTATCAGTTCAACAAGAATTTGCGCCATAAGATTATACAGCGCAACGACCTGCCCCTGAGTCAAAGAGCCGGAAGCGACTCGAATTGCACCGCTTTGCAAAAGAATTATAACAGCGGCATTAATAATTATCAGTGTGAGAGGGTTCATCAGCGCGGAGAGTTTGCCCGCGTTGATTTGAAGGCCGAGAAGCTTTTCGCTTCGCCGGTCAAACGTCCGAATCTGCTCTTCCTCACGGCAAAAGGCACGCAGAACACGAACGCCCGCAAGGTTTTCGCGCACGGTGCCGGTCACGCCGTCCAACTCCGCCTGAACTTTTCGGTATTTCGGGATGGATGCCAGCATGATCGAAAAAACAACGGCGCAAAGCAGCACTATAACGCCCGCAAAAATGAGTGCGCAGCGTGTGTCGATTGTGAACGCCATTATCATTGCACCGAAAACAACAAACGGGGAGCGAAGAAGCAGGCGCAGAGAAAGGTTGACGCCCGTTTGAATCTGGTTGATATCGCTTGTCATGCGCGTTATCAGTCCGGAAACGCCGAGAGTATCGAGTACGGTGTAGGAAAAACTCTGAATTTTTTTCAGCAGCGCGGCGCGAAGGTCGGTGCAGAAGCCGATTGCAGCCTTTGCCGCGAAAAATTGTGCCGTTACGGAACAGAGCAGACCGACTGCCGCAAGTGCCGGAAGCAAAAGCCCCATGCTGATAATAAAACTTTTGCTTTTGCCGTCAATGCCGTTGTCAATAATTGCAGCAACGATAAGCGGCACAAAAAGTTCAAAGGTCGCTTCCAAAAGTTTGAAAAGCGGAGCCGAAATGCATTCCTTTCGGAATTTTTTCATGTATATCAAAAGTTTCTTCATTTTTACTTCCACCTTTGCGGCCGGCCTTTGCGGGAGGCGGTGCATCCCGACGGCACAACGCGGCTGCATTTGTCCGTACGGCGAAATTGTGCCTTATTTGAAACATTATACAGCAAAATCAAGGCTGTTTCCATATAGAATGAGGCAATGCCGCAAGATAAATTCAATTCGTGCGGAAATAGACAAAATTAAGCCTTGCGAATGCTGTAAATAACCAATATAATATTAACAGGGAAAGATAATCGGGGCGGCTGCATCGAAACGGGCTTTCCCGCAGGAATAACGAAAACGGAAAGGATGAACTGAATGGTAAAGGAACACAAAAAACACGGACGGCGGGTGCTGTGCATTTTCACGGCGGCGGTGATTGCGGCGGTTTCAATGCTTTGCTTTGCGGGCTGCGGCTCAAAATCAACCGAGGAAAAGACGGTTTCGGGAATTATCACTGTTATTGCCGACGAAAAGTACACTTTGCAGCCCGGGACGATTGAAAGCACCGAAAAGCAATTTCCCGGCGGAATGAATGACGGATCCCGCCGTGACGGTTTGGCTCCGGCCGCACCGAACAACAACGGTAAAATTTCGGATAATGACGGCACCGAACCGGCCGACAACGGTGCGAAAGATGCAAATACAAACGATAAGAACAATACAGGCAAACAGAGTGAAGACAATCCGCCGGAAGGCAGCCCGCAGGAAGGCAATCCTCCGGAAGGGAATCCCGGTTCGGGCATGAACCCGGGCGGCAGCAAAATAAGCTTCACCGAAAACGGTGAAGCGGCGATTGAATTCACCGTTTCGGCGGGCGCATACATTGTGAGCGGCACGGAATTCGTTTCGGCGGACAAACTTGCAGTCGGCAGCATTGTGACCGTTCGATTGAACGAAAAAAACGAAGCGCAGGCGATTATAATTTGCAGCGCCGAGGCGGGCGGCGCGGATGCGCCGATTCCGAACGATCCGAACGGACAAAAAAATACAGCGGCTCCGAACACACCGACGGTGAGCGATGAACCGACGGTGAGCGATGAGCCGACGGTGAGCGATGAGCCGAGTTCCGAGCCGAACACAACGAACACCGGCTCGGTCAGAGAGAAAAACTGATTTTAAAATATATTTCTTCATGCCTCCTACAACATAGACTAAAGAGCCTGCCGAAAAGCAGGCTCTTTTCCGAATCCCGTGCGTGCTGAAGCTTTTGATTACAGCTCATTAAGCATTGCGCAAACAAAATCCTTTGCAATTTCGGAAGCGCGGGCACAGTTTTCTTCAAATGTGCCGACGCCGCTGTGTTTTGCGGTGTCCGTGATGCAGCGCACCGCGATGAAGCGAACGCCGTTTAAATAGCAGACATGAGCAATTGCAGCGGATTCCATATCAACCGCAAGCGGTGCAAGGCGGGAATTAATATCTGTACGTCCCTCATCGGCAATAAACGATTCGCCTGTTGCAGTGCGCCCGAAAAATATCCGCTGTCCGCGTTCGGCAAGGGGTTTTGCTGCGGCTTTAGCTGCCGAAACAAGCTCCGATGAGGCGGGGAAGAACTGTGTTTTCATAAACGGGTGATAATCGGTCAAAATGCGTTCGTGAACATCGTGATAACAGGCTTCGGCTGCAACAACGGTGTCGAACAGTTGAAGCTCTTCCGCCATTCCGCCGGAGGCTCCCGCGCTGATGACGGTATCCGCACCGCAACAGTCTATCATGATTTGCGCGGCTGCGGCGGCATTAACTTTGCAAACGCCGCAATAAACAGCCGCGACGTCAAACCCGTTCAGCCTGCCCTCGTGAATGCGCAGCATTGCCCGTTCGGAAATTGTCGGGTTTTCGATCAACGGAAGAAAGGGAGCAAGTTCACGCTCGCTCGCACAGATAATTGCAATCTTTTTGAATTCGGATTTCATAATTATAACCTCATTTTATAAATTACTTTAAATTAAATATTACACAAAAAGATATATTTTACGGGTCAAGCCGCAATGCGTGCCGCAAAACGCAGAATCATGCTGCTGCGCTCGTCAACCAGCCACGCAGGCAAATCTTCAACATAGACCGTGCGTTCAACAGAAAGACCCTTTGCTTCTGCAAGCTCAACAAAGCGTTTTACCCACGGTGAGATATAAAAAATCTGCTCATTGTCCGCCTCGTGCAGGAACATGCAGGCATATTGTCCGGCGGGAAGGAACGCACCGG
>CALAXO010000163.1 GCA_937894955.1 uncultured Clostridia bacterium
CCTTCCGCGATTACGATTACTCCGCGTATCTTTGGCATACGCTCAGTAAGTATTATCGGGCTTTCTCCCCCGCTTCCGGATGTTTTGACCGGACGCGATGCCTCGGATGTACCCGAGCTGCCGCTGCTTTTCTGCTCATCCGCAGCTATAACCTTTTCCTGTGCGTTATCAAATGTTACCATCACTCGCACCTGTCCGGCATTCTGCATTTGAGAAAGAATATCTTCCAGTCTCGCTTCAAGCATACGTGCCTCTTCGGTGTTCGAGAACTCACCCGTCCGTTCTTCCTCCGTTCTTCCTGAGGATTTATTTGTATTTTTCCCGCCGTCGAACAAACCGGACGTCAAAAAAATCACAAGAGCAAGTATGATAAGAACCGCATACAGGATTGTTTTCAATTTCTTATTCTTTTCAAGTGCTTCCGCCAGCACTGCAAAAATTGATTTTCCGTTTTTCATCCATATCTCCGCACATTGCATTGTTGTTGAAATGTGTCCGCCAACGTCTTTTTTGTTCATCCCGCGCTCCATGATGCAACAACCGCGGCAACGTCTGCCGCAATTGCCGCAGCAAGAGCAAAACTGATAAGTTTCATTGCACCGCCTGCGATGCCGCCCTTTGCCCCGCCGTCCGGCAGCAAAGCTTCGGCAATTGCCGCAGTTATTGCCGAAGCAATGAGTTTAACAAGTAAATTCAGCATTTTCCCTCCATCCGCTCAGTGCTTTTAAATGGTATCGGCTATTCTCCCATTGCATCTCGGTCTGTGGCACAGTGTGGCATCCCTGTGCTGTTTCACGTTAATTTACGCACTAAGCCGCAAGCGTGTTGCCGATTAAAAGCATCACAACAAGAGTTATCACAAACATACCGGTTACGGCAGCGACAGCGGCAAAAAGATATGAAACCGTTTCTGCAACGCCGTCAAGCATTTTGGGTATCCGTTCATCAGAAAACGGTTCGCAGATTGCCGATGTTATGCGCAGTGCAAACATTCCGCCCGCAACAGTCAACATCGGCTTTGCGATTACCGCCGCAGCAAGAATAATCGCAACCGTTCCGGCCGAATTTTTAAGAAGGGCCGAGCTTCCGAGAACGGCGTCGGCCGCACCGGTAACCATACCTCCTGCTGCCGGAACAAGTCGGTCTATCGCATATTTCGCCGTCCGAACAGAGATCCCGTCCGCTGCACCTGCTGTCATTCCGCCAATAACAGTCACCGCAATATACACCGTTGTCAATAAACCGAGCAGCCATTTCACGCTTTTGTGAAGTAATTTTACCGTTCTTCCGACTTTCAATTTGTCCGATAATCCGTCAACTATTGTCAGCACACCCGAGGCCAGAAGCATCGGCAAAACTATTGTTTCAATTACATACACTATTCCGTTTATCAGAAACACAAGCATCGGATTCATCAGCTTTGCTGTTTTTGCACATCCCATCGCTGTGAGCAATCCGATCATAATCGGTTCAACGGTTTCACTGAAACACCTTATCTTTCCGATTGCGTTCGCCGCCGTGCCTGTGAGATCCGAAAACACTGCCGAGATGCTTAGTATCGCTGCCGCACAGAGAAACAACAGCAGCATTTTCTTCGTTCCCGCGCATTCTTCCCCTATTGCAATTCCGCACAATCCCGTCAAGATGCCGAGAGCAGCTATGCCGGCCGTGCAGACAAGTGCAAATCTCAGGTTTGGCACAAAAATGTCTTTCACAATCAACAGGATGCTTGCAGGCTCATCGGTCTCAATACCGTTTAATGCAGCTTTTTCAATTAAAGTTTTTACATCACCATATTCCGTAATGTTTCCCACCGTTTGCTTCGTCTCGTCAAAGTATTGCTGCCATTCCGAAAAATCATATTCATTAAGGAGCCGTTCCAACTCCGTTTCAACATTCTGCATACCTTCATCCGGCAGCTCGTCTGCCCGAACTCCACGCGGCAATGCGAGAACAGCCATGCATGCCGCAATTAAGACACATATTGCAAAGCCCCTGACAACATTTATTCTTCGAAATCTGCGCTTTTGGACAATTACCCCCCATGCTCCTTCTTTTTTCATTGCGGCACATAAATGATTAATCATATCCATAACCTCATTTCGAAAGACTTACTCCGCGGGACAGCGGCTGCCTTCTTGTATGTATTTTTTCAGCAGTTGTATGCCGTTGCTTTTTACTGTGCAAGACTGTTCCGAACAAGTTCCGTAAGCATTTCCGTGATTTTGAGAATAAGCGGCACTGCGAGCGTCATAAGCATTATTCTTCCGACCAGCTCAGTTTTTACAGCGAGTGCCGTCTCTCCGAGATCTCTGCACAGTGCGGCAGCGATTTGGGTTGTGTACGCAATCCCGATGGCTTTCACGATCACGGCAACGGATTCTCCGTCAAGACCACCGGATGCGGCAGCCAAACTCAGTGCCGCTGCAACCCCGCTTGCTTTCGCAATAATTGAAAGCAATATAAACGCACCGCCTGCAAGTGCAACATTTATTCCCGCCG
>CALAXO010000164.1 GCA_937894955.1 uncultured Clostridia bacterium
GCGCGCCATGCACGCCCATATATGCACCCGTATATACGCGCGTGCGCGCGAACGTAACGGATAGCTCTGCCGCTAAGCTGTACTTCGACCTTGGATTTCGCTGTACATGCGCAGCTTGTGCTTTATCAGTATTAACAATTCAATGCAGAAAACGATTGAAATATGTGATTTTATGTGGTATGCATTATGTCAATGAATAAAATCGCCGAACAAGGAGATAACATCAATGAAACTTATAAGCATGAAATGTCCGCATTGCGGCGGTACGCTGAGTATCGATCCCGACGGCAAACAGGCCAAATGTCCATTTTATGAAACTCCAATTATGATTGATGACGAAGTACGTCACATACAGTTTGACAACTCAAAGCAGGCTGGGTACGATTTTGAGGTAGGACGTATGCAGGCTCGGAGGGATGCGGCTGTAGCGACCATTGCAGAACAGCAGAGGGAAGAGAAGAAAAAGAAGAACCTCAAGTGGTGGATTATCGGGTGGATACTGTTTTTCCCGATCCCGTTGACTATCATCGTTGCGAGATCGAAAAAGCTGAAGACCCTTTGGAAAATCATCATACTGGTTGCGATTTGGGGCGGTTTTATTCTTATTGGACTGTCAGGTGAAAAGGAAAAGAAGGAAACACCAGCGCCGCAATCATCGATTACATCGATGCAGCAGTGCATAGCACAATTTGATTTCTAAAACACATACACTAACGGCAATAGCCGCATGAGCTTCGCGTTCGGTGGCTATTGTTTTATTTATGTGCATCATCACGGTACTGAATCTTCAGTACCGACATCGTTCAGTGTTGCCCGAACCCTGTCATCCGGCATGGAGAAACGCTGTGTCAGGTAACGGCAGCCTGCTGCAAGTTCGCTGTCGGGTCCGCCGTACTGTGCCATGAGTGCTCGAGCTATGCGAAGGTCGGGAGTAGTAATGTTCACAGGGAATTCAAGTTTTTTCTGATAAATCCACATGTTATGCCTCCTTATTCAAAGGGCCATTCTGAGCAAACCCAACTGCCGGTCTGCGTTGCGGAATGACCGAAACCAAGCAGCGGCCCGTATTGCTGCTCATAGCTTTCGATGAGGGATTTCAACATCATTGAGTAATGATAATAATCACTCAGTGCATCCGCATCATCAGGGTGAGTGTCAATATAAAGGTTCAGTTCGACACAAACGAACTGAATTTCGCTGATTCTTGTCAGCAGTTCGCATTTCGTCATAACTTTCCTCCTTTACTTATAGATGTTCACGAGTTCGGGATAAAGCGTTCCTACGGCGAGGGCCGCATCGGGACAAAAGCCTTCGGCATAAACCTGATTTTCAAAGCTTATATTTGGCAGCCTGTTCAATTCGGTTTCATAACCGCAGACGCTAAGCCCGCTGCTGACACTGCCGGCGGGAACGGTGGCTGCGTTTTCGAGAATCAAAGCCTCTGCTGCCCTGCTGCACCTGCATGGCGTTATACTATTGCTCATTGCGTTCCATACCTCCTTTGGTTTTGCACAATGCCCGAAAGGGTTTGTACAATTCCATGATATGCACGGCACGCAAACGATGTGAAAGCGGATAAATTAAAGTTTGGATTAACGGACGGTGTCGCAATTGTTGCGAGCGGACGAAGCAACACTCTGCTGCGGCATTATCTGCTTGGCGGGTTCCGTTATTCCGAGCGCAAGTCGAGTAGGCAGTCTCATTTTCTTTAATATAGTACATCTAAATGTACACATGGCGCTGCAGAATGGTTTATCGTCTTTGTTTTGTCCTGATTCTGTCACTTGTGTGTGATAAAATGGACTCAACGGAATGATTGCAAAAAAAACGCTGTATTAACGTGAACACGGGTTATATTGCGAATGCCATTCCTGTGTATTAACAGAATGTTGAAAATGCAGCAAAACGGAGGAGTCGAATGTCAAAGTTGAATGTTGATCAGAAAACAATTAAAGATCTTTTTAAGGATAAGCGGGCGGATTTTCTGATTCCGGATTATCAACGCCCGTATGCATGGAGCGAAAACGGATGCCTACGCTTTTGGATGTCCCTTTTTCGTTCGCTATTCCGGCTGAATGGCGCACAGAATTCGACAGCAGCAGTGAATATTTTCTCGGACCGATAGTCACATTTAAAAATGATGACGCTAAGATGGAGGTGATCGACGGGCAGCAGCGTCTCACTACGCTTATGTTGCTGCTCCGAGCATTTTTTGAAGGATTTAGATACATGCAGGATAAGGCATCGGTTGCGACAAGGCAATACATTGAAAGATGTATTTGGAAGACCGATGAATTTGGTGAACCGAATATTTCTGCTTTAAAAATCGATCCGGAAGTTGCAACGGATAACGACAAAGATGAATTCGTCGAGATATTAAAAAGCGGCACAGCCTTGCGTGAAAAGAAGAGTAAGTACGCTGTGAATTATCGGTTCCTTCAAGAATGCGCACGTACTTTCTCGAATAAATATCCGGCTTATTTCTCTTACTTGCCTACGAGAATCATGAACAACTGTATTCTGCTGCCAATTGAAGCGGAGTCCCAAGATGCTGCTTAGTCAACCTCGAATAAAGAATGACGGCTTATGCTTCGATATATCCGACGAAATTGTAGTAGATGTGAATATCGCGTTCCTCGTGATCGTCCACGG
>CALAXO010000165.1 GCA_937894955.1 uncultured Clostridia bacterium
GTACTGTGCCTGCAAACGGGGGATAAACGGGCGGTTGAATCACAGTACGCAAGAATAACCGTATTCTCGTTGAAAACCCGCTTATTCTGCGCAGCAATAATTATGAGATCGATTTTGATGATCTGGATACAAAGACACGACCCCAAAATGTAAAGATGCTCATACTCTGCAGTCCGCATAATCCTGTCGGCAGAGTCTGGACAAAGTCGGAACTGCTCCGAATCGGCGAAATCTGCAAACGCAACAACATAATCGTTCTTGCAGACGAGATACATAACGATCTTATCCATCACGGTGCCGAGCACACTGTATTTGCGTCGCTTGGTGATTTTGCTGACTTTACAGTCACATGTACGGCTGTAAGCAAAACATTCAACCTTGCGGGTCTTGCATGTTCTAATATTCTTATTTTCAACAACGCAATTGCAGATCTGTTCAAAGCAGCCGCCGAACGCGAAAATACAAGCTGCGTTCCTTATTTTGCCCGTGCAGCGACAATCGCTGCATACACGGATGCGGAACAATGGCTTGAAGAACTGAACGGCGTTATCGAATCAAACTTTGATTTGCTGCATTCTTTTCTCGAAACCGAACTTCCGATGCTTAATGTAATTAGGGCAGAGGGTACATACCTTGCCTGGATTGACATGCGCAGTCTCGGACTTTCCGATTCCGCACTTGAAGAGTTAATGCTTAAGAATTATCTTGCGTTGGACGAGGGCTATATCTTTGGCACCGGCGGCAGCGGATTTGAGCGTTGGAACCTCGCATTGCCTGAGAATGAACTTAAGGATGCACTTGAAAGGCTTAAAGCCGCAGTGCTTTCGCTGCAATCCAATCAATGAAGATTGTTTCACTTTCAAGAAGACTTTTTTGAAAGCGAAAGTAAATCACCCATTCACTGTTTCTCAAATGCTTAATTTAAAATTGTTAAACAAAGAACAGCTTGAAGCTGTTCAAACTACCGAAGGGCCGTTGCTCGTGCTCGCAGGCGCGGGCAGCGGCAAAACGCGCGTATTAACATACCGAATTGCCAACCTTGTTGAAAACCACGGTGTTCCGCCTTGGGCAATTCTTGCGCTCACATTCACAAATAAAGCCGCACGCGAAATGAGGGAGCGTATCGAAAGTCTTCTGTCCGAAGATTCATCGGATATGTGGGTCACAACTTTTCATTCGTTCTGCGCAAAAATACTTCGTTTTGACATTGATAAACTCGGATATGACAACCGTTTCGTTATTTACGATGAGCAGGATCAGACTTCACTGATAACCGACCTTATGAAATCCTGCAACATAGACGAAAAAAAGTTTCCGAAGGGTGCAATAAAAGCGAAAATCAGTGAAGCAAAGAACTCGTCCGAAACTCCCGAAACATATATACTGCAATCAGGTGACGGAAGTGATAAACTCATTGATTTATATCGGGCTTATCAAAAACGCTTAAAAGAGTGCAACGCTCTTGATTTTGATGATTTGTTGCTTAAAGGACTCGAATTGCTTGAAAAATGTCCTGATGTCCTTCAAAAATATCGGCGTAAATTCAGATATGTGCTTGTTGACGAGTATCAGGATACAAACCACCCGCAGTACAGAATCGTTCAGCTTATCTGCAAAGAGCATCAGAATATTTGCGTGGTCGGCGACGACGATCAAAGCATTTACGGCTGGCGCGGTGCGGATATTCGTAATATTCTTGAATTTGAGAAGGACTTTAAGTCCGCAAAGGTTATTCGTCTTGAACAGAACTATCGTTCGACAAAAGCGATACTGGATTGTGCAAACAAGATAATCGTCCATAATACGGGCCGGAAGGGTAAAAACCTTTGGACAGCTAAGCCCGGAGGTCAACCCGTTGAGTTTAAGTTGGTTGATAACGAACGCGATGAAGCATACAGCATTGCACGCACTATTTCCGATCAGCATCGTTTCGAAAAACGCAGCTACAATGATTTTGCAATACTCTATCGTACCCATGCCCAAAGCCGAATCATCGAATCAGTTCTTGCAACCGGATTCGGAATTCCGCTTACCGTAATCGGAGGTACGCGTTTCTATTCACGCCGCGAAGTCAAAGATCTCCTATGCTACATTAAGCTGATTGCAAATCCGAACGACGATGTTTCCTTCAAGCGAATCATCAATGTTCCCAGGCGCGGCATCGGTGATACAACAATTAAAACAATTGAAACGGCTGCATCCGCAAACAATATGTCAATGTTTCTGATTTGCGCTGCCGAGGGTATGCTCCCACCCAGAGTGGGCTCAAAAATCAAGCCGTTCATCGACCTTATGCGAGAGTTTTTTGCGAAAAGATATGAATTGAGCCTTGACAGCTTGATGGAGTTTATAGTTGACAAAACAGGCTACATTGAGTATATCACTGCTCAGGATAATGACAAATCAGATGAGCGGCAGGAGAATATCGAGGAGCTTATCGGTGCAATGCGCGAACATGAGCAGCAGTCGAACGATGGCGATGATACTCTTCAAAGTTTTCTTGAAATTGCTGCACTCAACACCGAAACTGATAACATTGATGAAAGCGACGGAACGGTAAAGCTCATGACGCTGCATTGTGCAAAAGGATTGGAGTTCCCGGTTGTATTTATTCCGGGCATGGAACAGGATATCTTCCCTTCGTCGCGTTCAAAAACCGACCCGAATCGTGTCGAAGAAGAGCGCCGGCTGTGCTATGTAGGTGTTACAAGAGCGATGGAAAAACTGTATCTGTATGCAGCACGCGAACGGCATCTGTACGGTTCAATTCAACGAAATGACCTTTCAATTTTTCTTGAAGAGATGGAGCTTGTGGATCCTGAAACCGTGCCGATGCGCCGCACTTCATTCGGCAGTCCTTCTTCATTCTTCCGTGACGGCGTTTCCGTACGGAACGCCGCAAAATACGCAAAACAGAACGGTTATGTGAGCGGCGGACAAACTCCGCGCGTTTCGGAAGATGTATTGTCGGAAATACGCCGGATCAACGGTCTCGCCCAAAAGGCTGACACAGTTCGCCCATACGCCCGACAATTGATTTCTTCCGATTCGACAGGTTATTCCCCCAATAAAAGCAAACCAAGAGTTCGCCTCTGCAGCGGGCAACGTGTTTCACATCCGCAATTCGGAAAAGGAACTGTTGCTGCCGTTGATGAAAGTTCGGGAATTGTTACAGTTAAGTTTGATACAAACGGCGTCAGGAAACTTGCAGCGGCATATGCTCCGCTTAAAGTGATTACAGAAGAGTGAAATGAACCGAATCATAAAGGAGCGTAAAACATGAGCGAAATGCTTGATAAGCAAAATAATGCTGCGGTTCCCTCAAACATGCAGCAGGACGGTACTCGGACGGAAATTGAAGCAGATAAAAAGATACTGAAAGCGCGTATACAGCAGCTTGTTAATGGGTTGAACACCTATTCGAATGCATACTATTTCGGCAACGAACCGTTGATAAGTGATGCTGAATTCGATGCATTGATGGATGAATTGAGTCAACTCGAACAAACTTCCGGAATTGTCCTGCCCGATTCGCCGACACATCGGGTCGGCGGCGATGCAGTCACTGCCTTTGAACCGCACACGCATATTGCGCGGCTTTGGAGTCTCGATAAAGTCAAAACAACTCAGGAATTGCTGGATTTTAGCCAAAAATGCCGCCGTGCCGCAGGAAATACGGAAAGCGGCAGTGAGAATATTCCCGAATTTGTGCTCGAATATAAGTTCGACGGGCTAACTATCAACCTTACATATGATAACGGGATTCTCGTTCAGGCCGCAACACGCGGAAACGGCATTACGGGTGAAGGCATACTTGCACAGGCAAAAACAATTCGCTCGATTCCGCTTACCGTGCCGTACAAGGGCAAATTTGAAGTTCGCGGCGAATGCTACATGCGTCTTTCTGTTCTTAAAGAGCTGAATGACAGCGGTGAGGAAAGCTTGAAAAATGCACGAAACGCAGCAGCCGGTGCAATCCGCAACCTCGATCCGCAAATAACTGCCAAGCGAAAGCTCGATTGTGTATGCTACAATATCGGGTACATCGAAGGAATGAAATTCTCCTCAAGGCGCCAAATGTACAATTTCATGCGTCGCAACGGACTTCCAATGAGCGATTTCATATATTTTGGTGATATTAACGGTGTTATCTCTGAAATCGAAAAAGCGGCGGAACGAAGAAGCAGTCTCGATTTTCTTATCGATGGAATGGTAATTAAGCTTAATGATATCCGCCTCTTTGAAAAAATGGGCTATACAGACAAATTCCCCCGCGGAGAAATTGCATACAAATTTGCTGCGGAAGAGCTTATAACCACCGTGCTTGATATAACTTGGGAAGTCGGTCGAACCGGGAAACTCACACCTATTGCGCATCTTGAACCGGTTGATTTCATGGGAGTCACCGTTAAACGCGCTACACTCAATAATTATGATGACATTTTGCGTAAGCGTGTCGGAATAGGTTCCCGTGTTTTAGTCCGACGCAGCAATGATGTTATTCCCGAAATACTTAAAAGCGTTGATGACGGAGAACCTGCAAATCCGGTTGCGCTCCCGACTTGCTGCCCCGCCTGCGGAGCTAGGGTCGAACGGGACGGCGTGCATATTTTCTGCACAAATTCCCTTTCGTGCACGCCGCAAATCGTCGGACGGCTTGAGCATTTTGCTTCTCGTGACGCAATGGATATTGAGGGCTTTTCAGAAAAAACAGCACTGCTTCTCGTAAATGAAATCGGAATTTCAAAAATTCCAGATCTTTATGAGCTTACGCCTGCAAGCTTTTCGGGTCTGCCCGGTTTCGGAGAAAAACGAATCGGAAATATTCTTTCCGCAATTGAAAAAAGCAAAGACTGCAAGCTTGAAGCATTTGTTTTTGCGCTCGGCATTCCGAATGTAGGCAGCAAAACAGCCAAAGATCTTGCCAATCGGTTCAAAACGTTTGATGCTGTCAGGAATGCGACATTCGAAAGCTTAACCGAGATTCCCGGAATAGGTGAAAATGTTGCAGATGAAATAATCGGTTTCTTTTCGGATGAGCATATTTCAACTCAAATAGATAAACTTCTTGAGCTTGGTGTGACTCCGCGTGAAGCAGAAACCTCTGCCGAAAACGCATTTGCTGCAGGCAAAACATTTGTTGTTACCGGCACTCTTAAAAAAATGGGGCGGAAAGAAATTGAAGATCTTATTGAATCAATGGGTGGGCGCGCATCCGGCAGCGTCAGCAAAAAGACCGATTACGTTGTTGCAGGCGAAAAAGCGGGAAGCAAGCTTGAAAAAGCCAAAGAACTCGGAGTGCGTATCCTGAGCGAAGCAGAGTTTTTTGAGTTGATGAGAATAGGCTGAGTTTCAGTTCTTCTCAACATTAAATCGGCGGTTAATTCAAAGGCAGCAAGTCCGACTCCCGCGTGTCGGGCTTTTTGCTGCCCATGCTTGATTGACCCTTCTTTGGTGAGAACTGTAAGTGCTGTTTTAAAATTAAATAAACTTTTTCGAAAAATGTTGACATGGTTGCATGATTATGTTACAATACGCCCTAACGCTTTAAATTGACAAAGCAGCTGCTTTGCCGGAAAACTACCGGAGAAAGGAAAAACAGGATGAACATTAAATTATCGGATCATTTCACTTATAAGAAACTGCTGCGATTCTGTCTGTCGCCGATAATCATGATGGTTTTTACATCCATCTACGGCGTGGTTGACGGATTGTTCGTTTCGAATTATGTGGGAAAAACTGCTTTCGCGGCAATTAACCTTGTTATGCCGTTCATAATGATTTTCGGAGGAATCGGCTTCATGTTCGGCACCGGCGGCAGTGCGCTTGTGGCAAAAACACTCGGATTAAAAGACTCGGAGAATGCCAACCGCTATTTCACAATGATGTCGCTTGTTACTCTTACTGTCGGCATAATTATTTCAATTGTCGGCATAATTTTCATGCATCCGATTGTAATATTCCTTGGTGCGGAAAACGAAACAATCGAACATTGTGTGATATACGGACGCATTATAATCGGATTTAACACGGCATTTATGCTCCAAAACCTCTTTCAGAGCTTTCTTATCACGGCCGAAAAGCCCAAACTCGGTCTTTGGGTCACCGTTGCGGCAGGTGTTACCAATATGGCGCTTGATGCTCTGTTTGTCGGCGTTTTCAAATGGGGTGTGGCAGGCGCGGCGATTGCAACAGGTCTAAGCCAGTGTGTCGGCGGGCTGCTTCCTTTCATCTATTTTTTGCGGCCGAATAACAGTCTGCTCCGGTTTGTGAAAACCAAAATTGAGTTTCGTCCCGTTATCAATGCATCCGCAAACGGTGCATCCGAACTTGTTTCAAACGTAACAGCCTCCATCGTAGGTATGCTTTATAATTATCAGCTGCTGAAGTACGCCGGCGAAGACGGCGTCGCAGCCTACGGCACGCTTATGTATGTGGAATTCATCTTTATTTCGGTTTTTATCGGGTACGCGATCGGAAGCGCGCCGATAATCAGTTATCATTTCGGTGCCGACAACCACGCCGAGCTGAAGAACATGTTGAAAAAGAGTTTGATTCTAATGTCGCTGACCGGAGTTGCAATGCTGATAATTTCCGAAGCTCTTGCCTTTCCGCTTGCACACATTTTCGTTGGTTACGATGAAAAGCTGCTCGAAATGACCGTTCACGGTTTTCGGATTTTTTCACTCATGTTCCCCCTTGCAAGCATAAACATCTTTGCTTCATCATTCTTTACAGCACTGAATAACGGCGGAGTTTCGGCCGCCATATCCTTTTTGAGAACATTCGTTTTCAAACTTGCAGCCGTTCTCATCCTGCCGCTGTTGTTCAAGCTTGACGGCATATGGTGGGCAACAATTGTTGCGGAACTCTTTGCATTTTTGCTTTCAATCGGGTTTGTTGCTGCAAAAAAGAAAAAATACGGTTACTGATACTGTTGCGGCCCGTGCTTTACAATTGCCTGTGAACATCAAAATGCTCCCCGGACATTCTTTTCCGAGGAGCACTTTTCGTTGAAGTTGCGCTTTCAGCGGTGCGTCGTACAATGATTCACGTTTACTTGCACTACGTGAATATCGAACAAACGTCGTTTATTTTGTCAGAATTTTTGTTATACAGTCGGTAAACTCAACAGGGTTGTCTATTTTTAGTCCCGCTGCAAGCAAAGCTTGATTGTAGACAAGCTTCGAACAAACCGCAAGGTCTTCCCCGCCTGCCTGCTTTGCACGCTTAAGGGCGTCGAAAACAGGATGATTCGGATTAAGCTCGAGGATACGCTCCGCTTTTGTTCCGCCGCCGAGAGGCATTGCGCTGAGAACCTTCTCCATTTCAAGTGAGAGCGGACCTTCGCTTGTCAAGCCCGCCGGTGCATCGGCAAGCCTTGCGGAAAGACGCACTTCCTTCACGCTGTCGCCCAAAGCCGCCTTGATTGCATCAAGCAGATCCTTATTCTCCTTCTGCTTCTCTTCCATTGCCTTTTTCTCATCCTCGGTTGCAGCATGGATATCGTTATCTGTAATGGATTTGAAGGGTTTGCCGTCATAACCGTTCATCATTTTGACCATGAATTCATCAACGTTCTCTGTCATGAGCAAAATATCAAAGCCCTTATCTATCAGGTATTTGTACTGCGGAAGCGTCCGCACAGCTTCAATGCTTTCACCGCAGGCATAATAAATCTCGGTTTGATTCTCGCAAAGCGTATCAACATACTCACGAAGCGTTATCAGCTTATCCTGTTTTGCGGAATGATACAGCAGCAAATCTCTCAGTAATTCCGATTCCATACCGTATGATTCGTAGATGCCGTACTTAAGCGAAAGGCCAAACGTCTTGAAGAACTTTTCATAATTCTCACGCTTATCCTTAAGGAGTTTTTCAAGTTCGGATTTAATCTTTTTCTTAAGGCCGTTTGCAATCGCACGAAGCTGACGGTTCTGCTGAAGCATCTCACGAGAAATATTCAAGGAAATATCGGCAGAATCAACAAGTCCTTTCACGAACCCGAAGTATTCCGGAAGAAGCTCCTCGCAGGAATCCATAATCATAACACCGTTGCTGTAAAGCTGCAATCCGCGCTTATAGCTCTTTGAGTACAAGTTGTACGGTGCCTGTGCGGGTATGAACAGGATTGAATTATAGCTGAGGGCACCCTCCGCTTTTGTGTGAATGTGAAGCAGCGGGGCTTCGTAATCATGGAATTTATCCATATAGAAGCTGTTGTAATCTTCATCGGTAAGCTCACTTTTATTTCTACGCCAAAGCGGAACCATGCTGTTGAGTGTTTGATCTTCTTCAACGGTTTCATACTCCGGCTCATCATGGCGGTGTTCGCAGCTGCACTCGCCTTCGGAATCATGTTCGCAGTTACATTCGTCATCATGATCGTGCTCGCAGCTGCACTCGCCTTCAGCATCATGTTCGCAGTTGCATTCATGCGTTTTTTCGCGCTGAGTCTCAACAAGCATCCTGATAGGATAGCGAATATAGTCGGAATACTTCCTTACAAGTTCACGGATGGTGTATGTTTCAAGATAGCTGTCATACCTTTCGTCATCGGTATTGTCCTTCAAGTACAGTGTAATAACTGTTCCGTAGGAGTCCTTCTGTGCGGGTTCAACTGTGTAGCCATCAAGGCCTTCGGACTCCCATTGCCATGCCTCGTCGCTGCCGTATGCGCGGCTGAGAACGGTGATCTTTTTGCTGACCATGAACGCTGAATAGAATCCAACACCAAACTGACCGATAACATCCATATCATCCTTATCAAGTTCATTGTCGTTCTTAAATGCAAGTGTGCCGCTCTTGGCAATTGTGCCAAGGTTTGATTCCAACTCTTCCTTTGTCATGCCGATGCCGTTGTCGGAAATCGTCAATGTGCGTGCCGTTTTGTCTGCGGCGATGCGGATTTCGAGATCTCCGCGCTTGATATCGGAATTGTCCGTAAGGGTTCTGAAATAAAGTTTATCAAGCGCATCGCTTGCATTCGAAATCAACTCACGAAGGAAAATCTCTTTGTTTGTGTAAACAGAGTTGATCATAAGATCAAGCAACCGCTTGGATTCCGTTTTAAACTGTTTCTTTGCCATTTATATCACCTCGTTAATTATAATCGTTGTTGTTCGGCGAACATATCGAATTTGCTGTGAATTGGATTACGTTCACCTGTCAGCACTCGTCTTTTTTGAGTGCTAACACTATTTTATACCTGTTTGCCTCCGTTGTCAATAGTTTTTCATAAATTTTCTCCGAATTGAAAATCGCCGCATTTATCGTCACTGCGATTTGTTCTTGTTTGTTTTCGTTATGCCGCTGCACCGCTGTCTGTCAGTTTTCGAGCAAATCAGGTATATGCAAAAACCCGGACAACCCATCGCGAGCTGCCCGGTATTGTTCTGGGGCAGATACAACAGCCCTGGTTTTCACTGCTTTGAGTTTCATGTGACATAATCAAACAAAAAAGCACCTTCAAGTGCCATTTTTGCCTGGTGGGGATGAAGGGACTCTCCGCTCAAATCGTCCTCTGCTTGCACTTCCGTGCTGCGCGTTCGGACTGCTTTCGCTCCCCGGCCGGGCAAAACGCTCCACAGGAGCGTTTTGTTTCCCCCGGCTTCGAGTCCCGTAGACATAACCAAACACAGAGGCACCCGCCGGGTGCCTCTGTGTTTGGTGGGGATGAAGGGACTCGAACCCCCGACCTCTTCGATGTGAGCGAAGCGCGCTAACCAGCTGAGCCACATCCCCAAACATGCGTATTTTACCACTGTTTGCATCCGTTTGCAATGCTTTAAATGTAATATTTAAACAGACGATTTAACTCAAAGTATTCTCCTCGGTTAAATCCACTTATTTTAAAATTCGTTTTGTGAATACCGACATTTCAGGATAGACTGAAAAGATGCGTCAACGCCGGCAAAAGATTAGACGGTGTGGTATAATTACGGAGATGGTTCAAGAGTCGCTGTGTATGTCGTTTGAAGAGGAAAGAAACGTGCACGTGTTCATCACCGAACAACAAAATGGTAAAACGTTTATGTGGATCCGCAAACCGGAGATCGAGTGAATATTGACAGACGCTTAAACCTTGCTGTAAAAGGTATGACTGAAATTTCAAGAATTGATAATTTAAAGCCAAGTAAATACATAAACGGATGCGTAAGGAGGAGAAAAGATGATAAGCAAAAAAACGACCAAAACAGTTCGAACAGGTCAAGGAAAAAGAATTGATCGGATAGGGAGTTCCGATGTTAAGGAGAAACACTCAGACAGAGAGCCCCCGCCCTCATATTTCAGGCGTTACGATAAAAATCATAAGCCAAACCTTGATGAAAGCGGACACATTATACCCGGATAATGAGCACGAAGAGACTCATCGTTCTACCGTCAGCGATTTTTCGCGGGCGGTATTTTTATGTCTAAAACATGAGCCTTATTAATGTTTCAAGAAAAAAACGGAGTGAGGTAAAAATATGGGCGGAAGAGGAGGCGAAAGTCGACTTTCGACAGTATCCTATCCCGCTTTGCCTTTAGGCTGGTAAAATCTCAAGCTGTATGGTATAATGGGTAGCAGAGGTTCTTCAAATGGATTTATCTCAAGGCTGCCAAACCATAAGGAAGCGCTGGTATTGCAGAGAAAACTAAAGGGTTATTTGCTCAATCCCGCCAAAAGTAAGGGCAAGCACAAGCTGCTTAATGCGATTGGCTATACTATGTAAAACTCACCAAGGGAGCGGCACACCACGCTTAATAACGGCATACAGAGACAGCAAAGGAGAGAAAGATGACTAAAAGAATTAAATTGTATGACTCAGTAAAGATTAAAGATGGCGGGAGTACCGGTGTCGTTGTGGACATATACACCGACGGCAGTGCGAATTTCCCGGTTTATTTCGTTGAAAAAAGGCGATGAATGCAAGGTGGGAGTACCGGAAAAAGACCTCGTCTGGTGTAAATCGGATGAAATTGAGCTTATTTGATTTTTCGACCATCGGCAACTCGGCTTTAAAAGCGGACATGATGCTCGGCGTAACCTGTAAGGCAAGATTCAGAACCGGGTGGAGAATCGATGCGGGGCAAACTGCTCCGCGCTTTGTGACAGCGTACAGAATAGGAGTGAATAAAAAATGAAGTTTGAATTAGGTGACAGAGTCAGAATCATTGCAAGCGGGCAAACGGGTTCCATATGTGATGCAGAAATGGTATGCGGGCGTCCCAGGTACATCGTGGATTGCTTCGGCGAATGCGACAGCGAATCCCTAATTGATTGTGCTATTCCGGTAGATGAAGACGAGATTGAGCCTATTTGATTTTCCCGACCGTCGGCAATTCAACCGACGGTTTTTATTAAGCGAGATGAGGTAAAAATGGGCGGCAGAGGTTCTTCAAGCGGAATGTCCGTCAAGGGTAGAAAGTACGGAAGTCAGTATCACACGGTTTTGACAGACGGAAACATAAAATTTGTTGAGAAGAATGACAGAACTTCCGAGTCATTAATGGAAACAATGACTAAAGGGAGAGTGTATGTTGTCGTTGGCGGACACGATATTCTTCAAATAATCTATTTCGATAGTGAAAACAGAAGGAAAAAGACAATAGATCTTACTCATCGCCACAAAAATGAAAATCCTCATGTTCACCATGGATATGAGCATAACGAAAACGATGGGCCAAAGGGAGCAACATCGCCTGACACATTTGAAAAAAGAATGATTGAACATGTGAGAAGAGTGTGGTATAATAATAAACATCAGACGATAGTTTAAGCATGGGAGAATGCGGTATATCCGTGGTCCTCGTTCAAATCGAGGTGTCTGGTGCGGCACGATAACGTGCTTTTCAACCGTCGGCAATTCAGCCGGCGGTTTTTGATTACATTAAATTTTTAAATGAGAGGGGTGTGAAACGTGAGCAGACCGCAGGACAAGCATTTGATTCCCATGACGGAACGAAGCGAAGAGGAAGCTTACGCTATACGTTCTGCAGGCGGCAAGGCTGATCAAGGTATAGGTTGGCGCGGAATAACAATTATTAATGCGCAAAGTGCGCCTCTCCCTTCTTGCCGTATCGATTCATTCATGATTTTGGATAAAACCGCAAAAAACGATTGACGTTTTCTGTCAAATATGCTATCCTGTCTATACTGATTGCGCTGCAACGGTGAAAGTATTGAAAAGGAGACAGGATTCAATGACTAATAAACTTAAGGAATACGCCCAACTGCTTATCAATGTTGGCTTGAACGTTCAAAAAGATCAATATGTTGTTATAAGTTCGCAGGTTGACTGTGCATATTTTGCAAGGATGTGCATTGCCGCCGCATATGAAGCCGGAGCAAAGCAGGTTATCATGAACTGGAATGATGATTTTGCAACTCGCCAGTACTATCTTAATGCAGCTGACGAAGTATTTGATCAGGTTTTCCCGTGGGAAGCCGAGCGTCCGATCGGTCTTCTGAAAAAGGGCGCATGCTTCCTTACCATTGCGGCAAGAGACCCCGAGAATCTTAAGGGCGTTGACCCCGAGCGTATCGCACGTGCAAACATCGCAAGCGGCAAGGCTAATGAGGAATTCAGCATTGAAATGATGAACAGTGCCGTTCAGTGGTGCGTTGCGTCCATTCCCGTTCCGTCATGGGCAAAGAAGGTCTTCCCCGACCTTTCGGAAGATCAGGCAATGGATAAACTGTGGGAAGAAATCTTCAAAGCGGTTCGCATAACCGGTCACGGCGATGCTGTTGATCGTTGGCGCGAGCATTGCAAAGTTCTTGAAGAAAAGCGTGAAAAGCTCAATGCTTACAATTTCAAATCTCTCCACTATACGAATTCTCTCGGAACGGATCTTACCGTTGAGCTGCCGGAAAATCATATTTGGATGGCCGGATCCGAATTCAGCAAAGGCGGAGTTGAGTTTGTTGCAAACATGCCCACGGAGGAAGTTTTCACTGCTCCGCGGCGCGACGGTGTAAACGGCAAAATCGTTGCAACAAAACCCCTTGTGGACAGCGGCAATATTATCGACGGCTTCTACATGATTCTTAAGGACGGCGTTATTACCGAAGTTCATGCAAAAGTCGGTGAGGAGTTCCTTAAAAAAGCTATAACTCTGGATGAGGGCGCATCAAGATTCGGCGAGGTCGCACTCGTACCGTACGATTCACCGATCTCCAACAGCGGCGTCCTGTTCTACAACACTCTGTTTGACGAAAACGCCTCCTGCCATTTTGCTTTCGGCGATTCCTATGCCTGCATCGAAGGCGGTGACAAAATGACCAAAGAAGAGCTTAAGGCACACGGCCTGAACGACAGCATGACCCATGTTGACTTCATGGTCGGCTCAAAGGATCTTTCCATAACCGGCACAACGCACGAAGGAAAAAAAGTCGATGTATTCAAGAACGGCAATTTTGCAATCTGAGATTGACCGAAGTTTAACTTGAAACACTTGTTATCTGCATCACGCTGCCCGGTGCTGCTTCCGCGCCGGGCGGCAAAGCGAGGATTTCAATGAGCAAAAAGCAAAAAACCGGTGGGAACCGAACGGCGGGAATAATCAAGATTCTTATTTACGCCGTGTTGGTTCTTTTTTGCATTTTCGTGTTTCTTCTCTACGGTAAAAAGCAGCGCAGCATTGAAGCAGCAGCAAGTCCGAACCCGAGTGCGGCTGCCGTTCAAACCGAAACAGCAAAAGTTACTCCAAGCCCGATTCCAAAGCTTTCCCCGCAAGAATTAGTATCGGGCCTTCAATCTGCTGATTTGGATTGTGTAATTACGCAGCGCAGCACGCTTATCGATGGTTCACTTGAATGCAGCGTGATGCTTAACCGCATTTCCGGTGATGGCCGACTGATTGTAAAGCCGAATTCAAGCGGCGGAACTGCCGAATGCATTCTTGAGTTCAATTATATTTATGCTGAAATTCTCGACGACCCGGAAACTGATGCTGTTGCAAGAACTCTTAAGGAGCAGTATGAATTGCGCGAAAAATACGACGCAGAGCTGATTGACGGTTTCATCCGCTTGCTTGCAGAACTTTTTGCTGACAAAGAAGAATATAACAGCGTAGATCTTGAAAAAATCATCTCCGGTACCGTTTCGGCATACAAAAGCATGAAAACTTACGACAGATACCTCGGTGATATTCATTTTTATATCAACACTACACTGACCGATTTCAATGCGGAAGTGAAACTCATTGCCGCTGTTCGAAAAAAATAAGCCGCAAAAAACTGCTTCTTCGGCAGCGCGTTCCGATTTTGAACATGTTTCAAATCATAATCTGCTCTATCTTTGCATATTGGTTATTATCAACACACCTAATGCGGAGGCAGTTATGGCATTGAAGAAAAAAACAGGCAATAAAAAGCAATCCAAACCCCTTGTATCCGTTTTGAAAGGCGTATTTGCTGCACTCGCAATGAGCCTCGGCCTTGTCGCACTTGCGGCTTTATTGATGCAAAAGCAGATCTTACCGATAGAAAGCACGCGAATACTCAATCCTGCCGTGAAGGCGTTTTGCGCACTTTTCGCAGCATTGCTCGGCGCACGCAAGCATAAAAAACGCCGTTGGCTCACGGGGGCGCTCTGCGGCGTTGTCTATATTGTGATTTCACTTGCAGTTTTCGGTTTGGCTTCAGGTGAATTTTCCATCGGAAGTTCAACATCTGTCGATACGCTGATGTGTCTTCTTGCGGGAATGACAGGCGGAATCATACTCAGCCTCGCCGAGTAAGCCCATCCATTGATAATAAAATAATATTATTTTACTCTGTTTTTCAATTATTCCTCCGACTGAATCGAGATATTCCGCAACAGCTCAAACAAGCAATTTGTATTGTTTTTGTGTGTAGACATTCTTCCGCAGTATGAAATAATCCTTCCGGATTCGGTAAAGAACATTTTTTCTCCTTAAATCGTTCAATCAGGATTCGTCCGGCTGCAATAACGCAGTCTTCCATACATTCGCGTATACTCCCGCAGCTTTTCGGCAAGCGCGGCACTGCATTCGTTCGGCAGCATTCGCCACTGCCAGTTTCCGGAAGCAACACCCGGAGTGTTGACTCGCCCCTCTTTCGAAAGCCCGAGAACATCCTGCATTTGCGCGATAAAGATTCCGGCAGGCGAACACATGCCTCCGCGAATCATGCCCCAGTTGATACCCTCGGCGGCATTCAGCGCAAGATACTGTTCCGCAAATCTGCGTTCAGACTCCGAAGTCTCTGCAAACCATTGCTTAATCGGTGCATTGTCGTGCGTACCGGTATAGTATACCCTGTTTTCCGCCACCCTGTGCGGCAGGTAATCGCTGTTTGCATCAGGGTTAAACCCGAACTGAAGAATGCTCATGCCGGGGAAACCTGAATTTTTAACAAGCTCATGTACCTCCGGTGTCAGAAAGCCGAGATCTTCCGCAATGAACGATAATCCCGGCAGCCTTTTCTTTACTGCATTAATAAAGTCCATTCCGGGTGCGGGAAGCCATCTGCCGTTTTCTGCCGTGGTTTCACCGAACGGAACAGCCCAAAAGCTTTCAAATCCGCGAAAATGATCGATACGGATAACATCGTAAAGCTTTTGTGCGCATTGTAAACGTTCCTCCCACCACGCATAGTTTTCGGAAGCATGAATTTTCCAATTATAAAGCGGATTTCCCCAAAGCTGCCCGGTGGGGCTGAAGTAATCCGGCGGAACCCCCGCAACATCGGTCGGCAAGAATGACTCATTCAACATAAAATGTCCGCTGTTTGCCCAGCAGTCCGCAGAATCAAGTGCAACATAAATCGGAATATCTCCGATAATTCCTACACCGAGTTGATTTACATATTTTTTAAGTCGGTTCCATTGCTTAAAGAAAAGCTGCTGGATCGACAGCTGCAAGCGAATTTCAGCGGCTTGTGATTCGACGAGCTCGGCGGGAACAAGCTGCTTCGGCATTGCTTTGCCTACATTCCACTCCGTCCACGGTTTCATGCCGAAATATGCTTTCAATGCAGCAAAAACGGCGTAATCGTAAATCTGAGTTGAGCAGCTTCGTGAGAACCGTTCAACATCCGCTGTATTGCGGCGTATGTTTCGCTCTGCCGCAAGCTTCAGCAACGGAAAGCGCAAAGAGAAGAGTTTGCCATAGTCAATGCGGCGCAGTTCACCGCCGAAATCACTTTTTTGCACTTCATCAGTGGTCAACAGTCCGTCATCTACCAACATGTCAAGATCTATAAAATACGGATTGCCTGCAGCGGAAGAAAAGCATTGATACGGAGAATCTCCAAAACCTGTCGAATTAAGCGGCAGAATCTGCCAATAGCTTTGTCCCGAAGCTGCAAGAAAATCTGCAAACTTGTATGCCGCCGCTCCAAATGTTCCGATACCGTGCGGCGACGGCAGCGAGAATACAGGCATGAGTATTCCGCTCGACCGTTTCAAGCGTGAGTCCGAGCCCTCTGCATTGTTTTTAAATATGTCCCGAAGATCGCTTTTTTCTGTCATAAACCTTCCCTGCTGCCATCAACTGCGAAGTACTGCCGAAAAACTTGCTGCACAACTGCGGCATAGTTCATTATATTCGTTTTCGCATGAGCAGTCAAGCCCGCCGAACTCAGTTGTTCTGTCGTCCCGAACAAATACAGCATAGATATAGTACATGGTTTTGTTTAAAAAATATCCCGAAATTATTCAGCTGCAGGTCTTGCTATCTCTCACCGATTCAGTTATAATGCAACTGAAACCTGACAACAGGAACGAAACTTGCTTCGTTCCGACGAAAAGGGGTCATAAGTTGATACCGGTTCCCGCTCTTAAAGCATACCGCAGCATGTTTATGAATTCACAATGGTGCGGATGTCGGGCATCTTCAGCTGTACCCATTTCCTGCGGGTGCGGCGTTTTTTGTTTATATAAATTATTCGCAGCGGTTTGAACTGTATACGACAGCCGCAGGTTCAAACGCAAAACTAAGGAGGGCGACAAAGCTGTGCAAACGAGAATAGCTGTGATGGCAATCATCGTTGATGAGGCGGATTCGGTTGAAAAACTGAATGCCGTTCTGCACGAATTCGGAGAATACATTATCGGACGAATGGGTCTGCCGTACAGAGCGCGGCATGTTAACATCCTTTCCGTTGCAATTGATGCGCCGCAGGATGTTATTTCGGCACTTGCAGGCAGGCTCGGCAATATTACCGGGATAAGCGTTAAAACAGCATATTCAAACGTAATCAGTGATTAGCTGTTTTTGCCCATATTTTGATATTTGACTCTAATTGAAAGGGAGAAAAAAGTTGGAAGCTGAAAGAAACACCGGCATTGAATGCGCAAAAAGTCTCATTGACAGACTTGCAGCCGTACACACACTCGAACTTGAAGAATATGAACAGCTTATTTCTGCGCAAAACAGCGAAACGGCAGCTTATGCCGCAAAAAAAGCTGATTTTTTTCGAAAGAAAATTTATGGAACGGATGTTTTCATTCGCGGACTTATTGAAGTCGGCAGCTGCTGCAAAAACGACTGTCTGTATTGCGGCATTCGAAATTCAAACGTCAATGCAGAACGCTATGTTTTAACGGAAGAGCAGATTCTTGACTGTTGTCGGGAGGGCTATGCGCTTGGTTTTCGTACTTTTGTGCTCCAGGGCGGCGAAGGCGTACTTACTGTCGAAAAAATTTGCCGCATAGTAAAAGAAATACGCAGCGGTTTTCCGGATTGTGCAATAACGCTGTCGCTCGGTGAATATTCTCGCGGCGACTATCTGAAAATGTTTGAATCCGGTGCAGATCGCTACCTTTTGAGGCATGAAACGGCCGATTCCGCGCATTATCAAAAACTACATCCTTTGAAAATGTCCTTTGAAAATCGAATGCGCTGTTTGAAAGACCTTAAGGAAATCGGTTTTCAGGTGGGCTGCGGGTTCATGGTCGGTTCACCGATGCAAACAACTGCAATGCTTGCAAAGGATTTGAAATTCATTGAAGAATTCTCCCCGGATATGTGCGGCATCGGTCCGTTCATTCCGCATAAAGACACACCGTTTGCAAAATTTCCGGCAGGAAGTGTTGAGCAAACCTGTTTTCTTCTCTCACTTATAAGGCTCATAAAGCCGAATATTCTTTTGCCCTCCACCACAGCACTTGGCACGATCGACCCGAAAGGACGCGAAAAGGGCATTCTTGCGGGAGCCAATGTCGTGATGCCGAACCTGTCCCCCGTTGCCGTGCGAAAGAAATATTCGCTTTATGACAACAAAATATGCACAGGGGACGAATCTGCTCAGTGCCTTAAATGCTTGAACGGCAGGTTGAACGCGATCGGCTTTCAAACCGTCACTTCACGGGGAGACATCAAACGCTGAAGAATCTAAAACTCTTTGAACGAAAGCTTTAAATGTATCGCCGCAGCCTGCCGATGCTTGCGAGTTTTGTTTCGACATAAAGCGGGCGTGTGGCGGCACTTGCCGGGAAGTTTTCCGGGCAACAACATTGTTACAATAATTTTTATCTGACGGAAAGAGCGATCTGACCGACAAGAAAGGAATAATATGGCTATTTTTGATCCCAAATCTCTCCGTGCGGAGGAGTTCATCAACGATGAGGAAATCCGCGAAACCATCGCTTATGCGGAAGCAAATAAGCACAACATCGAACTTATCAACAGTTTGCTCGAAAAGGCCGCACCGAAGCGCAGCGGAAACGGCGTAACCTGCGCAGGACTCACTCACAGAGAAGCCTCCGTTCTGCTTGCATGCGATATCCCCGAAGTTACTGAACGCATGTACAAGCTTGCAAACGACATTAAGCTTGCTTTTTACGGAAACAGAATCGTAATGTTCGCTCCGCTTTATCTTTCAAATTACTGCGTGAACGGTTGTGTATACTGTCCGTATCACCTCAAAAACAAACATATTGCCCGTATTAAGCTGACGCAGGAACAAGTGCGTCAGGAAGTAATCGCCTTGCAGGATATGGGGCATAAACGCCTTGCGATCGAAGCAGGCGAAGATCCTGTTCACAACCCGATAGAGTACATACTTGAATGCATAAAAACTATTTATTCCGTTCACCACAAAAACGGAGATATTCGCAGGGTGAATGTGAACATTGCCGCAACCACGGTTGAAAACTATCGGAAACTTAAGGATGCCGGCATCGGAACATACATTCTGTTTCAGGAAACATATAATAAAAAGAGTTATCTTGAACTTCATCCGACGGGACCGAAGCATGACTATGATTACCATACCGAGGCTATGGACAGAGCAATGGAAGGCGGCATTGATGACGTCGGACTCGGGGTTTTGTTTGGATTGGAAGGCTATCAATATGAATTTGCCGGACTGCTGATGCATGCCGAGCATCTTGAAGCAGTTCACGGCGTCGGGCCGCACACAATCAGCGTTCCGCGAATCAAACATGCGGATGATATCGATCCTAATGTTTTTGACAACAGCCTTTCCGATGAACTATTTGCAAAGATTATTGCATGTATCCGCATCGCCGTGCCGTATACCGGCATGATAATATCCACACGCGAAAGCGAGACGATACGCGGCAAGGTACTTGATTACGGCATTTCGCAGATCAGCGGTGCATCCCGCACTTCCGTCGGCGGATACACGGAAAAAGAGCGTCCGCATGACTCCGAGCAGTTCGATGTTTCAGATCAGCGCACGCTTGATGAGGTTGTCCGTTGGCTTATGGAACTGGATCACATCCCGTCATTCTGCACGGCATGTTATCGCGAAGGTCGCACAGGCGACAGGTTCATGAGTTTGTGCAAAAACGGGCAGATTCTGAATTGCTGTCACCCCAATGCGCTCATGACTCTGACAGAGTTCCTTGTTGACTATGCTTCTGACGAAACGCGAAACATTGGATACGAAATGATTGCACGCGAAATCGAAAAGATTCCCAACGAGAAGGTTCGCGAACTTACAAGGCAGCATGTTGCAGACATTCGTTCGTCCAACAAGCGTGATTTCAGGTTCTGATTTTAAAAAACTGACGAAATGTATTCGGAGGTAAGAAATGAGTTTAAACGATAAGCCCGCCGCCGAACGGGTGCATATCGGCTTTTTCGGACTGCGAAATGCAGGAAAATCCAGCCTTGTGAATGCTGTGACGGGGCAAAATCTTGCACTTGTTTCCGATATAAAAGGGACTACAACCGATCCTGTTCAAAAAACAATGGAGCTGCTGCCGATAGGTCCCGTTGTCATCATTGACACGCCCGGCATTGATGATGAAGGTGAGCTTGGCTCAATGCGTGTTGATCGTGCTGCAAAAATGCTGCAAAAAACTGATATTGCCGTCCTTGTTGCGGATGCCGCTGCGGGTCTCAGCGAACACGAAGGCAGGCTTATACACATTTTTTCCGAGAAGAAAATTCCGTTCGTCATTGCCTTCAACAAGTGTGACCTTTTGAGCGCGATTCCGAAAAGCAACGGCAACAGCCTTTACGTCAGCGCAAAAACAGGGTTTGGAATTGATGAGTTAAAAAACCGGCTCGGTGAACTTCTGCCTTCCGCCAAACACGAAAGAATGCTCATCGGAGACTTGATATCGCCTAATGACATTGTTGTTCTCGTAACGCCGATTGATGAATCTGCACCGAAGGGACGACTTATTCTCCCGCAGCAGCAGATGATACGCAGCATACTTGATGCAGCCGCTGTCAACGTTGTTGTTAAGGACACGGAGCTTGAAGCTGCTCTCGCCGCAATCGCACGCAAGCCTAAACTTGTTATCACCGATTCTCAAGCGTTCGGAAAGGTCAGCAAAATCGTTCCTGAAGACATATTGCTGACGTCGTTCTCAATCCTGTTTGCCCGTTACAAAGGTGAGCTTGAACCTTTCACGGCAGGCGCAGCAAAACTCAACATGCTCGCAGACGGCGACAGGGTGCTGATTTCAGAGGGCTGCACTCATCACAGGCAGTGCAACGATATCGGAACGGTTAAAATGCCGGGATGGATAAAAGAGTATGCAAAAAAGGAGTTGTTCTTTGATTTCACCTCCGGCGGAGACTTTCCGAGTCTTGATGCACTTCGTAAATATGCCTTGGTTGTTCACTGCGGCGCATGTATGCTTAACGAGCGTGAGGTTCATTCAAGACTTGAAAACGCTGAAAAAGCAGGTGTCAGCATTACAAATTACGGCATTGCGATCGCTCAAATGCACGGAATTCTGCAGCGTTCACTTTCGCCTTTTCCCCAATTGCTGCAAAAGCTGCAAAAGCATTGACCTCTGAACGGATTAAATTGCTGCTGAATCAGTTTGTCCCTGGTTTAAAAACGGATAGGCCGTAAGCACTGTCTTTGCGGCCTGTCCGCTTTCTGTTCAGAGTAAACACCGCAGCTTTGCCTGCACAAACGTTCGGAACACAATCATTAAAAATATTTTCCAAAGCCTATTGATTTTTTTCGAATTTGGAATTATAATGTATAATGATGAATTATGCAAATTGTGACAACAACACCGATCTGATT
>CALAXO010000166.1 GCA_937894955.1 uncultured Clostridia bacterium
CCATGCTTGCAGTGTAATAATATCCTGTAAATTTGCCGATTTCACCGCCGCTGCACATTTCAACGACCATCGGAAAACTGTTTACATTTATTGTTGCCCAACCTATTCCGGCAAGCGCAAACATGCAGTTCATAAGGAGCGCACTGCTGCCTTCACGCACGAATGCGGCAACGCCGAATGCGGATGCAAGCATCACGACTCCGCCGAGAATAGTTTTTTTGCGTCCGATTTTTGAAGCTGCGGCACCCACCGGAATGTATGATACAACTGCAGCAATGTTAGCAATCATCAGAGTCGAATTGTAATCAAGATTCAAAACTCTTCCGGCATAAACCGAATACTTCGATGTTACCGCATTGTATCCCATGTACCAAAGCGCAACGGATGCAAGTATCAGAATAAGTGAAGTTTTTTCTTCTCTAGAAAGCTTCTTTTTCCCGCTTGTTTTTTCATTTGTCTCGTCAAGATTTAACCATTCGCTCTGCCGTCGCATTTCCTCCGCGAACTTCGACTCTCGAACCGTGATCATGAACAAAGCCAATGCTGTTAGCATCACGCCCGCAATAATTGCAAAGAACGGTGTGTAACTCATCATTGAGTTTTTCACGCTTCCGGTGCCGAAGATCATTCCCAAAGTAAGAACGATAATTCCGCCCGCCGTACCCATAAGGTTTATTACGGCATTTGCCTTTGAGCGCAAAGGTTTTATTGTTACATCGGGCATCAGTGCAACCGCCGGTGAGCGGAATGATGCCATTGAAATCAGCACGACAAGCAGCACCGCCATAAACAACCCTGTCCGCACTGCTCCCGTTGAGCTTATATCCTGAGCATATGCCTGCCTTGCCGGAACATAAAACTCCGAATACAATCGGGAAGGTTGAACGGGTCCTCCGTCCGTATTGTCAACATTCACGGGGGAATAATAGTTTTCAATCGCGCAGAAAAAGTCTCTGTCCACAGCAACGGACGCACCGTTCACCGCAGTCTGCTCAACATCTCCCGAAAGATAATCACGCACAGAAATCATCTCTTGTGTTTTGCTTTGGTCATTATCACCGGGAATCGCGAACTCATCCGTCACAACAAACTCAACACCGTTCGGTGTTATCAGTTTTTTGTTCAGACAATTGTTGAACACGGTTGACACAGCATTATCAAAAATGCCTTGAACATCATCATTTTGTGCGTCACCGTCATCAATGCTGCCGTAAACGGCTGCTTCGAACCTTTCAACACCGTTAAGAGCCTCAGCCTGCGCATTATCAACAAAAGATAAGCCAACGAATGCGATTGCAGCGGCAAGTGTTCCTGCAAGTATGAACGGAGTCCGTCTGCCGAGTTTTGTATTTGTTTTATCGGAAATTGCGCCGAACAGCGGCAGCAGAAAAACTGCAAGCACGTTATCCAGAGCCATAACAACACCGGAAGCCGCCTGTGACATACCGAATTTATCCGTCAGTATTTTAGGAATTATCGTGTCGTATGCCTGCCAGAATGTGCAAATCAGAAAAAAGGCAAAGCCAACGAAAATTGTGCGTTTATAGTTCAGTTTCATTTTTCCCCACATTTGTATCTGAATAAATTTTTTTCGATGTTCTTCGGTTTTGCTTTGTGCAGAGAGCATATTCAAACATCAGATAAGCTTCAGCACGGAAACCATTGCGCCGGTTTTTGTCCTGTCGCGCCTGTAAGAATAAAACAAGTCACTTCGTTCAAATGTACACAGCGGCATGGCGGAAATATTTTGCGGCAGTACTCCGCATTCCTCCAGCTGCATTTCAATCGCAGCACGAATATCAACATATGCCTTGCCCGGTTTGCCCGGTTTCACAAGCTTTTCGCTGCGGAATTCCTCGGCAAACCGTCGTCCGATTTCTGCACCGACTTCAAAGCAGTCGAAACAGATGCACGGTCCCGTTGCCGCAATCAAATCTTCCGTTTCAGTCCCGAACGCCGTCTGCATTGAATGAACCAACTCTGTTCCGACCCGCTTCAGCGTGCCTTTCCAGCCTGCATGAGCGAGCCCGATCGAACGCTTTTTCTTGTCGTAAAGGAAAATTGCTCCGCAGTCCGCATGCGCAGTGACTAAAACCACGTTTGGATCGTCCGTTATCAATCCGTCGCAAAAAGGCAGCGGTTCACGATACAGCCCACACCCGCAATGCGA
>CALAXO010000167.1 GCA_937894955.1 uncultured Clostridia bacterium
CGCAGCTCGCTTTTTGAAGATGCAAGCTCGTCCGCCTGTTTGCGAATTGCGGCGGGCAATTCCTCGCGGGAGGTTGAATACTGCTTTGCAAGCGCGGAAACGATGTTTTGAACCGTGCGCACTGCTGCGGTAGCTCTGCTTCCGCAAACGAACCAAAGCCGCGTTCCGCCCTTGTAATGCTGAGCATCCGTGAACAGGATCGTTCCGACGCCGCCCGTTGCCGCAAGATGCGTGCCGCAGCAGGTGCAGGAATCGATTTTTCCGTTGTCGATATAAACAATTCGTACAGTTTTTTCGGACGGCACGGAGTCGCAACTGTTATTTTGACATTTGTCGGATTTTTTATTCTTATCGTTTCCGACGGCTTTATCGGATTTTTTCCGCAGAGTGCGTGTTGACGCATCCTCCGGAGTCGTGACTTCCGTATGCACCGGCAGATTTGCACGCACGGCGGCATTTGCAGCACGCTCAAGCTCCTCAAGCTGAGCCTGCTCCAGAGGAATATCGAAGTCTATCGTGCAGTAATCCGCTGCCATGTGAAAACCAACGTTCACTGCGCCGAACAGCTTGCTTGCAAGCCCGGAAACAATGTGTTCTCCGGTGTGCTGCTGAGCATGGTCAAGACGGGTGTCAACGTCAAGCGTTACACGAACGGTTGTTCCCGCAGGAATTTCAGCATCACAAAAATGAACAACGCTGCCGTTTTCGGTGCGGGCATCGGAAATGTGAACGGTCTGCTCCGCTGCGGAGTTGTCGGGCCTGAAAACAATCGAACCCCTGTCGGCAGGCTGCCCGCCGCCTTCGGGATAAATCATTGTTCTGTCAAGGATAATTTTATACGCACCGCTGCGCTCATCCTTTTCACAGGAGAGCACCGCTGCACCGCATTCGGTGATAATGGGAATCGAGTAGTAAAGCAGTTCGGTCATTTTTAATCACTTCCTTTAATTTAAGTAATATACAAAAATACTGTCGATAAAAATATATTTATTTTCGGTTCTTTTTCTTTAAAAACCGATGCCGCAATCGTGCAGCCGAATCGAAAAGGCGCAGAAAAGCGGGACGCAACGGGAACAGAAGCCGCCACAGCGCGGCGGGGATTCTGTATGCGGGGGAATTAAAATCAAGCTTGCGTCCGCCGCGTATGCGTGCTTCGGCAATGCCGAGGAGTTCGCCCGTTCGTTCGGATTCGTAGGAATCGTTAAGGCTGTTCGAACCGTTCGGCTGCTCCGACTGCTTTGAAAGCGGAACGAGCCGCAAAGGGTTCTGCGGAGAGGCAAAAGCATCAAACCCGCGGTTGCCGTCGCCGGCGGTCACAACACGATTTCCATCAATGCGCATTACACGGTGCAGAATGTATTTGCCGGAAATGCAGAAAAGGATAATGTCGCCGCGTTTCGGTTTTTCAATCGTCACGGAGGAGCAGGGGCGTATGCAAACGGAATCCCTTCCCGCGCGGAAAAGCGGGAACATGCTGTTCCCCGTCACACGAAAACACACGGTTCGCCCTGCAAGAAGCTTTTTTCGCACAATTGAAAAAAACTCGGCGGCAGGCAGAACATTCGGCGTGCATTGCCGAACTGAGCCCGTTGGGTGTTGTTGATGTTCCGAATTCATTCTGCTGCCTCCTTTTTGCTGTTTGCGCAGGGATGTATGCAAAAAACCGCAAAGCTGCGCCGTAGAGCAAAGCATATAGCAAAAACATTTGGTTATCAAGGCAGGCGCTGTAATTTTTGTGTCAAAAACCCGCCGCGGTGTGAAACAGCGGCGGGCATGATGGATCTAAGTTCGATATTCGCCGAACGCGAATGGGTTATTTTGCAGGCTCGGTTTCAGCGTTGCTGCCGCCGAACCACTTTGAAAACAGGTCGCGGAGGAACTGAGCAACATCTTTGAAGAAATTGCCGATGTCTTCAAGGGTTTGCTTTGCGCCCTCGGTGAATTTCTTCCATCCGGTTGCTTTGCGCGTTGCATCGGCAAGGCCGTAGGCGCGTGCGCGCAGCTGTTCAACGTCGAGACCCTCAAGCGTTCTTGCAAGGGTCAGAATCCGGCTGATTTCGGTTTCGGTAAGCGAAACATCGTTGTCGTCGGCAATTTCACGAATTTTCTGCTTGACTTCATCATCGGTCATCTTCTGAGTTTCGTCAAGAATCTTTTTCAGCTCGTTAATCACTTCGGTCGCTTCATCGGAGCCGATCATTTCGGCAAGCTGACCGGTTGCAATGAGCTCATCAACGCCCGCCATTTTTGCGTATTCGCTGAGGATATTGCCGGTGAGGCTTTCATATGCTTTGTAAACGCCTGTCAACGCTGCCGTGCCGCTGACCACGCTGGGAGAGGCAACAATAATCTTTGCATCAGTGATGCCGACGGTGGTAAGAACGTTGCGGTACATTTCCTCAGTGCAAAAGTCAACATTGTAAGTCTTGATGTCAAGACCGCTGCCCGCGGGCATTGCGCAGATGTAGATGCTGGAGATGGAACGCTGCCCGATTTGTCCGGAGGGGATTTTTCCTTCAAAATAGAGGCGTTCTTCAGCGTTGGTAACGGTCAGGATGCGGTTTTCATCAACTTCACCCTGAATGCCGAACATGCCGATAACTTGGGCACGCTGCTCATCGGTCAGATCCGCACCGAAAACAATGCGGTAGTCGCCGTCCTCCATTGCAAAAGCGGAATTTGCAGAGCCGAAAATGCCGACAGTGAACAGCAGAGCAAGTACAAGGCTCAAAATGCGTTTTTTCATATTCTTTCTCCTTTCAAAAATAAAGCCTTTTGTGAATGCATCAAACGATTCCGGATTGCCGGCCGCCCGAAATGAGCACGGTTCCGACGCATCCGTATTGCATTCCGATAATACTATAACATAATATGCCCGCAATATCCAGTCATCCCGTGCGGAAAAAAGCGGCAAAACCGCCGTATTCACGGCTTTGTTGCAAAAATGTACAAAAAAAGTATACATTCGACATGCAGAATACGGCGGCGGACGGATTCTGACCGCAAAAGACTCACAATTCAAATATATTTATGAAAAATCAATCCGCTTACTGAAAAATACTGTATAATTGAGAATGAAATTGCCCGAACGCATTCGGACAGGAGTGCAGTCGGGCAAAAAACTGATAACGACTTATACATCAGGAGGACTCCAATGGAGAAGAACAGCGGCTTCGCAACGAAGCAGATACATACAGGCAAAATCGAAATTCCCGGCATTGCGCCGCTTGCAACGCCTATTTTCCAAACCTCGACTTTTGAATTTGAAACCACGGCTCAGGGCGCACACCGCTTTGCGGGTGAGGAAGCGGGCTATATCTACACCCGTCTCGGTAATCCCAACACGACAAAAATCGGCGAAAAGCTTGCTGCTCTTGAACATGCCGAAGCGGGCATGGCAATGGCAAGCGGCATGGGTGCGGTAACAACCGTTATGTGGACCGTGCTCCATGCGGGCGACCATCTGCTTGCGGATGACGCGCTTTACGGCTGCACTTTCTCCTTCTTTACCCACGGACTGACCCGCTACGGTGTTGAAGTCACCCTCGTCAATTTCGAGGATCTCGATGCCGTTCGCGCTGCGATTCGTCCCAACACAAAGGCTTTCTATTTTGAAACGCCCACGAACCCGAACCTCAAACTCATTGACATTGCCGCAATCTCCAAGATCGCGCATGAGAATTGCCCCGACGCAAAGGTTATTGTTGACAACACGTTTGCAACACCTTACCTCCAGCGTCCCCTCGATCTCGGTGCGGATGTTGTTATTCACAGCGCAACCAAGTATCTTAACGGTCACGGCGATGTTATTGCGGGCATGGCGGCAGGCACAAAGGAATTCATCGACGAGTGCAACCTGTTCGGCCTTAAGGATATGACCGGTGCGGTTCTCGGGCCGTTTGAAGCTTTCCTTATCGACCGCGGCCTCAAAACTCTTGATATCCGCGTTAAAAAGCATTGCGAGAACGCGATGCGGGTTGCGGCCTTCCTTGAAGGCCATCCCATGGTAAAGCGCGTTATCTACCCCGGCCTTGAGAGTCATCCCCGTCACGAGCTTGCAAAGAAGCAGATGCACGGCGGCTTCGGCGGCATTATTACCTTTGAGCTGAACGCAACCCGTGAGCAGAGTGCGGAATTTGTAAATTCCCTCAAACTCTGCACCATTGCAGTCAGCCTCGGCGATGCCGAAACTCTTATTGAACACCCTGCAACCATGACCCACAGCACCTACACTCCCGAGGCTCTCGAGCAGGCAGGCATCGGCGAAAGCATGCTGCGCCTCAGTGTCGGCCTTGAGGATGCGGAGGATATTATTGCGGACCTTAAAGAGGGTCTTGACAACCTTCAGAAATAAGCTGTCGCTTTTATCTGATTAAATCCGAAAGCACATGCACCCCGCCCGGGCGGAGGGATTCCGCCGGGGTTCGGGGTGCTTTTTTGTGCGCATACGTTGGATAAAAGGCGTTGTTCAAAAAAATTTCGGCTGAGAGCAAAATGTTTACAGTTTCGTAACAAATTCCCGATGAAAATGTGCTATCATTATTGTTGAAGGGAATGAACCCGCGGAAACGTCGGAGGAAAGCATGGTGAAAAAAGTGATGAAATCGAATGAAAAAAGATCCGTTAAGGCTGAAAATACCGAACGCAGGCACCGCAATTTGATTCTTGCGGCTGTTGCGCTTACGGCGGCTGCTGCATTCGTGTCACTCGTTCTTTTCATAAGGACGGCATCGCAGCTCAAACGCGGCACAAACGAAGAAGAAAGGACGGATATTCCCGTGCTCATCGGGAATATTAACAGTGACGGCGGGGCGGAGCAGCTTTACGGCGGTGAACCCTGCGCGGTTTGGCAGAACCTTCCGAAAGAACCGGTTCTGCTTGCACGGAACAGTTACTGAAACATTCAGCAAAAATCGGATGTCAACCCCTTGCGAACGCCGCACAGCGGATGAAAGCCCGCGAATGCGGCGTTTTTCGGCAAAAGCAAGGATAATAAAAATATATTGCATCCGTTATTGCGGCTCATGCTGTAAATATGTTGCGGGAAAGTTTTGAATATGCTATAATGCGGGGCGAAAATTGAATATGCCTTATCAAGAGTGGCAGAGGGAACGGCCCGGTGAAGCCACGGCAACCTGTTTAATGCGAAAGCTTTTCACAAGGTGCCAAATCCGACGGCATTGCCCGGCGCAAACTTTTTTTGTTGAGCTGCGGCTGCCGGGAGATGAGAGCGCAAAGTTAAAAAGGGTTTCCGTGCGATGTTCCGACAGGGTTCATCGCATTTTGTTTTTCTTTTGCAAAGGCATGGAAAGGATAAAATATGAACAATAACGAAGTACAGAAGCGACTGTTTACCTCCGAATCCGTAACAGAGGGGCATCCGGACAAGGTCTGCGACAATATCGCGGACGCCGTGCTTGATGCAATGCTGCGCAATGACCCGAATTCGCGCGTTGCCTGCGAATGCTGCGCAACAACGGGCATGGTAATGGTAATGGGCGAAGTTACCACAAACTGCTATATAGACATTCCGAAGCTCGTTCGGGATGTTGTGCTTGAAATCGGCTATGACAAGCCCGAATACGGCTTTGACGGCCATACCCTTGCGGTTATCAGCGCAATAAACGGACAATCCCCCGATATTGCAATGGGTGTTGACAAGAGCTTTGAAGCAAAACACGGCGACACCGACTCCTATGATATCGGTGCGGGCGATCAGGGAATGATGTTCGGATATGCCTGCGATGAAACGCCCGAATGTATGCCGCTGTCCGTCAGCCTTGCGCACAAGCTGACCCGCCGCCTGACGGAAGTTCGCAAGAGCCGTCATCTCGGCTATCTCCGTCCGGACGGCAAGAGCCAAGTCACCGTTGAATACGATGAAAACGGCAAGCCTGTCCGCATTGACACAATAGTCATTTCCGCACAGCACGATCCGGATATCGACATGGAGCATCTGCGCCGTGACGTTATCGAAAACGTCATTCGTCCCGTTATTCCCGCAGAGCTTGTTGATGCGGAGACAAGAATTTTTGTAAACCCGACGGGAAGGTTCGTTATCGGCGGACCGCAGGGCGATTCCGGCCTGACCGGCAGAAAGATAATCGTTGATACCTACGGCGGCGTCGGAAGACACGGCGGCGGCAGCTTCTCAGGAAAGGATCCCACAAAGGTTGACAGGTCCGCTGCCTATGCGGCACGTTATGCGGCAAAGAATATCGTTGCACAGGGCTATGCAAAACGCTGCGAAATTCAGCTTGCCTATGCTATCGGCGTTGCAAAACCCGTATCCGTCCGTGTTGACACTTTCGGAACGGGAACAATGCCCGATGCAGAGCTTGAAAAGATGCTGCTTGCAAGTTTCGATTTCCGTCCCGCCGCAATCATTGAAAAGCTTGACCTTCGCCGCCCGATTTACAAAAAGACTGCGGCATACGGCCATTTCGGAAGGGATGACGCCGATTTCCCGTGGGAAAAGGTTGATTTGCAGTTTGTGAAATGAGTTTGCACAAAGCAATTGCTGCCGGTTTTGCAGCGAGTTTTGCAGGGAAATGAACGCTGAGTATTGCGCCGGTTCAGTGCCGTGGTATTCTTTTTAACCGAAATTGAAATGAAAAGGGATTGCCGCAGAGTTTGTGCGGCGATCCCTTTTTGACTTTCGGTCAAAGCGAAAGACTATTCAATAAGATTATTTTCTGTAGTAGCTAACAGAGACACTCGAATATTTACTATAATAAGGGCATTTTTTAATCGAATGCGTATATAATCCCCAAGATCCCCATTTTGATTTCAAATAAGATGATGAGCTACTCGTGCTGTTTACGATGGCAGAATGCGTTATAGTGTTTCCGCTTCGGTAAACAGCCCTGTCCTCTTTTTTGATACCACTTGGGAGTGAATTAAAACCGGAAGTCTGCTTTTTCAAAAAAGTTGCAGAGTTGATGTATTGGAGAGGACTATTTATCCAATACTTGTTGGAAGAGGACGTTGAATACCAAGCATAAGAGTGGCAATTATACTTGGTAGTAGCGCTACGGAGCTCCTTTGCCGAATAGTCTTTCTCAACAGATTTCTTAATCTCTGCACATTCAGCTGTAGTGTAGTTTCCGGACTTCCACTTGTAAGCCTTTACGTTGTCAGAAAAAGTCACAACTTCATAATATACGGCTCGCCCATTTTCCATATATGAAATTGCTTCTTGTCCTGTTTGTATAGTTTTTTGGCCCGTACAAGAGATTGATGCTGATAGAACGAACAGCATCATTGCTGCAAGCAAAGTGCATAGCATTTTTTTATAAATTTCATGATGTTAACCTCGCTCGCTGTTTGTCGTTAATGCTGCGTTAAAATACGACACGATCCGTCCCAAAGTATCATCGCTGATTTCATCGGGAACCAGAATCCCCTCCTCGATATAACGCTTCGCACCGGAAGAGGCATTGACGATTTCGGCGAATTCCTCGCTTGCCGCATATTGGCTGACTGCCGCAAGATACATTGTTGTTGAAACGCTGTAAGGGCTGTTTTCATCGTTTACAATTTTGTCGATTTTTTGCGCACAGGCGGCCGCAAGCTCATTGGCCTGTTTTGCCGTCAGGCTGTTTAGAATCTCCGGCATGCAAAGCATGGCTTCAAGATAGCGGAGCCTGATGCAGCCGACGCTGTCGCGTGCTTTCTGCTTGTCAAGGTCATAAAGTTTATATAGCCTTATAAGGCTCTCGGCAGCGTCCGGCCGGGTCATCAGCTCGCGTATGCCGTTATAGTCGCTGCGTACGTTCTCCATACCGTCCTGCATTGTGTCAAAAAGCATAAAATCAATAAACAGGTTATAGTTCATGCAATAAAGCACAAGCTCGTCGGTTGAAACGGTTTTGAGAATGTCCGCCGGAATCTGGGAAACTTCGCGCATCTGCACGGCGTCCTCAAGTGCGTCCCACTGCTCCGGAGTATCGTCCGGATTTATGCTTGAAACGTATTTTTTTTCATCGGTTTTTTTGTTAAGGTATCCTTCGGGAACGGGAAACCAAAATTCGGAGGAATCGTTGTCCTCATCCTTGGCAGGTTCATCCTGCGGGTCGGAATGCCGAGTTTCGTATTCGACATAATGCTTCCGCGCATTGCGCCCGATTGCCGCATAACTCTTTTTTGGCAGTGCCAAGGCAAGAGTGAATGCTGCTGCTGCCAGTATGCATATGCATACAATGATCGCTCTTCTCTTTTTCACTTGAATAAATCCTTTCCGTGTCGACAATATCGCGTCTGACAACTGCTTTTAAATAATAACAGATTATTTTTTAGACGTCAAGTCTGAAAACAAATAATATATATATATATATAAACGCAATCAGGTAAATGCATCGGCAGGACTCCGGGAATCGGTTTTAAACGGATTGTGCGAAAAAAGGCCGCAGGTTTGAGCCTTTTTTCGCACAATCTATCGGGGAAACTTCGGTTAAAGGTTGTTTATCAGAGCGCTTTATTCACTTGTGATTGAGTTCACAACCTCGGACATCTTTCCGAAATCGAAAGATTGAACGATCTCCACAGCTTCACTGCGTGAATTGTAAACGGTCAAAATTTCAACAAGGAAACCGTCAATATCCGCCCGGAACGTAACGGCATCATCGGAAACATCCGTATCGTTAACAATATAGAGTCTGCGTATTTTGTCCGAACCGGTCGGAATTATTTGCGTAACGTCCTTTGACTTGATTTTGCCGTTGAGCAGTGTTTCCGAATCGGCGGAAAGCCCCTCAAAAATCGTGAAGTAACCGTGCCCTTTATCAAAGAGGTACACAAGGGTAAAACGCCCGTATGTGGGGTAATAATCCATGTAATGCGGTTTATACTTCGGGTGGGTCGGGAAGGGAATCCTGTCAAAGCGTTCCAACAGATCGGACAGCTCCGCCTTGTTGCGGACGCCGCAGCAGCGGCGGATTCCACGCTCTTCAATGTAGCTTTCAACCTTGCTCTCGTCCAGCTTCACGGATGCAAAAAATGCCTGCATTTCTTCAACACTGCGGAACTCAATGCTGTCGGGGGGTTCTTGATGACCGGTTTGCCATTCGGTCGGTTGTGCGGTCGGCTGCGCGGTCGGTGTCGTTTCCGTTTTGTGAACGGAAGAACATGCAAGCGCCGAACAGATGCATACAGCAAGTATTGCTGCGATGAAAAGATAATGTTTTTTCATAGTTCCTCCATCAATGACAGTGTGTCGTCGGCGGGGTGTCATTTCAAACGGCTGCGCAACACATTCGCGTTGAGCTGCGCTATGCTATGGTGCTGCGCTGTTGCGCTGCGCTCGGAGAAGAAGTTTCACGGGGACAATATGCCGAACATTGTTCCGTGACGTCCGAACCGGCGAAATAATTTCCGCTGTCGTTTGACTGCGGAAGCCTGCTTGGCGGAGGATGCATCGCCTCCTTCAAATATGATGACTATATTATATCATATCACCTAACGTTGTCAAGATAAAAAATCATTTATTCTTTACGTCGAAACACAAACAAAAACAGCCTCCGCAAGTGCATAAAATTTGCGGAAGCTGTTGATTTTTTTACGTTTGAGTCAAAAGCGGAAACGCTTGCGGAAGTGGGAATATATTTGCAGAAAACATACGCCTTGTGCAAACATAAACCGTTCGGAGTTTTCGGTTTATTCGCCGAGGGCATCCTCCCAACGGGGAGTGCCCCAGCCGGTTGTGTCGAAGTATTGGCGAATCTTATCGCTCATGTATCGGAGCTTTGCGTAAAGGTGCGGGTATTCCGAAAGCCCACTGCCGAAGAAACCCGTCATTGCATATTCCATGATTCGGGCGCGATCCTCGCGTTCATTGGTTTTTGCATAACCATCGATGAAATAGCAGTCCTTGGGTTTTGTCGGGCCGAAATAAGTATAATCACCCTCATTCAGAATGCTTTCGGCAGGATCAAAGATGTATTGGAAGCCGTCGGGGTTCAGCTCGGCCCATTGGACAACATCGAATTCATCGGGGTTGATGCTTGTGATATGATCCTCCGTTGCATGCCAGATCTCGTGACAGTAGGTGCCGACAAGCCCTTCGGAGAAAATGTCTACATAAATATTATGCCACAAAGAGCTTTGCACGCTGTAGCCGATCATGTTGAAATTGCTTTCAAATCCGCCGACAAGCATTATGCGTATGCCGCCGTCACCGAATTCCGAACGGAACTGCGGGAAAAAGCCCTCCGGATAGAGCGAAAGAGCTTCTTCGAGAGGATCGAGCGCCGCGTTTATTGATGCAGCTTCGTCTGCAAGATCCATTTGATCGGTTGTGGTCGTCGGGTACTCGGCAAAAGTACATGCAGGCAGACACTGGGAGGAGAGCAGGATGCGCACCCCGTATTTTTCGGAAATTTCATCCGCACGGCTGCGCACTCCCTGAAGATCTTCGGGAAGGCTGCTGCCGTTCACGGCGGACCAATAATCTTCGGCAATGTATTCGTTGACGGTGAGCATGGATTCCGCCGGTTCGGTGCCGTCGATAACGGAATAATCAAGCACGGACGGGGAAATAAGGTTAAATTCAAATTGTGATTCAACGTAACTCACCGCTATGATGCCGCCGATGTTCGGCATGAAGTATTGCGCAAGAAGCTCATGCTCGATGCCGTATTGGGTAAGGTCGCAGCACTCAAGTGCGCTGCCGAGCCTGAACAAAGCGGGGGAATCTCCGGATGTTACGATGCAGTCCGAATAGGGCACGGGGTAAAGCTCGGTTTCGCCGCCGGGCAGCAGGGAGGCATCCGCAAAAACAAAACTGCCGTCGGCGGAATATGTGACATCGTATCCGCCGGCATCGGCGTTGTATTTAAAGAAATAAACATCCGAATCCTCGGTGAAATGCGGAATGAACGAGTCGGAGGAAATCATTGAGAAAGAATTTGAACCAAGGTCGAGCAGTGCCGTTCCGCAAAGCGTTGTGTCCGGGGAAAGAAAAGCATCCAAAAACAGTTTATCCTCGGTCGGATGTGTGTCAACAATCGCGTTGAACCGCAGGCTGAATGCGGCTTCCACGGGGGAGACTTCGCCCGTTTCGATATTCATGCTGCACAGCACGGAATCCTTAAGGAAATAGTATTCCGCCAAATTATGTGAAAACTGACCGTAAATCGTTTCAACATCGAAACGTTTCTTCTGATTCAAGTCGGAATCGAAAAGGATCCACTCTTTTTCGTCAACGTTGAATGCGGCAAATGTGTCGTCCGGAAAGATTTCGTCCGAAACGGACCAGTTTCCGTCAATCGTTACGGACTTTATGACGCTGTCCGAAACAATATCAACGGTTGTGAACGTTGTTTTTTTGCTTTCGTAATCACTTTGGCAGGCAAGTGCGCCGCTTTGCCCGAACGGATGCAGCACGGCAAGCAGGGATGTATCAAAGCTTGTGAGCCTGCGCACAGGTTCCGGCACGGGTGTTGCCATCGGAACTTCTGTCGGTGCGGGCACTGCCGATGCAGGCGCGGGTGTTTGCTGCGGGTCACCGCCGGAATTGCAGCCGAAGCAGAAAACACATGCCGCAAACAACAGCGCAAGCAGAGCGAACAGCGCGTGATTGCGATAGCTTGATAATGAATTTTTTTTCATGGCGGTAAACGCCTCCTTAATTATTAACTTGCCGAAAGAGCGCATATGCCCAATCGGCATGCTGCCGAATTTTGAAATGTTCCGTTTAATTCGCATCCGACACCGAACAAGGCCTGCGGAAGTATTTGAATTCGCTGCCGCATGTGGAAACAACGACTTTGTTCTGCGTTGCGGAGCAATGTGCAATAAGCGGTTCACCGTTTTTCAGAAAGCCGACGCAGATTCCGACATGGTTTCCGCCGCTTCCGGGGTATTTGTTGACGAATGCAAGATCGCCTATCCGAACATCGCTTTTTTTGATTTCAGCGGATTTATCCCACTGATTCCATGTGCCGACGCCGATTTTTTCAATCGTTTCGGCTTTGTCCGCGCCCAATTGAATATAACACCAAAGCACGAACCCGGAGCAGTCCAATCCGTAAGGGATGGTTGTTCCGCTTGTGGAATGTCCGGGGCTTGTGACTTCGGCAGGTTTGCCCCAGCGGTCATCCCAACCGACGGTGTAACTCTTGCCGCCCCAAAAATAGTTGACCTTTCCGACAAGCATAAGCGCGGATTCCGCAAGGGTGCGCTGAGCTTCCGTTGAATACTCACTGTGCGCCGACATTTGCTGAATCTCCGCATCGTCAAGTATTCGGTATTCTGTTCCGCGGCATGCAAAAAAATATGTTGCTGCCGCAATAAGCATGATTAACATCGCAATGCATACGGCGCAAATGCGAATGCGATGCGAATTGTTTTTTTGCTGCATGGGCGGCCTCCTTAGCTGCGGCCGAAGCTTTCAGCCGGGTTTTACCGCAATAATAACATAATGCGGTGGCCGTTGCAAGCACACTGAATAATAAATAATATACCTAATGGATGAAATTTGTTTTGTGCATTTTCCGGATTGTGTTCAGGTGATAAAAAACTAAAACGAATAATCTAAAAATGTACAAAAGTCAACTAATTTTTGACAAGATTTGCAAAAATGAATTAAACGAAATGCGAGTGTTTCGCATTTTCGGCAGAAAATCGCCGATACTTTCGCAATCAGAAGTAATGTGCTATAATAGACACAAGGCGATATACACAGGAATGCTTCGAACAGGCTTTTTGCGGGGAAAACTTTGAACAAACGTCTTTTTCGTGTCAGAAAAGCATTGATCGGAGTTTCCGAAAAGGATTGGGGGAATTCAATAATGATAAATATTGCAATTTGCGACGATGAAGCTGTCTTTGCGGAGGCACTTCATGCTCTTGTCGACGCCGGAATGAATGAAATTCTGTACGGTGAGAATTCGATGGACGAAAGAGAGCTTTCATATGAGATAACGGTATTTACGAACCCGTTGAAGATGGTGGATGCCTTGAATACAAAGCGGTTCGATCTTGCTTTTTTGGATCTTCTTATGGATGAAGAAAGCGGGTTCGGCGTTGCGGAAGAGATTCGCAGAATGAGACTGAACACTGAAATCGCATTTGTTACTTCATACGGCAGAGCGAGGGACGACGCATTTAAATACAGGCCGATAGGCTATGTTGACAAACCGGCAACGATTGAAAAAGTGACACAACTTCTGCGCCTCTATATCGATTTTTATTCCGACTGCAAGCGTTATATTTATGTCGGGAAAGCAAGCGAGGAACGCAGAATTGCGGTCAATGATGTTACGCATATCGGAGTCTGCGGACGCAGCATCAAAATCGAGATGTCAATCGAAGGCAGAAGAAACGAGATTAACACCACGGGCA
>CALAXO010000168.1 GCA_937894955.1 uncultured Clostridia bacterium
AGACGTGTGCTCTTCCGATCTGCACCGTAAGAGCAATTCGGTGGTAGTCGGTTGCTCTGCCGAGGGATGAATCTTCGCCGAGTTTATTTTTTACATAAGCTTCAAGCGCGTGCAGGTAGGCTGTATAGTTATCTTCCGCACCGCCGACAGCGCATGCCAAGGCTGCCCAGTCGCAAACAGAAGTGCCGGCAGGAAATTTATCCGATGCCTTAAGCAGGCAGTCGCTTTCTTCAACGCCTGCAAGTTTTTTCATGCCCTGCGCAATCTGAAGGATGCGTTCGGACATGGGAGACTGCACCCGTTCCTTATGCGGAGCTGCACTGCACCCTGCAAATATGAGCAAAAATGCAAGCATCAGGCATAGAATTGATTTGATATTTAATGTCATTATCTGCCGCCTTTCTTTTTAAAATCGAAATCCGAATTCTCGGGTGAAACTTCGGTACCGATGCGGATTTGCGGCACAAGCGTATGCGGAAGCATGAATACGCTTTGGCCGGGACTTCCTGCGGGAAGCACTTCACGGTAGATGTCATAGCATTTTGAGCAGCGGTACTCAATGAAACCGTCCTCATCGTCAGTGGGTTCGACACGCTGAATGATTTCGTAGTCGTGCTCAAGCTGAATGAATCCTCCATCGATCCAAAGCCCGCAATAACTTGAAAGTGAGCCTTCGGATCCTCCGGAACCGGTTGCATCATATCCGCCGATATCCTTGCCGAGAGCAAGCGTAAACCGCAGACAGAGTTCGTCACCATCGATTGGATAGTATTCGGAAAGCCCGATTCCGGGGTACATGCCGTTGATACAGTACATCCAACCGGAACACCGTGTGAAGTCGAATTCTCCGATGCTGTCTCGGTCATGCTGATCCGTAAGAGTTACGCCGTCACGGAGTATCAGCTCCCAGAGTTTCGGAGGAATCTCAACGCTGTATGCAATATCACCCCACACAATGCGCCGCAGGTAGAAATTCAGCTTCGGTGTTCCGCTGAATTGTGCATCAATGCCATAGTTTTCAAACAGGCGCAGCAGCACTTCGGCGGCATTTTCACCTTCATGAACGGCATATTCATCATCAATAATAATGCCGAGTCCGAGAGTGGTTGCATCTATTGAAATATGGATACTTCCGTTTTCATCTCCTTCACCGACGCGGTGATAGGGCAGAATAAGTTTCCGGAAAGTTGAGTTCCCTTCATCATCCCATGCAAGTATCGTAACAACATGGTCAATGTCGTCTCCGACATTCGGCGGAGTCAGCACAAGGTGATATTCAAACACCGTGCTGCCGGTCGGATTAGTTTGAACAATGCCGTCAAGGGTAACGATGATATGATTCGCGTATATAACATTGCCTTCCCAGGTGCGTGCAGCAACTCTGAGCAGAAAACGGCTGCTTGTAATCACACTGTCATCGCCGTCGCGGTTTGTGGTTATCACGGGCGGATGTTCGCCGACAACAGGATTGTCTTCATCGGCAGGCTGATTGCGGTAAGTGATATAAAAGCGCACAGCACCGCCGCAAAGTTCACTTCCGCGATAGAGATACATTGTGATTATGTACTCATTGTTTATCGACAACACGGGACGAAAATAGCTCTGCTCATCCGGGTACAGCAGGTCACCGTTGTTTACATTGTCGTAACGACCTTTAATATAAACTTTAAGTGAAAGATTATCCCCACCGGCAGGGTATGCATAGAAAACAAGCGTGTCATTTTCTATATCGGCAGGAGTATATATTCCGCTGTAAAGATCCGTTGCAATATACGGCTCTTCGGGTTCGGGAGTACAGTCTCCACCCGGCTCGGGAGTAATGTCCCCGCCCGGCTCGGGAGTACCGTCCCCGCCCGGCTCGGGAGTACCGTCCCCGCCCGGCTCGGGAGTACCGTCTCCACCGGGTTCGGGAGTAATGTCCCCGCCCGGCTCAGGTGTGCCGTCCCCACCGGGTTCGGGAGTACAGTCTCCGCCCGGCTCAGGAGTACCGTCTCCACCGGGTTCGGGAGAAGATGATGGCTGGTCAGTCGGCTGAACGGTTGGATTAGATGTCGGCGCATTGGTTAGTATCGGAGTCGGCGCGTTGGACGGTCTCGGAGTCGGCGCGTTGGACGGTCTCGGAGTCGGCGCGTTGGTCGGTCTCGGAGTCGGCGCGTTGGTCGGTCTCGGAGTCGGCGCGTTGG